>NZ_JARBEA010000012.1 GCF_028863945.1 Jeotgalibaca caeni | reverse complement strand
CAGCTAACAGTTCCTACTGCCAAGCCTGTAGTGGACTTTCACCACCAAGTTATCGCCCATGCTGGGCGCACAACAAAAAAGCATGCCCTCTCCGAAGAGAAGCACATGCTTATTCAATCTACTATTAGTTTTCTTCTGCTTTTTTCTTACGTTTCGCTGATTTTTCTCTTTCGTTCTTATCGAGAATTTGTTTACGGAGACGAATGCTTTCTGGAGTAATCTCACAGTATTCATCTTCACCCATAAACTCAAGCGATTCTTCCAATGTTAGTGTGCGCGGACGCTTGATAACGTTGGTTTGGTCTTTTGTAGCAGAACGAACGTTGGTTTGTTGCTTCGCTTTGGTGATGTTTACTGCAATATCATTTTCACGAGCATTTTCTCCTACAATCATTCCTTCGTAAATAGCAGTACCTGGTTCGATGAAAATAGTACCACGATCTTCGATTTGCATGATTCCGTAAGTAGTTGTTTTGCCTGTTTCAGTTGAAACAAGAGCACCATTACGACGGCCGCCAATTTTACCTGGCAACTCTGGCAAGTATGCTTCAAATGTATGGGACATAATTCCGTATCCACGTGTCATGGAAAGGAACTCAGTGGAATAACCAATCAAACCTCTAGTAGGAACAAGGAAAATAATTCGAACTTGTCCGTTTCCACTGTTTTGCATGTCTTGCATTTCACCTTTACGAAGGCCTAGTGATTCAATTACAGAACCCATATACTCTTCAGGGGTGTCGATTTGTACACGCTCAAACGGCTCACATCTCACACCATCAAAGGTTTTCACGATAACTTCCGGACGAGATACTTGTAACTCATATCCTTCACGGCGCATATTTTCAATCAGAATGGATAAATGAAGCTCTCCACGTCCAGATACAACCCATGCATCTGGGGAATCCGTGTTTTCTACCAATAAGGAAACGTCTGTATGAAGTTCTTTCATAATTCGTTCTTCTATCTTACGAGCAGTAACATACTTTCCTTCTCTTCCTGCAAATGGAGAGTTATTCGTTAAGAATGTCATTTGCAGCGTTGGTTCATCGATATGAAGTACAGGAAGTGCTTCTTGATGGTTTAGTGGAGTGATTGTTTCCCCTACGAAAATATCTTCCATCCCAGAAACAGCAATCAAGTCTCCTGCTTTCGCTTCATCAATTTCTACACGGCTCAACCCGAAGAAACCGAACAACTTCGTAACACGGAAGTTTTTAACAGATCCGTCTAATTTCAGCAAGGAAACTTGGTCCCCTACTTTAATCTTTCCACGGAATACACGTCCAATCCCAATACGACCTACGTAGTCGTTGTAATCAAGTAGCGCCACTTGGAATTGCAATGGTTCTTCTGAATTATCGATTGGTGCTGGAATATGTTCCATGATCATGTCAAAGATAGGATCCATTGTTGGTTGTTGTGCACTTGCATCGTCTGATAAGCTAGAAGTTCCGTTGATTGCAGAAGCATATACAACTGGGAATTCTAGTTGCTCATCGTCCGCTCCTAGTTCAATAAACAACTCTAATACTTCATCCACTACTTCAGCAGGACGAGCAGTTGGTTTGTCAATTTTATTTACTACTACGATTGGAATTAGTTTTTGATCCAAAGCTTTTTTCAATACAAAACGTGTTTGCGGCATCGTACCTTCATAAGCATCCACAATCAGTACCACACCATCGACCATTTTCATAATCCGTTCTACTTCGCCACCGAAGTCCGCGTGTCCTGGTGTGTCTAGAATGTTGATGCGTGTTCCTTTATAGGATACAGCCGTGTTTTTTGCTAGAATTGTAATTCCACGTTCTTTTTCAATATCATTGGAATCCATTGCACGTTCCGCTAAGTCTGTCCGTTCATCCAATGTGTCGGACTGTTTCAATAACTCATCTACCATTGTTGTTTTACCATGGTCAACGTGGGCGATGATCGCTACATTGCGGATATCATTTCTTACTGTCATTATTTTCCTCCAAATGTTTACTTGCCAAAAAGAAAGACCCTTGCATCCATTCGTCTAAGGGCCATTGAATCTTACTTGAAATAGTTGCTACAATATTGTTGATATACGGATACCTTTTTTAACTGTTCTATTGTATCACGGCATTACCTATTTGGAAAGAAAAAACACGAATATGAAAATATATTGTTATTAATTGATAAAAGTCTTCACAATTTCTTTATGCGCTAGTGGATTTGCGATTAAAATAGCGTTTTTCTTCATTAAATCAATCGGTTCTCCCGTCCGTTGCGTGAAGGTAAGACCTAGTTCCTGCGCCATCACATATCCAGGGGCGATATCCCATGTTTGTAGGGGTGTGGTTACATAGGCAGAAACGCGGTTCATTAACACCTGCACCATCTCTAATCCTGCAGATCCGATTAAACGAACGCCGAGCGCTTCATCAATTAATTGTTGTGCTTCTTCCATTTCAGATAGGGCCATTTTGGTGTTAATCGCGAGTAGACCTTCTTTTAACGGATGCTCTTCTATCGGCTCAAGGCGGCGTTCGTTACAATAAACACCCTCTCCTTGAACGCTATAATACACGTCTTCATGAATGACATCATTGATAAAGGCCAGTACCCCTTCCCCATCCTTAAATAAGGCGAGCATGGAGCAGAAATTACTTTTCTGCTTCACATAATTCAGCGTACCATCAATCGGGTCAATTACCCAGATGAATCCATCTAAGTCATTAATCTCATCATAGGTTCCTTCTTCTCCATAGATTTTGTGGTCAGGAAAATGAGCACGAATTTTTTCGACATAGAAGGCTTCGATGGATTTATCCATTTCCGTCACCAAATCACTTGGATTAGTTTTTTCTTCCACTTTTAATGAAGTATTTTGCAATGATTCACGCAGTAAATCGCCTGCTTCTTCTACCCAACCTTTTACAAGCTCTGCCATTTCTTTGTAATTCATTCATCTACCTACTTTCTTTTTCCATGTTGTGTCGGACTCATCTTGACCATGTCCCGTTCTGTCTCTCGTGCCATTTTCACTACTTGATACAAGGAATAGCCGGACTCTTTTTCAAAAGCATTTCCGTAGCGTTTTTCTTCTCCCTTAGAGGGAACCACTTCCTTGAAATGAAGATATCTCGTTAAAAATTCGTCTTTGCGAATTCCTTTTTCGTAGGCCATCTCTACTGCGACCCATAGCTGAACCACCGTGTTCATTTCCTCTGGTGTCCAATCCAAATCAATCGGATATTGATAATCTTGCATTGATTTTCTCCTTTTGCTTCTCTGTCTTACCTCTATCATATGAAAAAGAGGCCCTGAAAACAAGTTCAAGGCCTCTTAAAAGTTTATTCGATTAAATGTGGATTGGTAGTCCCAATGCCAATTCAGAAGCGTCCATTACTGTTTCGGACAAGGATGGGTGAGAATGAATCGTCAATGCGATATCTTCTGCGTTCATGCCGGATTCAATTGCCAAACCTAGTTCAGCAATTACGTCACTTGCGCTAACTCCCGCTACTTGTGCACCAACAATTAGGTTGTCTTCTTTTGTTGTAACTAAGCGAACGAAGCCTTCTGTTGCGTTTAGAGACAATGCACGTCCATTACCAGACAATGGGAATTTCGATGCTTTGACTTCAAGACCTTTTTCTTTTGCTCCTTTTTCAGTTAAACCAACTGTTGCCAATTCAGGATCTGTAAAGGCAACTGCAGGCATTGCAACATAATCGATTGCTGCAGCTTTACCAGAAATTGCTTCAGCAGCAATTTTAGCTTCGTAACTTGCTTTGTGAGCAAGTGCTGCGCCTGGAGTGATGTCTCCAATTGCGTAGATGTTTGGCACATTTGTACGTCCTTGGTTATCTACTTTAACTAATCCACGTTCAGTCATTTCAACACCAACAACTTCCAAACCAAGATCATCTGTGTTTGGACGACGACCAACTGTTACCATTACGTAATCTGCTTCAAGTGTTTCTTCTTTTCCAGCAGCTTCGTACTTCACAGTTACGCTATCGCCATTGTCAATTGCTTCTTTAGCCATTGCATTGGTAACAAAGTTAATGCCTTTATCTTTGAACGATTTTTCTACTAATTTTACCATGTCTTTTTCAAACGATGGCAACAATTGAGGAGAACCTTCAAGGATTGTAACTTCTGCGCCTAGGTTTGCGTAAGCAGTTCCTAGTTCTGTACCAACAACGCCACCACCAACAATAACAAGTTTCTTAGGAACTTCTGTCAAGTTCAATCCACCTGTTGAATCGATGATCCGTCCGCCAAATTTGAAACCTTTGATTTCGATTGGACGGCTACCTGTTGCAACAATTGCATTGTTGAACGTGTATGTTTGTGCAGCATCTTCCGTGAACACACGTAATGTGTTTGCATCATTAAAGAATGCTGTTCCCATGATGATTTCTACTTTGTTTTTCTTCAACAAGTATTCAACACCACTTGTCAACGTTTTAACAACTTTATTGTCTTTCCATTCTTGCGTTTTTGTGAAGTCTAACTTCACGTTTTCAGCCGTTACACCAAAGACAGCAGAATCTAGTGCTTCTTGGTAACGGTGACCAGCAGCAATCAATGCTTTTGAAGGAATACATCCAACGTTCAAACAAACACCGCCGATGGAGTCTTTCTCGATGATTGCTACTTTTTGACCCATTTGTGCGGCACGGATGGCAGCTACATAGCCACCAGGTCCGGAACCAATCACAACTGTATCTAATTCAACTGCGAAATCGCCTACTACCATTCTAAAATCATCCTTCCATCAATAGTAATTCTGGGTCAGCTAACAAACGTTTGATGTTGTTCAACGCTTTTTGAGCAGTTGCGCCATCAATTGCACGGTGGTCATAGCTCAATGAAAGCTTCAATACGCGTCCTACAGCAAGTTCACCGTCTGCATTTACGATTGGTTGTTGAGCAATTGTACCAATACCCAAGATCGCCACTTCAGGATGGTTGATAACTGGAGTAAACCAGCCGCCACCTACAGAACCTACGTTACTGATTGTGATGGAACCATTTCTCATTTCATTTGCTGCTAGTTTGCCATCGTGAGCTTTTGCAGCCAATTCGTTGATTTCATCAGCAATTTGGAACATACCTTTTGAATCAGTGTCTTTTACGTTTGGTACGAATAGACCTGCATCTGTATCGGTTGCGATACCGATGTTAAAGTAATTTTTGTAAACAATTTCTTGTGTTGCATCGTCAATAGATGCATTCAAGATTGGGAATTCACGCAATGTAGCAGTCAATGCTTTCACTACGTATGGCAAGAATGTCAACTTCGTACCGCGTGCTGCAGCAACATCTTTGAATTTCTTACGGTGATCCCAAAGTTTAGATACTTCTACTTCGTCATGGTGTGTTACGTGTGGAGCAGTATGTTTGCTATTCACCATTGCTTTCGAAATAGCTCTTCTCATTGGAGTCATTTTTTCGCGCGTTTCCATTTCAGCCACGTTTGAAGTGTATGGTTGAGCTGGAGCTGCTTCTTTTGCAGGTGCTGCGGCTTGTGCTGCAGGAGCTGCTGTTTCTTGTGTTTGCGCTGGAGCCGCTGTTGGTGCAGATGCTTGAGAACCAAAGTTGTCGATATCTTCTTTCGTGATACGTCCGCCTTTGCCAGTGCCGTTTACTTGCGTAATATCAATGCCTTTTTCACGAGCATGTTGACGTACAGATGGCATAGCCAAGATACGACGGTTAGGATCTACTGCCGCAGGAACGCTTCCTTGTCCTTCAGCAACTGGTTTGTCATAAGATACAGGAGCTGCTGCTGGAGTAGCAGGTTGCTCAGAGCCGCCAGCTGGAGATGCATTGTTATGTCCTGGAGCATCGATTTCTACCAATACGTCACCAATTGTTGCTACAGTACCTTCAGCAGCAACGATGCGTACAATTGTACCAGTAACTGGAGATGGGATTTCTTCAACGGATTTGTCATTTTGGATTTCTACCAATGTGTCATCTTCGTTGATTGTGTCGCCTTCTTTAACTGGCCATGATGCGATTTCACCTTCCATAATTCCTTCACCTAGTGCAGGTAATTTGAATTGGAATACGCCGCCGCCTGTTGCAGGTGCTGCTTCTTGTGCAGGTGCTGCCGCAGGAGCTGCTTCTTCTGCAGGAGCTGCAGTTTCTTCATCTCCTTCGTAACCTGGAACATCGATTTCTACCAATACATCACCAATTGTTGCTACAGTACCTTCAGCAGCAACGATTTTCAGGATTTTACCGGTAACTGGAGATGGAATTTCTTCGACAGATTTGTCGTTTTGGATTTCCACCAACGTATCGTCTTCGTTAATTGTGTCGCCTTCTTTAACTGGCCAAGAAGCAATTTCGCCTTCCATGATTCCTTCGCCTAGTGCAGGCAATTTGAATTTAAAAGCCATTATTTTAACATCCCTTCATTTAGATCTTCGTTCGTCTTCACAATAGAAGAGAAAATACAGTTCTAAAGCAGAACCGTATTTACTCTCATCTCATTCATTCTGATTAGAAGTTGTATACTTCTTTAATTTTGTTTTCGATGTCTGTTGCGTTTGGCAACCAGTCATTTTCAGCTTGTCCGAATGGGAATACTGTATCAGGAGCAGCAACACGTCCGATTGGAGCTTCCAAGGAAAGAATAGCACGTTCTGAGATCTCAGCCATTACCATTGCACCAACACCAGCTTGACGTTGTGCTTCTTGAACAACTACTACGCGTCCTGTTTTTTCAACAGAAGCGATGATTGTTTCTACGTCTAGAGGAGCGATTGTACGCAAGTCCACAACTTCAACAGAGATTCCTTCTTTTTCAAGTTTTTCTGCTGCTTTCACTGCTTCACGAACCATTGCACCGTAAGTGATAACCGATACATCTGCTCCCTCACGAGTAATAGCCGCTTTTCCTAGTGGAACAGTGTATGCTTCATCAGGAACTTCCTCACGGAACGAACGATATAGTTTCATATGCTCTAAGTAAACAACTGGGTCGTTGTCACGGATTGCAGAGATCATCAGACCTTTTGCATCGTAAGGGTTTGAAGGGATAACTACCTTCACACCAGGAGATTGTGCAATCAAACCTTCTAGGTTGTCAGAGTGCAATTCTGGAGTGTGTACGCCGCCACCGAATGGGGAACGAACAACGATCGGCATTTGACGAGTTCCGCCCATACGGTAACGGTAACGAGCCATTTGAGCTACGATTGAATCCATTACTTCAAATACGAATCCGAAGAATTGGATTTCTGGAACTGGACGGAAACCTTCTAGCGCTAAACCGATTGCTAGACCACCGATACCAGATTCTGCTAAAGGAGTATCGAATACACGGTCTTCACCAAATTGTTCTTGGAGTCCTTGAGTAGCACGGAATACACCTCCGTTTTTACCAACGTCCTCTCCAAAAACCAAGACATTTGGATCATTTTCAAGTTCATGTGCCAACGCATCTGTGATGGCTTGAATCATTGTTTTTTGTGCCATGATTATTTATTCTCCTTTGCTTCAAAAATTGCGATTTGTTCTTTAATGTTTTGACCTGGCTCATCGAACATGTTCTTCAAGAATGTAGAAACTTTTTGTTTTGGAGCTTGGTCAGCTTCTTTGATTGCATCTTTAATTTCTTCTTTTGCTGCTTCAATTACTTCGTTTTCTTTTTCTTCAGACCATAGTCCTTTAGCGCTCAAATATTTACGCATACGGATCAATGGGTCTTTTGCTTGCCAGCCTTCTAGCTCAGCAGTATCACGGTAACGAGTTGGGTCGTCTCCAGATAGAGTATGTGGACCAAAACGGTAACAAATTGTTTCAATTAATACAGGACCGTTTCCGGCAACAGCGTACTCACGTGCTTTTTTCGTAACAGCGTAAACGGCTAGGATATCCATACCATCTACTTGAACCCCTGGGATTCCAGCTGCTACAGCTTTTTGAGCTAGTGTTGGAGCTGCAGTTTGTACGTGACGAGGAGTCGAGATTGCCCATCCGTTGTTTTGTACAACAAAGATTGCAGGAGCTTTGAATGAACCAGCAAAGTTGATTCCTTCGTAGAAGTCCCCTTGAGAAGTACCACCATCACCTGTATAAGTGATTGCAACGTTTTTCTTCCCACGTTTTTTAAGACCAAGAGCTACTCCAGCGTTTTGGATGTATTGTGCACCGATGATGATTTGTGGTGGCAAAGCATTCAAATCTTCTGCGTAGTGGTTTCCTTGTTCATGTCCTCTTGACCATAGGAAAGCTTGTGTTAAAGGTAGACCATGTTTAATCAATTGAGGAACATCACGGTAACCAGGTAGGAGTACGTCCTCTTTTTCGATTGCTGCGATACTTCCTAGTTGACTTGCTTCTTGACCAGCAGTTGGTGCATAGAAGCCCAAACGTCCTTGACGATTCAAAGCAGTAGAACGTTCATGAAGGATCCGGGACCATACCATATCTGACATAAATTGAACTAATTCTTCATCAGAAAGATCTGGCATAAGGTCAGGATTTACAATCGTACCTTCCTCGTCCATGATTTGAACCATGCGAAAATCAGTGTTCGACGGGTTCAGTAATGCGTCAATATCAATGTTCGTTTTCTTTGTAGCCATGCTAACACATTCCTCTCTTTTCCTTGAAATTTCATCTGGCGATGATCTTTTGTACAGCCTGACGGAACTGTATTATTTTTGTTACTTCACCCTCTTAATTTACCACTGAGACGTCCGTAATGCAAGGCTGAGACGTTTATTTTTTCTTATTTCTCTGTTATCACAACAATGAAAACGATTGACACACCCTCTTTTGTTAAAAAATGAACGAATTGAAAACGATGTATTTTTTGTTTCGTTCTATTTTTTCTTCCTCATACTCCCTCATTTTGATGTGAACCTTCTGTTACAACCACCTTTTCGAACTGTATTATATCTATCATCGAAATCTACATGATATCTTCTTAAACATAGGGACAGGCCAGCTTTTCTGCTGTTTCTTTCTTGTGAAATTCTCATTTTACTTTCTCCTTGTTTTCTCTTTTACCAGAGAGCATCGAAACAACTTGTTCGTTTTATCACAAAAAGAAGATGAGAAAATTCTAATTAAAAAGAGCAGGAAAACAGCTGTTATTTCCCGTTTCCTGCTCTCTTTCTACTTAAACAATCCCCTGGAAAATCATGGCATCTGCCACTTTAACGAAGGATGCGATGTTCACACCCGCTAAATAATTGCCATCCATTCCGTATTCTTTCGCTGTTGTTTCTACTGTAGCAAAAATGTTCTTCATAATCTCTTGTAATTGCTCATCAACTTGCTCAAAGGTCCAGTGACCATGTTGCGCATTTTGTGCCATTTCCAATGCACTGGTCGCTACGCCGCCAGCATTTGCTGCTTTTGCCGGACCATAGTAGATGTTGTTGGCTTGGTATACTTCAATTGCCTCAATGGTACTTGGCATATTAGCCCCTTCACTAACACAGTATACATGGTTTTCCACCAACTGTTTCGCTTGTTCCTCGTCGATTTCATTTTGCGTAGCGCACGGGAGTGCAATATCATAAGGAACAGCTAAGTTCCAAACACTTCCTTCATGGTAGGCAGCGGATTCTTTTTGTTCTGCATATGCGGTCAAGCGCTCTCGTTGGTTTTCTTTGACGTCTTTCAATAGAGCCACATCTATTCCTGTTTCATCATAGATGTATCCATCTGAATCCGAACAAGCAATGACCGTTCCGCCAAATTCATGAACCTTTTCGATTGCGTAGATGGCTACATTCCCGCTTCCCGATACGACTACTTTTTGTCCGGCAAAAGATTTCCCATTTGCCTGAAGCATTTCTTGAGTATAGTAAACGAGTCCATATCCAGTTGCTTCTGTTCTGCCAAGGCTGCCGTTCATGGCAACGGGCTTCCCAGTAATCACACCTGATTGGGAGCCATTCAGTCGTTTGTACTGACCGTATAAGTAGCCAATTTCTCGTCCACCCACACCAATATCACCAGCAGGAATATCTTCTAACGGTCCAATATACTTTTGCAACTCAGTCATAAAGGATTGGCAGAAATTCATGATTTCTACGTCTGTTTTCCCTTTAGGATTAAAGTCAGATCCGCCCTTTCCTCCGCCAATTGGTAATCCGGTCAAGCTGTTCTTGAAGGTTTGTTCAAACCCCAAAAATTTCAAGATACTTTCTGTTACGGAAGGATGGAAACGAAGTCCACCTTTATAAGGGCCTAGGGCAGAATTAAATTGTACCCGGAAGCCTTTATTGACTTGGATGCGTCCGTCACGGTCCACCCAAGGAACACGGAACGTAATAATGCGTTCTGGTTCTACAAGGCGCTCCAAAATATTCCACTTCATGTACTGAGGGTTCTTTTCTAAGGCTGGTTCAATAGTATCGAATACTTCTTTTACCGCTTGCAAAAATTCGCGCTGATGTGGTCCCCTTTTTTCTACTTTTTCATACACTTCGTTCAGATATTCTCTCGCTGTCGCCATAGAAAGACACCTCTTTCTCATTTTTTTCTCATTTTGTTATTTTACCGTGTTTTATGCCAAATAACAACAAGATTTTCTTTCGCTTTTTCACAAAACTTATAGTAAGATAAATTGATGAATAGAATCAAGAAAGGATGTCTGTCATGATTACGATGAATGATATCGTTCGAGAAGGTCACCCTGCTCTACGTGAAGTCGCAGAGCAAGTTTCCTTCCCGTTAACAAATGAAGACCAAAAATTAGCCAAGGATATGATGACTTTTTTGAAAAATAGTCAAGATCCTGAATTGGCAGAAAAGTACGAGTTACGTGCCGGCGTTGGACTCGCTGCACCTCAGTTAGCTATTTCAAAACGCATGATTGCCCTCCTGATTCCGGGTGAGTACGAAGATGACCCGCCAGAGTTAGAAGAAGTGATGTTCAACCCTAAAATTGTTAGCCATTCGGTCGAATCGGCGTGTTTGAAAGACGGAGAAGGATGCCTTTCCGTAGACCGGGAAGTCCCAGGTTTTGTCGTGCGTCATAGCCGCGTTACCGTGACGTACCAAGATCGAGAAGGAAAATCATTCAAGAAGCGTTTCAAGGGATACCCTGCCATTGTCATTCAGCATGAAATTGACCACTTGAATGGGGTCATGTTCTATGACTATATCAATGAGAAGAGCCCGTTTGATTTAGATGATGAAGTAACAGTAATTGGTTAATTTTTCTTATCAGCTCCTACTTTTTAATGAGTAGGAGTTTTTTGTATTTACAAAAAGAACATATGTTCCTATAATGAAAGTAGTTAGGAGGCGTGGCGCATGATTTATATGGATTATTCGAACGAACCATCGAGAGATATTCTTTGTATTGATATTCAATCCTTCTTCGCATCCGTTGAGGCAGTTCACCGAAACCTTCATCCACGCGATACGTCTATTGCCGTTATCAGCAGGAAGGAACAGGGCGGTGGACTTATCTTGGCCGCCTCCCCTTTTGTAAAGAAGCAGTATGGCCTGAAGACCGGTTCAAGAGGTGACGAAATTCCGCCTCAATCACACATCTACACAGTCGCTCCCCGAATGGCTCAGTACTTAGAAATCAACCAGCAAATCAACCATCTTTACTTACAGTTTGTCGCTGAAGAAGATCTGCATATTTATAGTATCGATGAATCGTTTCTCGATGTTACTCGTTCTCATGCTATTCATGGAACTACCAGAGAAATTGCCAAGAAAATTCAATATGCGATTCATGAAAAATTTGGGTTGATTGCTACGATTGGAATCGGCGACAATCCCTTGTTGGCAAAGTTAGCTTTGGATGAAGAGGCAAAGAGTAACCACCCTTCCTATCTAGCAGAGTGGCGCTATAAGGATGTGAGCGATAAAGTATGGGGAATGAAGCAGCTGACGGATATGTGGGGGATTGGTGTCCGCACCGAACGAAGATTATTGAAAGCGGGCGTCTCTTCTATTCATGATTTGGCTCAAGCTGACATTCATGCGCTGAAGAAAATGTACGGCGTAATTGGGGAGCAACTTTTCTTCCATGCACACGGCATCGATCGCAGCATTCTTTCCAAGCGCTTTTTACCAGCATCAAAAGCCTTCAGTAAAAGCCAGGTCCTTCCACGCGTCTATGTAAATCAATATGAGCTAGAAGTGGTCATTCGTGAAATGGCCGATCAAGTAGCCGCTCGGTTGCGCGCCCATGAAGTAGAGACAAACGTCATTCATTTACGAGTGGGGTTTTCTCCTGATATAGCTGATCCTGGCTTCGCTCATCAAGTGAACGTCCATCCCACTTCCAGCAGCAAAGTCATTATCGAAGAATGCCTGCACATTTTCCGGCGCCACTACCGCGGGCAACCGGTCCGTAACGTCGCCATCAGCTGTGGAAAAGTTGCTCCAAAGTCCTTATTGCAATTTAACCTATTCGAACCACCCGAAAGCACCTTGCTCCAAGAGGAACTAGAGCGAACCGTTGATCGGATCCGGCGCAAGTACGGCTACCCTGCCTTGGTACATGCCAGCAGTTTGACTTCTGGTGCTACAGCAATTAAGCGTGCGACTCTGGTTGGGGGGCATCAGGGGTAAGATAGCCTTCATTGGGGCAAAGAGAAAACCTTGGCATGTAAGCTTGGGAGCTTATGGTGCCAAGGTAGAGGGAATTGTATTACAAGAATATATACTTTAGAAATAGCCATCTTACAGTATCTTATTCCTCTTCTGCCCCATTCCTGCCCCACGAACAAAAATAAATAAAAAGAAACGTTGATACAACAGGCCTAAAAGTCTGTTGGATCAACGTTTCTATCGTATGGAGACAAGGGGGATCGAACCCCTGACCTCTTGGCTGCCAGCCAAGCACTCTCCCAGCTGAGCTATGCCCCCGTAATTGGTTGTAGCAGCTTTCATTGCCACAACCAATATTTAATCATATGTTGATTATTTTGACAAGCATAATTTTTAATCTTGTTGTTGGAATTGACTGTTATAGAGGCGGTAGTAGAATCCTTCTTTCGCAATCAATTCATTATGGGTTCCTTGCTCGATGATTTGACCTTGATCCATTACGAGAATGAGGTCTGCATCACGAATCGTAGAAAGTCGGTGGGCAATAACGAAGCTGGTTCTACCCTGCATGATTTTTTTCATTGCTTTTTGAATCATCGCTTCTAGTCTTGTATCAACGGAACTGGTTGCTTCATCCAAAATCAATACTTTCGGATCGGCAATAAAGGTTCTTGCGATGGTCAATAATTGTTTTTGGCCGAGAGAAATGTTGGAAGCTTCTTGGTTAATAACCGTATCGTACCCATCGCTGAGCGTTTGGATGAAGTGGTCCACGTTCGCTGCTTCGGCGGCACGTCTTACATCATCGTCGCTCGCATCCAAATTTCCGAAACGGATATTTTCCTTGATACTGTCTTGATACAACCAAGCATCCTGCAAGACCATACCAAACTGTGACCGGTAATCTTGACGAGAAAAGTCTCGAATATCATGGCCATCCAGCTTGATGGAACCAGAATCTACATCGTAAAAACGCATCAGCAAGTTGATCATGGTCGTTTTACCTGCTCCAGTTGGGCCAACAATCGCTACGGTCTCCCCACTCTTCACATCTACATTGAAGTCTTTTATGAGCGGCTGGTCAGGATGATAACTGAAGGAAACATTTTCGAAAGAAATAGTTCCTTGAACATCCATCGTCAACGGTTTTTGCGCATCTTCTTGCATTTCTTCTTCATCTAAGAAGCCAAAGATCCGCTGTGTTGCTGCGGCAGCTGACTGGATGATAGCGGACAACTGCGTAATCATGGTGATTGGCTGATTGATTTGCCATACATATTGGGCAGCAGCCTGTACATTCCCAATCGTCATCGTGCCAGCTAGTACTTCTACTATTCCTAGTACGGCAATGGAAATATATGCGCCATTTGAAACCAATGCGGTCAAAGGCGTCATCAATCCAGAGATAAAGGCTGCTTTGAACCCCGCTTTTTGTAAGGAAGAATTAATTTTTTGGAACTCATCTACGGAGTCCTCTTCTTTACCATATAATTTCACGACAGAGAACCCGGTCAAGTTTTCTTGAACAAATCCATTTAGTTCTCCTAAATGCTTCGCCTGCGCCCGGAAATAAGGCTGGGACAGGTTTGTCACTTTTTTCGAGATGATATAGGACAACGGAATCATAACAAGCGCAATGAGTGTCAATCTCCAGCTAATAAATAGGAGCATCGACAATGCGAAGGTAATTCCTAAAATTGCATTTACGACTTGCAAGAGCGATTGTTGCAACGCATTGGAAATGGAGTCCACATCATTTGTCACACGACTCAAAATGTCTCCTAATGATTGGCTGTCAAAGAAGGAAACCGGTAATCGATTAATCTTATTGTCTAAGTCCGCCCGCAAATCGTTCATCGATGATTGGACAACCTTTGTCATCAAACGTTGCGAGAAGAAGTTGGTGGATTGATAGCAGAGCCCTCGAATGAAATAAAGGAACAAAACCCATTTCAAATAATCATAGTTAATGCTCGCTCCCGGTACACCGCTCAATATGTCGGCTATGTTTTTCCCAAGTTCGGTAATTCCTAATCCTAAAATATACGGTTCAATAACGGACATGATGGACATCAGAATCGTTAAGAAAATAGCGGCAAAAAAGGCAATCCGGTAATTTTTCAAGTATTGCCACAGACGAAAGAGATCGGTCACTTTCTTCGGTTCGTTCACATTCATGCCAATTCCTCCTTCCGCATTTGAGAAGCAGCAATGTCATAGTAAATCGGACTCGTTTCAAGCAACTCACGGTGCGTACCTTCTGCTACTACTTTTCCTTCGTTCAATACAATAATTTTATCAGCATGCATAATCGTTGAGACACGTTGCGCTACGATAATAACGGTAGACTGCCCGGTCTCTTGTTTCAATCTGCGGCGCAGACGCATATCGGTCTGATAATCCAGCGCTGAGAAACTGTCATCGAATATATAGAAATCTGGTTTTCTGACTACCGCACGAGCAATCGACAGACGTTGCTTCTGTCCACCAGAGAGGTTGCTTCCCCCTTCTGACAAGTGTTCCTCAAAGTGTTTGGATTTTTGCAAAATAAAATCCGTTGCTTGGGAAATTTCAGAAGCTTCTTCTAATTCAGGATGAGAAGCGTCCCCTTTCCCGTAGCGCAAGTTCTCCGCAATCGTTCCAGTAAAGAGGAGTGTTTTTTGCGGGATGTAGCCAATTTTTTGGCGCAATGCTTTTAAGTTATAGTCTCTTACGTCATGACCATCAATTAAAATTCTTCCTTTGGTCACATCATAGAAACGTGGAATCAATTGAAGAATGGTAGACTTCCCGCTCCCGGTACTACCAATGAAGGCGATGGTTTGTCCAGGTCCTGCTTCAAAGTTAATTCCTTCGATAACAGGCGTTTCCTGATTACCAGGATAAGAGAACGATACATTTTCAAAACGGATGAATCCATGTGTTTCGCTTTCTGTAACTCCAGTTTCGTTCGGCGAAATGGAGCTTTCAGTATCGAATACTTCTTGAATCCGACGAGCGGACACAGCTGCACGTGGGTACATCATAAATACAATCGCAAAGTTTAAGAATGAATAGAGTGCGTGAAAACTGTATTCGATATAAGCAACCATGGTTCCTATTTCTAAGTTTCCAGTCTCCAAAAGTCCAGCTCCAAACCAAACAATCCCAATGATAATGAGATTAATGACAAGTGAGAAGATTGGTTGCGTCCAAGCCATCAAGTAGAACAACTTTTTACTTACCGTACTGTACGCTGCATTGACGGTATCGAAGCGCTCCACCATGAATCGTTCCCGCACAAAAGCCCGAACGACGCGAAGACCCGCCAACGTTTCCCGTAAGCTGAGGTTGATGCGGTCCAAATTTCCTTGTTGCGCCTCTGACAGGGGCCGTGATTTTTTCCCGATGATTATAACGGAAATTAGTAAAACCGGAAAAGCAGGAATTAATACGGCTGAGAGGGAACGGCTGGTAATAAAAATCATGTAGAAGCTGGCAAACATCATTAAGATGGTTGCTAACCCCATTCGCAACACCATCTGACTAAACTGCATCAAGACGAATGCGTCATTCGTTACTCTCGTTACTAACGACGAAACGCCTAGTTGGTCAAACTCTTGATGTGAAAAAGTTTGAATTTTATGGTAGAGATCGTTCCGCATATCTGCTACCATTTTGGTGGTCAAGCTGCTGGTCGTAAACGCCACGGTTCCCCGCCCCAATAAACCAAGAACCACAAAGAGGATCATCATTCCAATCGTTCCGGTGAGTTGATTGCGGCTAATTCCAACGACAGCGCCATTAATCAGACGTGCCAGCATGGTCGGCAATCCCAGTTCTACAAAGATGAATCCGAAAGACCCAATTACATTGAGAAAGATCAGCCATTTATATTTTTTTATGTACTTCCATATTAAAGCCAAGCATGACGCCCCCATTGTTTAACAAATTATATCTATCTATTCTAACCAATCTCCACAGAAAGGTCTACTTAAAATTGGAAAGAAGAAGAGAAAGTTATGCCAAAGGACACGGTTTGTGGTAAACTGAAAAGAGAATTGTATAGAAAATACAATAATGGACCAGTTTGGAATGATGTTGTTTTTTCAATGCGAAATTAATATAGAAATACAGGAGTGATGATACATGTTATTTAAAGTAACGTACCAAGAAAACAAATTTGAGGTTCCTACTCGGGAAACAACGCAATCCCTTTATATGAAAGCAGAAAGCGTGGTTGAAGCACGTAGAATATTGGATGAACATACCCCCTACAATATTGAGTTTGTCCAACCAGTAGAAGGAAAACATTTGGAGTATGAACAAAACAGTCCAAACTTCCAAATCACGGAGTTCCCACAATGAAACCCAACGTTCGCAATAATGAGGTAGGCGTTTTTGCCCTGGGGGGGTTAGGGGAAATCGGTAAGAACATGTATGCCGTCCAATATCAAGATGAGTTACTAATTCTTGATTCCGGTATTATGTTCCCCGAAGATGATTTATTAGGGATAGACTATGTCATCCCAGATTACACCTATCTTGTTCAAAACAAACACAAAATTAAGGGCTTGTTTATCACCCATGGTCACGAAGACCATATCGGGGGAGTTCCTTATTTGCTAAAAGAATTAAATGTACCCATTTATGCGGGTGAAATTGCCTTAGCATTGATTCGGAACAAGTTAGAAGAGCACGGCCTATTGCGCGATGCCGTTTTGCATGAAATCAAAGATGACACCGTCATTAAGTTCCGCAAAACAAGCGTTAGCTTCTTCCGTACGAATCACAGTATTCCAGATACACGCGGAATCGTAGTGAAAACACCACCTGGTAATATTGTCTTCACCGGTGACTTTAAGTTTGACTGGACACCTGTTGATGGGAAAACAGCAGACTTACACTGGATGGCTCAGCTTGGTGATGAAGGTGTGCTTCTCTTAATGAGTGATAGTACAAATGCTGAAGTACCGAACTTTACACAATCGGAACAAGTTGTCGGGAAATCCATCTCGAACATTATTCAACGTGTAGAAGGAAGAATTATTTTCGCTTCTTTTGCTTCCAATATTTCTCGTCTACAACAAGTGACGGAAGTTGCGATTGCATCAGGAAGAAAATTAGCTATTTTTGGTAGAAGTATGGAAAATTCATTCCGCACGGCTCGGGAATTGGGCTACATTCACGCTCCAGATGATACCTTCATCGATGGACGCGAAATTAACCAGTACCCTGCTGATAAGGTTATGATTATTTGTACAGGTGCGCAAGGAGAACCAATGGCTGCTCTAAGTAGAATTGCCAATGGTACTCACCGCCAGATTACCATCCAACCAGGCGATACGGTTATTTTCTCCAGCTCACCGATTCCAGGTAACACCACCAGTGTCAACCGAGTAATCAACCAGCTGTTAGAAGCTGGCGCAAAAGTGATTCATGGGAAAGTAAATAACGTCCATACTTCCGGTCACGGCGGACAACAGGAACAAAAACTGATGTTGCGTCTAATGAAACCGAAGTACTTCATGCCGGTTCATGGGGAATTCCGGATGTTGAAAATCCATGCTGGTCTTGCAGAACAATGTGGGATTCCAAAAGAAAATTCCTTTATCCTAAATAATGGTGATGTACTTGCCCTAACCAATGAAAGTGCACGTGAAGCGGGTAGTTTCCCTGCGATGGATGTTTACATTGATGGGAAAGGAATTGGGGACATCGGCAATATTGTCTTGCGTGACCGCCATATCCTTTCTCAAGACGGCCTTGTAGTGATTGTTCTTACCGTTGACTTCAAACAAAAACAATTGGCAGCTGGCCCTGACATCTTGTCACGTGGATTCATCTACATGCGTGAATCAGGTGACCTGATCAGTGAAGCTCAATCGATGATTAAACACGAAATAAAACAAGTACTGAATGCAGAAGGTAAAGTCACTGAAAAACAATTGCGAGATGCGATTACTTCGACTGTTCAACCTTTCTTATATGAAAGAACCGAACGTCGTCCTATGATTGTACCGGTTGTTATGCCGTTATAATTCTAAAAAGAGAAGCAGATAGATTTCCCTTACTGGGAGACCTACCTGCTTCTCTTTTTGATTAGGCTTTTATTTCGTGGAAAATATATTCAGGTTCGTTGTTTTGTTCGTCAAAGGAAACTTCTAAATCATACCCATTAAAAAACCAATCATCAGCAGCATCAACAAAATAAGAAATCCCATTGAGCGTCGTCATCGCAATTGGATTTTTCGGTTCTACGACTTCAAGAGCAATCGAAAAACCTTCATGAATCTGACTTTTTCCGTAGACTTTCCCTAAGAAACGAACCCCTCTGCCTTCACTGACACCTAATTCACTTTCAAACCATTTTTGTGCTTTTTCAGTAACTTTAATTTCCATATTTGTACACGCCGGAATAATTCCGACTCCTCCTCTCGCAGTAACACGATTCTTATCTTCATCATAACACAGTAAATTTGAACTGTGTTAATAGATTGCATCTCATTGACTACTCAATTAACTGATGTTTGAAAGAATAAATTGCTGCTTGGGTACGGTCCTCCACTTCTAGCTTGGAAAGAATATTTGAAACATGGGTTTTTACTGTTTTAAGAGTGATAAATAATTGATCCGCAATCTCTTGATTGGAATGCCCTTGCGCAATTAAGAGCAGGACTTCCATTTCACGTGCAGTTAGATCTTCGTGCGGATAATGAACGCTCTTCTTTGTCAGCTTATCCAACATCTTATCCGTAACTTCTGGTTCTAAAACACGTTCACCTTGAAAGGTAGAGCGAATGGCTCTAGCAATTTCACTCGCTGAAGAGGTCTTCAGCATATACCCGGCTGCTCCTGCTTCCAAGGCAGGATACACTTTCTCATCATCAATAAAACTGGTAACAATAATAATTTTCGCTTCGGGCCAATCGGCTAAAATTGCTTTTGTTGCTTCAATCCCATCCATTACATCCATTACTAAATCCATTAAGATCACATCAGGCCGTAAATCCAATGCCATTTCCCAACCTATTTTACCGTTTTCACTTTCGCCAACCACTTCAATGTCATCTTGAATGGAGAGATAGGCTGAATAGCCTAATCGGACCATCTCATGGTCGTCCACAATTAACACACGAATCACCTTTCAACGCCTCCTCAATCATTCATGGTGTTGGGTATCCGAATATCCACAATCGTTCCTTGTTGAGGAAAGCTGATGATTTTACAGGTGCCCCCTAACCCACTTACACGCTCACGAATATTCATCAAGCCATAACTGCCCGATTTCTCAACAGAGGTATCAAAACCAACTCCGTCATCGAACATTCGTAGATTAATTTCTTGTTCATTTTGTTGAAGATAGACTTCTAGATTTTTTGCCTTTGCATGCCGCAACGTATTGGAAAGCAACTCCTGCGCAATCCGGAATAAATGATCTTCAATTCCTGGGATGGTGTCAATTGGTGAAATTTCCCATTTCAAATTCATCTGAACTTTTGTACGAAGCTCGACTAATAATTGCTCAATTCCTTTTTTCAAGGTCTTCCCTTCCAGTTTAACTGGACGTAAATGTAAGAGCAACGCACGCATTTCAGATTGGGATTCGTTCACAATCGATTCAATCAACCGCAAGGGCTTCTGGATGTTTTCCGGGAGCGTATCCTTTTTTTCATTCAGAGCAGAAAGCATCATCATCGCTGCGAATAGTTGCTGGCTCACAGAGTCATGCAGTTCACGCGCAATGCGATGCCGTTCTTCCTCTAGAATTTGTTCTTTGGTTTCATTCCCAACCATTCTCGGCACACTGCTTAATTCTTGCACTTCACGAGATAACTGAATCAACTTCAAACGTAAATTTTCCATTTCTTCATAAGAATTAGCATAGTCTTCTCCCATGAAAAAAGGCTTGTTCGATTCATCTGGCTCAATTGGCTGCGTATAATTACCAACATTCAATCGGTGAAGATTCTCAGCCATGGCTCTTTCCCGTTTAAGTAAATTATACTGGATTACCCATGAAAAGATAAGCGATAAGAAGAAAACAACAGTCCCCATAAAGAGAAGCACCGGTACCCGAAAGTTTTCCGGACTCCATAAGTCTGACCAAGAAAACGTCGGGCGCAGCGAAAAGATCGTAGTAGCCACGACGAGTGAGAGAACGACGAAAATAGTAAAAAACAACTTCAGAAAATTTTTCTGTCTCATAAGTAAATCACCTCGAAATCTCCTAGTAAGGTATTCGAGACTAACTTGATGGTACGTGTAGCGGTATCGTAATCCGAACTGTACAAGGTAAGTGTTTCATTTTGCAATGGATAAGGTTCTTGATTAAAGATCACCTTCCCTTGCAATGCCGAGTGTTGCAAAGACACCCCTACTCCTTTGGGTACGATTACACGGGTTTGCCCGATTCCTTTACGGATTAACACGACGTTTTCTTTATTAGGAAGCAAGGTATTTCCGAGATCAATGATTGAATCTCCCATAAACACAGAGATATTCATATCATCCCATTCATAGACATGCTCCCCAACATGCGTGCCGCCTACCCATTTTTGTTTTTTTCTTTTCCCACTATGTTTGGCCGGTTCCTTGACCGTTACTCCCACATAGTTTTTTTTCTTCCATGGAAAGCTATCAAATGCATGAAAATGGAAGTTTTCCAGAATACTGCCGCCATTAAAGACTGCATAAACCAGAAGCAGACCTAGCATGAGCCAGATGGTGAAAGTGGAAAGAATACTCAAGGCAATCAAAAACCAACCCGTCCAATACAGCATGTTTTGCCGGTGGACGCGCTTTTTATTTGTCATAATGAGGACGGCTCCAAATAGAATAACTAATAGTAAATCCCAGTTATGAATCAGTTCGAAGATGTTTAATAGGAATAGTGCTCCTTCAAGCAGGAGAAATAATCGTAGTCTTGTTTTTTTCATTCTGTTCCCTCCTGTCTTTTTCCTTTTATTATAGCGGAATATTCGTTGTTTGGGCGGGAGCAAAAGTCCCAACTCGCTCTCCGTCTAAAGGCTGACTTTCTTTCAAGAAAAAAAGATTCAGAACGACTTATTCGCTTCTGAATCTTTTTATTTCTTGATTAAATCATTCCTACGTTAACGATTTTCACTTGCATGTCTCCACCAGGAGTCGCAATGGAAACTTCATCGCCCACTCTTTTCCCTAGCAAAGCTTTTGCAATGGGGGAGTCGTTGGAAATTTTTCCTTCTAATGGGTTTGCTTCTGCACTGCCGACGATGGAATAAGTTTCTTCCTCTTCATCTGGAAGCTCTACAAATGTTACGGTTCTTCCTAATGAAACAACGTCTTCTTCCACATTTGTATCATCGATGATTTCCGCAAAACGAATCATTTTTTCAAGAGTAGAAATACGTCCCTCTACGAATGCTTGCTCGTCTTTTGCAGACTCATATTCAGAGTTTTCAGATAAGTCCCCATAGCTTCTCGCAATTTTGATGCGTTCTACGATTTCTTTTCTTTTAGTAATTTTCAGATATTCTAATTCATCTTCCAATTTCTGTTTTCCTTCAACAGTCATGGGGTACATTTTTTCAATCATGTGTTTATCTCCTTCGTATTTTCCTTGATATTCGGTATACATTTAAGAAAGCAGGCATCTGTCTTCTGACTGATCCCTACTTTCTTCACTATTGTAATATTTATTAAAAGTATTGCTTTATAACGGTATTAAAATACCACCATATGTCTAAAAAAGCAATTGATTTTTACGCTTTTTCTGTTTCTGTCAGAATAGAAGCGATTTTTGTGGTCATCAAGTCGATGGCAACTTGATTTTTGCCGCCTTCAGGAATGATGATGTCGGCAAATTTTTTGGTTGGTTCCACAAATTGATGATGCATTGGTTTCACAACGGACAAGTATTGTTCAATCACGCTGTCCAGTGTTCTGCCCCGTTCCTCAATGTCGCGCTTAATTCTGCGAATGATGCGGATATCGTCGTCGGTATCGACATAAACTTTGATATCCATTAAATTACGCAATCGTTCATCTTCAAGGATGAGGATTCCTTCTACAATAATTACTTCTTTTGGTTCGCGGTGAATGGTCTGGGGGCTTCTTGTATGCAAGGTATAATCATATACCGGTTGATCCACAGCTTCCCAAGCCATTAGCCTTTCTAGGTCAAGAATGAATCGGTCATTGTCAAAAGCAAAAGGATGATCGTAGTTGGTCTTCAACCGTTCCTCAAAAGGTAGGTGACTTTGGTCTTTATAATAAAAGTCTTGCTCGAGCAAGAGGATGGATAAATCAGAAAACTTCTCAAAAATAGCTCGGCTGACTGAGGTTTTCCCACTACCGGATCCCCCCGTTACCCCAATTACAATCGGTTTCTTCATAGCTGATTTCCTTTCTTACTGGTAGTACTTATCCTTCATTTGGATCTTCTACGTATTGGTCTTGTAATTCTAAATGTTCTTCAAATGTTTCGGAGAAGTAAACCTCTCCCGTTTCTAAATCAGCTAGGAAGTAAAAATAATCTGTCTCTGCTGGTGTTAACGTTGCTTTAATGGCGTCTTCACTTGGATTATTGAATGGACCAGGTCCAAGCCCACGATGCAGGTACAGGTTATACGGTGAATCAACTTCCGTATCGGCAATCGTAACATACTCCAAATGCTCTTCCAATGCATAAATAATACTGATATCAGATTGCAAAGGCATATCATTCGCTAGGCGATTATAGAAAACTCCTGCAATCATTTGACGGTCTTCATAGGTAACCCCTTCTTTTTCTACTAAAGAAGCAATGGTTAAGAGGGAATGCAAATCCAATTCGCTGTTTTCAATCATCCCGCGATATTGCCTTAATACTTCGTCCGTCTTTTGTACCATTGTACGAATCATGTCTTCGGGGGTGTAATGGGACAGATAATCATAAGTAGCTGGGAACAGATAGCCTTCTAAACGGTGGCGAATTCCTTCTTTCTTCACTGCATCGGTCAAAAGATGAGGAAATTCTTCCATCAACTCTGCTACAAATGCTTCATCATCCATTACCTTTAGAAATTCTTCTACCGTGTAATCGGATTTTGCTGCAAACTCTTCTGCAATTTCTTCCGCAGTAGCACCTTCTTTTACCAGAATCTTATAATCATCTGATAAAGGCGTTGGTGTGCCTCCTACTTCCAAAGTTTCGATAATTTCATCTAGTTCCATGGAAGCAGACAGCTGATAGAAACCAGCTTGAAATTCAGGAGCATTCTGTATTTTCATATAATAATTAAATACGGTCGCATCTTTTACGATGGACTCCTCTTCCAAAATTTCCGCAATCCCTTTCGTAGATGTACCCATTGGGATTTCTACTTCTTTTATTTCTTCGCTCGACTCATCTAACGGAACAAGCGCGCCGGTTACGTAATTGTATCCTACAACACCTAACACCAGCAGTAAAAGTACACCAATAAAGATAATCGAAAAAACAATTTTCTTAATCAAAGAACTCTCGCGGCGACGCATATCATAACGCTCCTCCGCCCTCTTTTTATAACTGTCGTTTTTTTCAGGATGGGTTTCGATATCCTGTTCCTTGTTGGGCTGATTGGTACTTTCCTTTACCAAAATCTAACCTCCCTATTTACCGATTTACTCGGGTTTTGGTAGACTTAACTCAAACCATTATACATGAAACACTATTAAAAATGAACGTTTTATCTCATTTTTCATCAGAATACAATCGAAAAAAGCAATAATCTTTTTTGCCGTCCTTGTTTATTTTCCGAAAACGACATAAAAAGAAGTGCCAGTGAACCGATGTGGTTTACTGGCATCTTCTGTTAGAGTGATTTATTTCTAGTCGTTTAGTTCTTCGTCTTCCATGAAGGTATTCAAAACTTCTTCAATCATATCCCATTCTTCTTCGGTTTCGATTGGTTCCAAGTCGCCTTCTGTTCCATCTTCTTGTTCCACGTAAGAGTAAGCTTGTAATTCAATCTCTTCTCCTTCTGGAACTCCAGCTGGATATACTAATACGTAAGATTTGCCGAAGTCATCGGATTCAAACGTAAATAAAATTTCGTATAGCTCTTCATTACCGTTTTCGTCAACGATGGTAATGTGGTCATGGTCATGATCATGGTTATGATCATGGTCGTGATTATGGTTATGTTCTGTCATAGTTGCACCTCTTTATCATTTTATGTTTTTATGAATGAGCATCTAAATAATTCTGCAGCAGAAGAACAGCTGCAAGCTTATCGATTACTTTCTTCCTTTTCTTACGGGAAACATTGCCTTCGTTAATCAGCATCTTCTCAGCTTGTACCGTGGTCAGGCGTTCATCGATATAGTCTACAGGCAAGCCAGTTTCTTCTTCTACTAACTTCCCATAGGCAAGTGATGCTTCTGCACGAAAACCAATACTATTATTCATATTTTTCGGCAGACCAATAACCACTTTTTCCACTTCGTATTGCTCAATTAATTCTTTTAATCGTTCCAAGCCAAATTCCTTTGCCTCTTCGTTGATGGCAATGGTTTCGATGCCTTGTGCGGTCCAGCCCATCAGGTCGCTCATCGCAACGCCGACGGTCTTGGACCCCACGTCTAATCCCATAATCCTCATTCTTGCTCCCCTTTTTCCGGAGCTAAATAAGCTTTCAACATTTCTTCGATGATTTCATCCCGTTCAAGGCGACGAATCAAATTCCGTGCGTCGTTATGACGTGGAATATAAGCTGGATCGCCCGATAGAAGAAAACCTACAATTTGATTCGTAGGATTATAGCCTTTTTCTTCCAAAGCCTTGTAGACAATCTGTAAGGTATCTTTTACATTTTTCTTATCTTCGTTATTTCGATCGAATAACATAGTTTTATCAAACGAGTTCATACAGACACCCCAATTTTTAATCTTTGTATCTATTTTACCGGACTTAGCTTTAACTTACAACCCAAGTGCGTAAACAATTGAAAACATTACCAAAAATTAAAAATTATTCTCCAACCATGGTCCCACAGCTTTCAGTGCATTTGGAATACCATCTGGTTTCTTCCCGCCTGCTTGAGCGAGATTTGGCCGGCCGCCACCGCCACCTTCTACGTGAGAAGCAATGCCTTTGATGATGTCTCCTGCTTTCAGGCCTGCTTTTACTTTGTCATCCGCTACAGCAACTAGCAGGCTGACCTTGTCATCGATTGCAGATGCAGCAACAAAAACGTCGGAGCTGCCTTTTTGACGCCATTGGTCTGCCAATTGACGCAGTGCATTCATATCTTGGTTCTTGGTTTCATACGTAATATAGCTGATTTCTCCTGCTTTTTGCACTTCATCAAATAAATTCGCTGCTTCAGCTTGCATCATTTTTGCTTTCAATGATTCATTTTCTGATTGAGCGTCTTTTAGTTCTTGGCGCAAGGAAACAATTTTATCTGCTACTTCTTTGGTTTGTTTAGCTTTCAATAAGCTAGCAGCTTCTTGCAGTTCCCGTTCTTTCTCTGTAAACCATTGGTAGGCAGCCTGGCCAGTGATTGCTTCAATCCGGCGTGTTCCTGCTCCAATACCTGATTCAGATAGAATCTTAAACAAACCAATTTCTTGGCTGTTCCGTACATGGACACCGCCACATAGTTCAATGGAGTAGTCACCAATGCTGACTACACGCACTTCATTGCCGTACTTTTCACCAAACAAAGCCATAGCGCCCATTTCTTTGGCTTTTTCAACCGTCGTTACTACTGTTTCAACTGACAGGGCAGCCCAAATTTTTTCATTTACTTTGCGTTCCATTTCCATCAGCTCTTCAGCCGTTGCTTGCTCGAAGTGGGTGAAATCAAAGCGCAGATGATTTGGTGTTACCAGAGAGCCTGCTTGGTTCGCATGCGTACCCAATACATCCTTCAATGCTTGGTGCAACAAGTGAGTAGCAGTGTGGTTTTTAGTGATATTGCGACGACGTTCTTCATCCACTTGCAAGGTATAACGTTCATTTGCCCGCAAGATTCCTTCCACTTCAACAAAATGTAAATGTTGTCCATTTGGTGCACGTTTCACATCTACAACTGTTCCTACAACGTGGCCCGTTTCATCTAAAATGGTACCTGTATCCGCTACTTGTCCACCCATTTCTGCATAGAATGGTGTTTGAACAAAGATTAATTGAGCGGTGCCATCTGCTTGATCAACTTGTTCCTTCAATTCATCGGCTGCGATAATCGCTGCTAGTTCTGCTGGAGCAGACGTTTGATAGTAGCCAATGAAATCACTCGGAATCACGATTTCAGCTAAAATACTGGATTGCACCGAGAAGGAATCCTCTACTTGGCGTGCAGCACGAGCTCGGTTCCGTTGATTTTGCATTTCTTCGTTGAAGCCGTCTCGGTCAACCGTAAAGCCTTTTTCTTCCCCATACTCTTCAGTTAACTCCAATGGGAAACCATATGTATCATATAATTTGAAAGCATCCGAACCAGCAAGAACCGTTTCCTTGTTTTCCGTCATTCTTTCAAAAACAGTTTGTAAAATTTCTAGTCCTTCATGAATGGTTTCTTGGAAACGTTGCTCTTCATTGGAAATAACTTTGATGATAAAGTCTTGATCACGTTGAACTTCTGGGTAATAAGCGACCATGATGTCCGCTACAACCGGTACTAATTCAAACAAGAATAAACGGTTGATGCCTAATTTTTGTCCGTGCATCACGGAGCGGCGAATCAAGCGGCGTAAAATGTAGCCTCTTCCTTCGTTGGAAGGCAGTGCACGGTCTCCGATTGCAAAACTTACTGCACGGATGTGATCTGCAATTACCTTAAAGGAAGTATCCGTTTGGTTGCTGTCGCCATACTTGAAGCCAGCACTCAACTCTTCTACTTTCTTGATGATTGGCATAAACAAGTCGGTTTCAAAGTTTGTTTTCGTATCTTGGATAATGCTGGTAACCCGTTCCAGACCCATTCCGGTATCCACGTTTTTATGTGGCAATGGTTCGTAGCTGCCGTCTGGCTTGTGATTGAATTCAGAGAAAACCAAGTTCCAGATTTCTAGATAACGTTCATTTTCGCCGCCTGGATACATTTCTGGATCTTCATCTGGCAGATCTTGATAAGATACTCCGCGGTCATAGAAAATTTCAGTATCCGGTCCACATGGTCCAGCGCCGATGTCCCAGAAGTTATCTGCTACAGGTACGACATGGTCTTCAGCTAAGCCGACTTTTTCCAACCAAATGCGTTTTGTATCTTCATCTTCTGGATAGTAGGTAACATAGAGGAGTTCTGAGTCAAAACCTAACCACTCTTCACTCGTTAGAAATTCCCATGCCCAAGGAATTGCTTCTTCCTTAAAGTAGTCACCGATGGAAAAGTTCCCTAACATTTCGAACAACGTATGGTGACGTGCGGTTACCCCCACATTTTCAATATCGTTGGTACGAATACTTTTTTGTGAGTTGGTGATTCTTGGATTTTCTGGAATGATTGTACCGTCGAAGTATTTTTTCAAGGTAGCTACGCCAGAGTTAATCCATAATAGTGTAGGATCGTTTACAGGAATAAGCGAAGCACTTGGCTCTACGCTATGCCCTTTTGAAGCCCAAAAATCTAAAAACATTTGACGAATTTCGCTGCTTTTTAAGTTTTTCATCATGATTTCCTTCCTATCTTTTTATTGGTGGAAAAGAAAAAACACCCCATCGCATTCAAGGGCGTTTTACCGCGGTACCACCTTGATTGCAATGGAGTGTTCACCTTCTTCATTACTTCTCAAAGCCGATAACGCTGGCAGCGACGATATTTCTACCGTATCTTAGAAAGGGAGCATCATTCCAACTGTCTCCTTTCACCAATGGAAGACTCGCTGTTGTTTTTGGCATGATATGGCCTTTCGCAATCGATAATAGTATAGCTAAATTCGCCAAAACTAGCAAGCACTAAAAATAGAAAATCTGCTATACTGATGATGTGAAAGTTTGATTTGAAGGAGTCTATCATTATGAGCAAGACGTACCACCTCATCGCCAATTTCCAGGCCGGTTCTGGAAAAGGAAAGAAACTTACCCTGATGGCGATGGATTATTTTAGTAAGTTAGAGATTCCCTATTGCTTATACCAAACGGAATATCGCGGCCATGGCTCCGTACTGATTCAAAAGGTCAGCCAAAAATTAGCCCCCGAGGATCGAATTATCGTAATCGGCGGCGACGGTACGTTACATGAAATTGTGGCTGGCATAAAAGAAGCCGGCTTCACGCTTCCGATTGGATACTTGCCAGCTGGTACAGGAAATGACTTTGCTCGTTCTATGAAACTACCCAAAAAGCCCCTGCAACATTTGAAGCAGATCATTCGTGCAACAGAACCTAGCGAAGTTGAGTGTTTACTCTACTCGGATGAGGAGCTGGGTATAAAAGGGATTGGCTTAAATAGTTTAGGTTTTGGCTTTGATGGCAAGGTAGTGGAAATCATTAATCAATCCGTTGCCGATAAAGGATATCTTGCGAAATATTTTTCTACTGGTGTATATGTAAAGACGCTAGTAGAAGCTTTTCGAAAAAGAGAAACGTTAACGGCTCATGTTACGGTTGACGGCACCACAAAAGTCTTCCATGATGTGCTCGTAGTGGGCGTGATGAACCACCCTTATTTTGGCGGCGGCATCAAGATTGATCCAGCCTCCAGCCCAAATAACCATGAACTCGCAGCAATGGTTATTCAAGATTTACCTTTCTTCGCCCTCCTACGGTTGTTGCCAAAAATCGTGACAACGGGTGGCCACATTCACTCATCTTACTTTTCTCGCAATCCGGGTCAGAGCATCCAGATTGAATTAAAGGAACCAAGTGTTGGTCAAGTTGACGGAGAATGGCTGCCTGCACATCTTTACAAGATGGATTTTCAGCTGGCATCTTTTCTTTTGTGGAAATAAAATTTAAAGCGTGCAAGTGACCCCATTTTTTGGAGGCCACTTGCACGCTTTTTGACATTTTGGTATAAGTGAGACTTTTTTTAGAGCTCACTTGCACGTTTTTGGCTGTTTTGGTATGAGTGAGTCCTTAATTTTGCTTCACTTGCACGTTTATATAAATTTATTTATTTTACCGATAAAAACATTTCCGGAGTGACTTCTTCCATGCCAATCATTGGGTCAATCTTGCCGTTTGTGACCTTTTCCATGGTGAGCACATAGTCTTCTGCCGGCTCAACTGGTTTGGCTGGCGTAATCTTCACTTGGAAGGTATGTTTATCCTTATCTCGATTGCGCACGAGTTTCTCAACTAGCATCGTTTTCCTAAAATCACCTGTGTTTTCGGTCGCAAAAGAAAAGGCAGCTTCTTCGCCGCACAATATCAGCTTGCTCTTGCTGCGAGTGATGGCGGTATAGAGAAGATTCCGGCGCAACATGCGGCCATATTGTCGAACCATCGGCAAAATAACCATCGTGAACTCACTACCTTGCGCTTTATGGATTGAGCAGCAATACGCTAAGGTAAATTTGTTCCATTCATTTTTTTGGTACGTCACTTCGACAGCATCAAATAAAATGGTCACTTCATCTACTTTGTCTTCGGTTTCACGTGCATATTGGATACTCGTAATCTCGCCTATGTCACCGTTAAAGACATTCAATTCTGGCTGATTGACTAGTTGCAATACCTTATCCCCTACCCGGTAAACAAAATCAAAGTGAGTCACTTCTCTTCTCTTTTTATTCGGATTCGGGTTCAAAATTTCCTGCATCATCGCATTCAGCGCATGAATCCCGGCTGGCCCTTTATACATGGGAGCCAGGATTTGAATATCCTTGGCGGTAAAACCTTTCGCCTTTGCCTTCTCTACAATTTGGCGAATGAGTGGCTCAATCTGTGTGGCTTGGCACGAAAAGAAGGATCGGTCCGCTTGATTCGTACGGAAATCTGCAGGAAGTTTCCCTTTTTTAATCTCATGCGCGAGCGATACAATCGATGAACCATCCGCCTGACGGTAAATTTGTGAAAGCTCGATATGGGGAATTGCTTCGCTCGCAAGTAAGTCATGCAAAACTTGACCAGGCCCAACGGAAGGCAATTGGTCCTTGTCTCCTACGAAGATGACTTGCATCCCAGCAGGAATCGACTTCAACAAGCGGTTCATCAGCCATGTATCGACCATCGACGCTTCGTCGATAATTAAAAGCTTTCCTTCTAATTCTTGTGTATAAATCTCTTCATTTGGATTTTCCTGTCCTGTTAAACCGAGTAAGCGATGGATGGTACTACTAGGAATACCGGTCATTTCATTCATCCGCTTCGCCGCACGTCCAGTTGGTGCCGCCATAATAATTGGATAAATGCCATCCGTATACTTCATTGCATCAGTTGGCAAATCATTCAACTCACAGAACAAGGTTACAATTCCTTTTAATACAGTTGTTTTCCCTGTCCCTGGCCCACCTGTTAAAATAAAGAACGGGTTGGTGATCGCTTTTTCAATCGCGGTTGTTTGGATTTCATCGTACACAATGCCCAATTCTTTCTGCACCGCTTTTATCTCATCGTGAATGTTAATCCCAGGGTAGTTCACTTCTTTTTTCCGATTCAGGAGTTTATCTAAGCTAGAGGCGATTCCTTCTTCTGCAAAGTAGAGAGATGGCAAAGCAAACCGTTGTTCATCTTCTACAATCTTCATCTCTTCAACCATCTCCACAATGGCTTCAATCAAGGCACCGTCTTCTATTAAAAAGCGGCGGCTCGATTCCAATAGTTGAAGCGAGCGGTCCATAAGCTCCTCGCTCACCACATAGGTATCCCCGTTAGCCATGCTCAAGTTCTGCAAAGTTGCGATAATGGCACCTTTGATGCGGTTCTTATCATCAGGTGGAATCTCTAACTCTTCCGCGAGCTGGTCTGCCCGGCGAAAGCCGATTCCTTCGATGTCCTCCAGCAATTGATACGGATTCGCGCGCAAGACGTTCATCGTTTCATTTTGATAACGGTGCATGATCATCGCTGCTTGGTTGTTCGAAAAACCAAAGTTGGCTAAATCAATCAGAATTTTCTCCGTTCCTTGTGTTTGTTGCAAGACGTCATGGATTAAATTACGTTTCTTTTCATTGAGCCCGCTAATTTGAGCGAGCACTGTTTTATCTTCTAAAATCAAATCAATCGTATTTTCACCAAATGTCTCGACAATTTTTTCGGCTGTTTTTTGTCCAATCCCCGGGAAACGGTCACTCGATAAAAATGCGATCACACCATTTTTCCCAGCCGGTTTTTCTCTTTCGTAACTCCGTGCTTGGAATTGGGTGCCATATTTTGGATGGGTTACAACCGTCCCATAAAAGCAATAAGGAGTGTCCTCTGTGATTTCCCCAAAGTTCCCTGTTACCACAATCTCATCTTTATCGAAAGGGAAACTCGTCTCTTGAACTTCAAGCAAAAGAACCTTGTAGAAGTTTGCATGGTTTTCAAAGAAAATCGCCTTTAGTTCCCCTTTTAAGTAAGGCTCTTGCCTTTCATCCATGTTCTCCACTCCTTTCGTATCCTATTCATTTAATCATTATAGCATTTCAGACAAAAAAACCGAACCCGGTTTACGGATTCGGTTGGCAAAAAATATTAAACGTATTGTAACTCCGTTTGTGCTTGGAACGCTTTGTCGATGGTTCCTCCACCTAGACACTCCATGCCGTCATAGAAAACAACCGCTTGTCCTGGAGTGATGGCGCGAACGGGCTCATCAAAAATCACCGTTGCTTCTGTTTGGTCTTCGTTCAGGTGAACCGTAACGCCGGTGTCTTTTTGACGGTAGCGGAACTTCGCTGTACATTTAAATGTTTGTGGCATCTTCTCGTCTCTCGTGAAGTGGACATCTGTCGCAAACAATTTTTCTGCATAAAGTCGTTCGTGATGGTACCCTTGTCCGACATATAGTGTGTTGGTTTCAAGCTCTTTTCCGATTACAAACCACGGATCATCACTCACGCCGCCGCCACCAATACCTAATCCTTTGCGTTGGCCGATTGTATAGTACATCAATCCTGCATGTTCGCCCATCTTCTTGCCATCCAAGGTCATCATGTTGCCGCCTTTTGCTGGTAAGTAATTGGTCAGGAACTCTTTGAAATTCTTTTCGCCGATAAAGCAGATTCCAGTTGAATCTTTCTTCTTCGCGGTCGCCAAGCCTGCTTCTTCTGCAATGCGGCGCACTTCAGATTTTTCCATTCCACCTAACGGGAAGAGAGTTTTCGCTAATTGTTCTTGAGAAAGTTGATTCAAGAAATACGTTTGGTCTTTGTTGTTGTCTACGCCTCGCAGTAAACGAGTGGTTCCATCCGCATCACGTTCCACTTGTGCGTAGTGGCCGGTCGCCACGTAATCGGCTCCCAAATCCATCGCATAATCTAAAAATGCGCGGAATTTTATTTCCTTGTTACACATGACATCGGGGTTTGGAGTACGCCCTTTCGTATATTCATCCAAGAAGTATTGGAAAACTTTGTCCCAATATTCTTTTTCGAAATTCACGGAGTAGTAGGGAATCCCAATTTGTTGCGCCACGGCTTGCACATCTTTGTAGTCTTCAGTAGCGGTACAAAAGCCAAACTCATCTGTGTCATCCCAATTTTTCATGAAAATTCCTATTACTTCATATCCTTGCTCTTTCAATAATAAAGCAGTAACAGAAGAATCCACACCGCCACTCATACCGACTACTACACGTGTTTTTGCGTGCTCATTCATGGTCCCTGCCTCCTTTCAAATCATTATATTTTTACTTCCAAAAAATAAGTGAGTGTTACACAAGTAGAAATCTTACACTATTTTGAAGTGTAATTCAAGCCCTTTGTTTATAAATACCAGCCTATGCCAATTAGAATCAATTGGTGAATCGGATAGTAGACGTAGCCAAGCCATTTTGGTAACCTCGGAAGTTTATATGGAAAAGGAAGGCAAAAAGGAAGCAACGCGAATACGGCAAAGAATTGAACGGAGCCAAATTCTGGCAGATGGAGCAGAAGAATCAAAGCCATGCCAAGCCAACGATTTCCATCAACCGTTATTTTGATTGCCCACCCTAATAAAAAACCATAAAGACCGTATTCAGTAAAATTGGCAAGCAAAAGACCTGGTAAAATGAAACGCCGATCATACAAGCTGAGTGAAAAAATAGCTAGAGAAAATAAAATATTCCAGATATTGCCAAAGAGACTGGTCACCAAGATACTGACTACCCCAGTTCCTACTAGACGTAACCAATAGTTAGGGAAATTTCGTGTGACGGAAACTCCTTGAATGGTTGTATAAAGAAAACAAGGAAAGGCAATCCGCCCGATGATACGCAGCCACATTACTCCTGGAAACAGGAAGAAACCAATGTGATCAATCGTCATGGTGATAACAGCGAGCCATTTAATAAAGTTTGTTTTCTGATTCATCCCTTTCACCTCCACCTCATTATAAAAGAAAACGAAGCCCGCGCATACGCCGCAGCTTCGTTTTCTTTTCGATTAATCGTAATAAACAGTTTCGCCCCGGTTCAACCACGAATAGCCAAGGCCAATCAATAAGCCTCCACCAATGTAATTGCCAATTAAAGCGAGTGCATAATTTTGTAAAACAGAGCCTACTGTCATCCCCTCCATTGCACCGCCATTAATGAAGAAAGCCATGCTAAAAGATGAAAAGTTGGCAATCACGTGCTCGAAGCCAAGAAAAGCAAAAATAAAAATAATAAACATAATAGCAAAAAATTTCCCGGCATCATCTTTCATCCGAGCTGAGGAAATAATAGCGGTATTCACAATCACATTTGCGAAAATTCCTTCCATAACAATCTGTCCCGCAGATTTTCCTAACTTTGCTTGTACCGTTGTAAAAAGAAAATGATCCGAAGTTAATTCAGCGAATGTGCTTGTTTGAGCAATCATAAGCGAAAATATCGTTCCACCAATGAAATTAAAGAATACACAGACAAATAAAATCTGTAAAGCGCGTCTCACTCGAACCACATTGCGAGAAACTCCGGTAGTAAGGTACATCATGTTGCTCGTACCAAGCTCTGTATCCATATAAATGATCATAACCAGAGACAAACTAAACGTAAACGCATAGAAAAATTTTCCTAAATCAGGATGTATGTGATTTCCTTTCTCACCTACCGTTACTGCGACGGCAGTCCCAATCGTTAAATACATTCCAGCTAAGATTGCCCGGAAAATGTACTTGGGAATCGAGTTTTGAAAGAGATGTTCTTTCTTTTTTGCATTTTTATCAAGTACCAGCATGAGCCCTTGATTATCTAATTCCAATCGTTCCAACCCCTTCTTTGTGATTTACTGAATTAGTATAGCATAGAAAAGGGAAAGCGCAATAGTGAAAAAAAGGAACTGGAAAGATTCCAATTCCTTTTTCTATAGAGAATATGTACACGCACATTTATTTCACTTCTTCTAAGACGTTTCGTTCGACGAAGTCACTTAACATGTATTCTAAGTTTTCAATCGCTTGTTCCATACTCTTTAGATTATAAATATCGATATTTTTAAGTCCATTTGCGGTCGTTGTAGAAATTCTAAACGAATCCAAGTCTTTGGCAACTACTACTTTTAGCATAACGCCCTGCTTCGGATTGGTAGAGGTGCTTAGGCTGCGAACGTATTGAAAGTTTCCCGACTTTGTTTCTTGGAAACCATAATCTCGCAAGGTGTACTTTTTAACGTTTGGGTTCAAACGGTATTGCTTGGATGAACCTTTTAAGCCACTGATTTTGTCAAATGCCATCGTTATCTCTCCTGTGCTTTTTCTTCATTTTAACATAGTTGGAAACGCCTCACTATGTTAATTCTGGTATCTTTTTTGCAAAGAGGCAATTAAGTCAACCAATTCCTCTATTTCCTCTTTTGTATTCTCATTGCCGAATGAAATACGGACAGATTCCGCAATTCGAGGCGTTTTATCGCCATACATGGCCATCAATACATGACTTGGCTCCAAACTTCCGGCTGTACAAGCAGAACCCGCAGAAAGCATGATCCCCTTTAGGTCACACTGGATTAAAAATTTATCTGATTGCAGATGAGGTAGCCAAATATTCAAGATATGCGGCAAACCACCTTCCGCCATCCCATTCACAAAAAATTGGACGTCTCTTTCTTCCAATCGTTTTAAGAAGAAATGTTTTAATCCAGCTTTATGTGCATTGCTTGCTTCTCGGTTCGCAATAGTCTTCTTCACTGCTTGAGCAAACCCTCTGATATACGGCGTGTTCTCTGTTCCAGCACGGTGCGTATTTTCCTGCGTGCCTCCGTGAATAAAGGAAGGCAGGTGCAGGGCCTGACGGCGAAAGAGGAAGCCGATTCCCTTTGGCCCATTGATTTTATGAGCAGTAGTAGAAAGCATGTCTATGTGAGAAGCTTCTACGTCTATCGTTTGGCTGCCATATGCTTGAACGGCATCAGTATGAAACAATACATCCTTGTCAGACAATCGTTTGCCGATTTCTTCGATTGGATTAATGCTGCCCGTTTCATTATTTCCATAGATGATGGAAACGAGGATGGTGTCAGGTCGCAGGGCGGCTTCCACTTGATCTGCTGTTACGCTTCCCGACTCATCGACTGGCAGGTAGGTAACGTCAAACCCGATTGTTTCCAAATATTCCATCGGATGCAACACAGAATGATGTTCCACAGCGGTCGTGATGAGGTGGTTCCCCTTTTCCCTCCGTGCAAGGGCCGTTGTAATGAGGGCCGTATTGTTGGACTCCGAAGCACCGCTCGTAATGATGATATCTGCAGGCTTTGCGCCGATGGAATCGGCAAACACCCACCGAGCATCCTCCACTAATTTCCTTCCTTCCCGTCCTTTTTGATAGAGGCTGGATGGATTGCCATAATCGTTTTGCAAGGTTTCCATAATGACCTCTGCGACAGAAGCATCCACGGGAGTCGTTGCAGCATGGTCTAGATAAATCATGTTCTTTCCTTCTTTCTCTAAAAACTAAGCGTGCGACTGCTTCACAAAGGTTTCCAACCATTCTATCAAGGAATCTTCTAAGGCTTCCTCCGCATTGTTTAAGCCCAATAATTTTGGACTTTGTTTTCTTTCTTGAATCAGGGTTCTTGTCTTCTCGATGTCTCGCTCGATAAATAAGGTATAGGCAGCTTGGATTCGTGTAGAACGATCGTAGTACAACTTTAATCCCGACATCGACTGGATGTGCTCCCACCATTTCTTTGCTTCTTCTCTTCGACCGAAGATGGCGTGACAAAACAATGTTTCGCTCGCAATATTTCGTACATAAGGAGATTTCATGTAATCCCAGGTAGCGTTGTATTCTTGTAACAGTTGGTCAGCCTCTTCAAATCTTTGGTGGGATAATAACCTGCTGTATTCCACCATGATGCTGTATTCTCCCAGCGGTGACTGCTTTGCCTCTCCCGTTTTTACTTCTTCAAAGAAATCTTCGGGTATTTCAGGATACGTTTTGCCTTGCTCGAATAGAGCGGATGTCTCTAATTGTTTGAAGTATAGTTTCTTCGTAAGGGGTGACTTGCGAATTTCTCTAATAACCCGCCCATCGGTGTAACCAAATGACACAACGTTCGTCAAAAACAAGTACAACGGTGCCAAACTAAACAAAAAGGAAACGAAGCCCCATTCAATCGGCAAGACAAAACTACCAATATATAATAACAGCGCCGTTAGAAAGTTTAAGATGAGTCCTCCTGATAAGTAGAGGAAATACGGTTTCTCTTCGACGGTCCCTTTTTCAGGCGGGCTCATCAAACATTGACCTAACAATCCACCTGCCCGCGCTTTTTTTTGCGAAAAAGTTTTCTTGTACCCATCATAGTAAAAGAAGGGAGCTTGAAAATAAATGAGTTGATAACCGGTCGCCTTTCCAAAAATCAGGTGCCCGAATTCATGCATCACGATATGGAAAAGGAACGAGTATGCTGCTAGTATGGCGGCGATTCCCATTGTTAAAAAGGGGATACTCATGACCAATTCTGTCCAGCCTATTTGGTTCCCAAGAAAATACCCGGCTGTCCAGCCAATTATGACGATTAAAATCAGATATTTTTGCGAATTCTTCATTCCGTTCCCTCCACTCTACCCGTTGAAAGATTCAATTCTGGAAATAGAAGAGCTAATACATCCATTGTTAAACGACGGCTTTTCCCTTGATAAGGATAGATATGCATCATCATCATCGGGTTAAAGTTGGCTTCAATGACACCGTATCCTGGATTTTGAGGAGTACTTGGAACTTGATAATCAGGAATCATCATATCAATCCCAGCAATGGTTGCCCCTACTGCCTTGGTAATCCCTACTGCAATTTGCTTGTAGCTTTCATCCATCAAATCCGTGTAATCAATGGAGTCTCCACCCGTACTGACATTCGAATTGTCGCGCAAGTACACAATTTCTCCTGCTGGAGGAACGCTTTCCATGCTGTATCCTTGTTCTTCAACCGTCATCTGTTCGATTTTACCAAACTGAATTTTCTCTAATGGACTACGGTGATTTTGACCTCTTAATGGATCTGCATTTTTCATTTCTACCAGTTCTCGAATGGTGTGTGTTCCGTCGCCCTTAACGTTGGCGGGTACGCGCAACAAGACTGCCTTCGTTTCGTCCCCAATAACAAAGAAACGATACTCCGTTCCATTAACGAAATCTTCCACCAAAACAGTCTGATCTTCTGCAAAGGCAATCTCAATCGCTTCTTTGAAGGAAGACTCTTTAGCTCCTTCACGGAAAATCGAAATTCCTAGGCCAAAATTCGTGGACTTTGGCTTAATCACGAAACTCTTGTCAGCGAATAACGGATAATCTGCTATTGCTTCTTCGGGTTGATTGTACTCTTTGCTTGCTGGAACTACGTAACCATTTTTAGCTAATACCTTTTTAGTAACCACCTTATTCTCCATGATTAATGGGGAGATATAGGTATCTTTGGCAGTCATATTGCCGTTTTTAACGTATTCTAGGTGGCCGTTATGACGCAGAGCCAAGAATTGATCGGCTCGGTCTAAAATTTCAATGTGAATTCCTTTTTGAATGGCATCGAACAATAAAATTTGGGTAGAAAGTTCCATGTCCGTAAAACCGGTCAGGGCGTATGGCTGAGCCAATGAATTCGCCTTGTTAGCCACGGCCTGCTCATTTCCCCACGCAATCAAGTCTGTCCCAGCTTCTGCAAGCTGAACCAATCGTCCTGCCAAGGTTTGCTCTGGTTTATGGAAAGCCACTAATTTCGTTTCCACCAATTCTAGTTGGTCATTACTTGCACCGAGTTCTTGAAGCATTTTTTTCATGCTTTCTAAGATTTGGATTCCTTCAGCTTGGTAAGCGGAAGGAGCAAGCGGCTGTTCAAATGCTGTTTGTTCGTTCATCTGTTTTCCTTTTTCCCATTCAACTGCTCCTGCTTCCTCTTCCATCCATAGCATTTGCATGAAGAAATAATGGATAAACTGCATGTCTTCAGCCAATAACCCGTATGGTGCAAAAGGATTCAGGTCGAATAAACGGAATTCCAGATAAGAAATTCCATTCTCCATCACTTCTCGCGCACTGCTTCCGCCACGAAAACGAATGGATGAATAAAATTCTTTTTCATGGATGAGTTTTCCTTCTTCAACCATTTGTTCAATCGTTCTGACGTATTCTGCCATGGATTCAAAGGAAACATGAATATCCCCTTTGTTCACGTAGCCGTACTTACTGCTGCGTAAGCTGCGGATAAATCCGTTTGGAATATCAGCAGGAATCTCGTTGTTTTGGAAATATTCTTCCTTTACGAGAATCGAGGCACCATATAAGTAGGTCAAGATCCATTGATAACGTAGAAAGTTATGCGCTACTTTTAAATAGGCTTCCGTCTGAAAATCTTTGTAAGCCAAGTCTCGGTTTTGTTTTTGATACAGCGCCTGTAAAAAGTCAGGATGAAATTCAAAGTTATAATGAATTCCGCTCATCATTTGTTTTCTCTTGCCATATGCATCGACTAAATATTCACGGTAATGAACGTCTTCTTCGTTTTCTAGCTTCGCTACTTGAATAAACTCTTCGGTTGGCATATACGAAGGAAGACTAAAAGGAAGCAAGTATTCTTCTTCTGGAATGGTTTGGTAGACTACATCATGAATCGCAGCCAACCACTGCATCGTTTCCTCAATGGACTCTGTCGGCGGTGTCACTAATTCTAGTTGGCTCTCAGCGAAGTCTGTTTGAATATACGGGTGGAAATTACGATTCCCGAACTCTTCGGGATGATCTTTTTTTGAAATCGTTCCCTCATGCTGGATTCGTTGTGATTCTTTTTCGATTCCAAAGATTCCTTTCATAAATAAACGCTCTAAATTATTTTCTTTGATGATGGATTTGATCTTCATCTTTTAATTCTCGCTTTCCTCTACATATTTGCACTATTCCTATTATAGCGATAATCTATTACTTTGATAAGAGTGTTGCTCTTAATCTATGAAACTTACTAGCGAATGTTTGTTCTAATTGTTTTCTTCGCTTATAATAAAAGGGACGAAACGCCTATTCAAATGAAAGGAGCTCATCCTCCCCCTATGAAAAAACCATTAGCTTACCGGATGCGCCCAACTACGATTGACGAAGTTGTGGGACAAGAACATCTGGTTGGACCCAATAAAATTATTCGCCGCATGGTGGAAGCACGGATGCTGTCTTCCATGATTCTGTATGGGCCTCCCGGCACTGGGAAGACCAGCATCGCCAGTGCGATTTCCGGCTCCACTCAATCTGCATTTCGGCAATTAAATGCTGCCACTGATTCAAAAAAAGACTTACAAATTGTTGTAGAAGAAGCTAAATTTTCGGGCCAAGTTGTTCTTTTGCTAGATGAGATTCATCGCTTGGATAAACCAAAACAAGACTTCTTGCTTCCTCACTTAGAAAGTGGCTTGGTCATTTTAATTGGAGCCACTACTGAGAATCCTTATATCAGCATCAGTCCAGCAATTCGCAGTCGAACCCAAATCTTCGAAGTCAAGCCGCTCTCGATTGATGACATTCGTACAGCCATTGAACGAGCCATCACAGACCCGAAGAATGGTCTTGGTGAACGGAATGTCACAGTTACGGAAGAAGCACTGCTTCATCTGGCGCGCAGCTCAATGGGGGATTTACGCGGCTCACTGAATGCTCTGGAACTGGCTGCTCTATCTACGCCACCGAATGAAGACGGGAAAACTGTCATCACCTTGGCGGTAGCTGAAGAATGCCTCCAGCGAAAAGCACTGGTCCATGACAAAGACGGCGATGCCCATTATGATGTCATCTCGGCTTTCCAGAAGTCCATTCGAGGCAGCGATGTAGATGCGGCTCTCCATTATCTGGCTCGCTTACTGGAAGCTGGTGAATTAATCGTTTCTTGCCGGCGTCTCTTGGTATGTGCCTATGAGGATATCGGGTTAGGGAATCCTGCTGCGGTTGCGCGTACTGTTTCTGCGGTTCAAGCTGCTGAGAAGTTGGGACTTCCAGAAGCGCGTATTCCGCTCGCTCACGCCGTCATCGACCTCACCCTGTCTCCTAAGTCAAACTCAGCGATTGAAGCCATTGATGCGGCTCTATCAGACGTTCGAAGCGGCCAGGCAGGAGAAGTGCCCCTTCACCTCAAAGATGCCCACTATCAAGGGGCAAAAGATCTGGGACGTGGGGTTACTTATCAGTATCCGCATGCTTATCCAGAGCATTGGGTGAAGCAACAATACTTACCAGATTCGCTGAAAAATAAGCAGTATTACGATCCGGTTATAACCGGCAAATACGAGCAAGCCCTGTCGCAGCAACTGGATAAATTCAAAAAATCTTGACGGACTCTCCGTTATGGTTCCGTTACCAATGTTTATCTTATCATCTTTCTTTCATTATTCATTTAAGCATTCGCCTTGCATATCTAAAATGGATATGCTACTATAATGACAAGAAATCTGAGGTGTACGATATATTCTCAATGTGTTGACCGAACAAATAATTACTACATTGGGATCCTTGATATAGCGCCCGATAGCTAGCCACGTCATATGGACACTAGAAGGCCTATTGTGGAGCCCACCTAATTGAACTGCGGGTTCAAAACTAGTAGAATAACATAAACCGGCACCACCGGATTTTCTTATAAAGTACTATACTTTAGAAGCCGCTCACTGAGCGGCTTTTTTCTTTAGGAGGAATACGTGTGATTCAGATTCTGATGACAATCTTCGCCCTTTTATTAGCTGCAGTTGCTTGGTTTCTTACTACGAAAGCCGCTTCTGTATTTGTAAATCCTTCAAAAATCGACAAAAGGACGCAATCCTCTTTTCGAACCAGCGGAATGATTTATTTTATTTTTTCCCTTCTCACCTTTAGTAGTGTTTTCTTGAATCAAACCCTTCTTTACGCCCTTCTATTAGTACTGATTTCTTTTTACACTGCTTATCTTACCTTCTGGTTGGCAAAAATTTTCAAGCTCTAGAATGGTTTTTAATTCTTTGTATTCCTTCTCAACTGGGTTACACTGTCTATATAAACAACAAAACAGAATGGAGTGGGAAACATGTTGCATGAATACGAAACAATTTTAGCGCCGGTGGATGGTTCGAACGAATCGGAATTATCTTTTCGCAAAGCAATTGAAGTGGCGAAAAGGAATAAGGCCAAATTAATCATCGCGCACATTATTGATACCAGAGCAATCCAGACACCAAGTGGTTTTGAAGGGAATTTCACTGATGAGATTGTCCGCCAAACCAAAATGATGATGGATGAATACATCGCAATTGCGAAAGAAGCTGGGCTATCAAACATCGAGCACAGGATTGAATATGGTTCACCGAAAGTGATGATTGCCAAAGAACTTCCCACTCAATATCCCATTGATTTAATTATGATTGGAGCAACTGGATTAAATAAAGTGGAACGTTTATTTATTGGTTCCGTTTCTGAATATGTCATTCGGAATGCACCCTGTGATGTTCTGGTTGTAAGAACGGATTTAGATAACAAGATGAAATAAATTCAGATAAAAAGGCTCTCAGCCCCTTTTATAGAGGGAACTGAGAGCCTTTTATTGTTATTATTCGCTAGCGCCTAAACGAATGACGTCGTTCAAGATTACTTTCTCTTCGTCAGTTGGCACAAGTACCACTTTAACTTTAGAGTCGTCTGTAGAGATGATACGCTCTTCTCCACGTACATTGTTCTTCTCGTCATCGATTTCACAACCGAACCAAGTAATGCCGTCAATGATGATTTGACGTGTCATTGCGGAGTTTTCACCAATACCAGCAGTGAAGACAATCGCATCGACGCCGTTCATTGTCGCAATGTATTGGCCAATATATTTCCGAACACGGTCGTAGAAAATGTTAAGCGTTGTTTGTGCTCGTTCATTTCCTTCTTCAGCAGCTGTTTCGATATCGCGCATATCACTTGATACGCCAGATAGTCCGAGCATTCCTGATTTTTTGTTCAAAATATTAACCATTTCTTTGATGTCGGTGATTTCTAATTTGTCCATTAAGTATGGCAATAGAGATGCATCGATATCACCAGAACGAGTACCCATGGTTACACCAGCTAGCGGTGTGAAGCCCATTGATGTATCGACTGATTTTCCACCGTCTACTGCAGTAATGGAAGCTCCATTTCCTAAGTGACAAGTGATTAACTTCAAGTCTTCTAACGGTTTGCCTAGAAGTTCAGCTGCACGTTCAGAAACGTATTGATGGCTGGTACCATGCGCTCCGTATTTACGTGCTGCGAAATCTTCATAGTATTCCATTGGGATGCTGTAAAGGTAGTTTTCTTTTGGCATCGTTGTGTGGAAGGCAGTATCAAATACTGCTACACTTGTGATTTCTGGCAATAATTTCTTGAACGCACGAATTCCAGTAGCATTTGCTGGGTTATGTAATGGAGCTAAATCGCCTAGTGCTTCGATTTTTGCCAATACTTCATCATCGATCAAGGTTGATTCTTTGAAGTCTTCTCCTCCGGCAACTACACGGTGACCTACCCCTGTAATTTCTTCAAAGTTTTCAATGATTCCCAAGTCAACCAATTGTTTCAACAATTTTTCAACCGCAATTTCATGGTTGTCGATGTCTTCAACCACGTTATACTTTTGGCCTTCACCATATTTAATAGTAAAGATGGAATCTTTCAAACCGATTCTTTCTACAATTCCGGAAGCAATTGCTGTTTCTTCAGGCATTTGGTACAGGGTAAACTTCAAACTAGAACTACCTGCATTAATGGCAATAATTTTAGACATTTCTTGTTCGCTCCTAACAATTTATACATTTGATTCAAATCAAAAACATTATAACATTAAAGTACTCCAATTGTGGAATTCTTTGATAAAATCCTGTATTTTTCGTGCATCTTTTAGGGCTGGAATGGTTCCAAGTAAAACTTGTTCCGCTTGTTTGGCTCCTGCGCCTGCTTTTTGAATCATTAAAATAGATTTCTGTGCTTGTGCGGATTGGAATAGGTTTTCCGGCAAATGAAGCATCCCTTGTAAGTAACCTGTTTTTTTCAGCCACTTCATTAAGATACCCGTCTCATCGCTCTCAAACAAATTTTTCGGTACAATGAAGAATCCCCAACCGCCTTCTTTTAAGTATTTCATATGCTGTTCAAGCATTAAAAAGTGGGCATAGGGATGACCTTCCGCAAAAGCAGTCTCAAATTTCTTCGACCGTTCCTCAACCGGATAGAATCCTACAGGCAAATCGGAAACAGCCACATCAGCTGGTTCAATCAGCAATTCTTGCAGACTGTCGGAATGAGTGAACTTGACTTGATCATCCCATTGTTGCAAATGAGCACTGTTGGCAGCCAGGGTAACAAGCAGGTCATCGTTGTCGACTGCTTCCGCAGTAACTGGATTTCCTCGTTTGTTTAAGTAGTCCATGACGACAAACAGCAAGTTCCCTGAACCGGCAGCCAAGTCATGCAGATGAATGGTTTCTTCTTTGTTCGCCTTAATCGCATCTATAAAGTAAGCAAGCAAAAAGGCTATTGTATCTGGGGTAATTTGATGATTGGATTGAATTTTATCTTCACGGATGGCTTTGATAAAACCGATTTGAACCAACTTCCGTACGAGTTCTCGTTCTTCTTCAGCCAAGTTCAGCTTGCGATACATCCGGTTTAACTGTGCAATGACTTCATCAGAAGGAAGTCCGTCCATTTGTTGAGCTTTTCCTTCATAAGATAAGTTCTGAATGGTTTCGGCTAGCGCTTCAATGTACGAAACATCCAATTCCTTTTGCAGCAAGGTGACTGCCTCATCCAACTTCTCGAAGAGTTCTTGGAGTTTGTCCATATTCATCCACTTCCACCCTTTCTCTAATAAAAAACTTGCGTCAGGTTACCCTTTCGCAAGTTCTTTTGTGTATGTAAATTGGAATAAATGTTATTTCTTATTGAGCTTTTGGATAAACAGAAACTTGCTTTTTATCGCGGCCTAGACGTTCGAAACGTACCACTCCGTCTACTTTTGCAAACAAAGTGTCGTCTCCGCCTCTACCCACGTTCACGCCTGGATGGATTTTTGTTCCGCGTTGACGGTACAAAATAGAACCACCAGAAACCATTTGGCCATCAGCACGTTTTGCGCCTAGACGTTTGGATTCGGAATCGCGGCCGTTAGAAGTAGAACCGCCCCCTTTTTTGTGAGCGAATAGTTGTAGATTTAATTTCAACATGAGGTGCACCTCCCTATTTCGGTTTTTATTGTGTATTTTTTAGTTGCACAAAGTCAGGATAAGTCGCGCTGACATCCTGCAGTGATAAGTACAAATGCTGCAGCAAAATCTGCGAGATTTCTTGCTGTTTAAGAGAAAGGTTGGATTGAACGTGAGCATATAAATATCCTCCGTCTTGATCCGCTTCCTTCACGATCATTTGGTGATCGACCATCTTGTCGATGCTGTTAACTGTTTCGATTGCTAGAACCGAAACCGCAGCACAGACGATGTCTTCTCCAGCATCCGCGTAGCCGGCATGACCGGTAATTTCAAAGGAACAAATTTGCCCTTCTTCATCGTGACTAAATTTTGCTGTAATCATTGCTTTCACATCTCTTATGCGTTGATTGCGTCGATAATAACTTTTGTATAAGGTTGACGATGACCTTGTTTACGGTGAGAGTCTTTTCTTCTCTTGTATCTGAAAGTTGTTACTTTCTTGTCGCGGCCTTGTTTTTCAACTGTACCTACAACTGTTGCACCTTCTACAAATGGAACACCAATTTTAGTGTCTTCTCCACCTACGAATACAACTTCTTCAAATGTAACTTGTTCACCAGCTTCAACATTCAATTTTTCAATGTAGATTGCTTGGCCAACTTCAACTTTAACTTGTTTACCACCAGTTTTGATGATTGCGTACATATATTCTGCACCTCCTTATTAGACTTAGACTCGCCGAACGAAGTGCCACAAGGGACTTACCTAACTTCTAATCGAGCGGTTGTAGCTGTGGTGCGCACATTTACAACACGAGTAGTTTACCAGAAACCCAACTTTCCGTCAATAAAAAGATGACTTTTAGATAAAAGTGGTGGAAGAAAGAATTCGAGTTCCGTACTTTTCCCCAAATTCCAAGTCATGCGTAACAATTAAGATACCTGTTCCCCGCTCGGCGATTCCTTGAATCAAGCGTCCGATGCTGTCTGAAGACTCGCGGTCCAGCGCTGAAGTCGGCTCATCAAAGCATAGTACCTTTGGATTCAACATCATGGACCGAGCAATGGCTACACGCTGTTTTTGGCCGCCAGACAGCGTACTTGGCATCCGGTCTTTTTGCTCTAAAATATCCATTTCATTTAATAATTCTTCGGCCTTTTTTGTTAAGTCTTGGCGGCTGCTCAATTTCTGTGCCAAGGGAGCTTCCAATAGGTTTTCCAGAACCGTTAAATTTGGGAACAAGGAATAATCTTGGAATACCATTCCGATTTGATTTTGATAGAGTCTGCGTTCTTTACGAGAGACATATTCCGCTCCGTTTGGCGACTCCTGACAGAGATAAATGCCTGCAATCGCCACGGTTCCTTGGTCTGCACGTTCTAGATTATTAATAATTCGCATTAACGTTGTCTTTCCAGTTCCTGATTTCCCCGCTAGAACAACGATTTCTCCTTGATCGATGGTGAAGGAGAAGTTCTTTAAGACCGCTCCTTCACCATAGTCTTTCGTTAGATTGGTTGCTTCTAAAAGCATCTTCATTCCTCCTAATATTTTCTACGTGCTTCTAAGTTGTTTAAGATTACGGTAATGATTGCCGTCACCATCAAGTACAAGGCCCCTACTCCTAAAAATGGAATGAGGGATGCATAGGTGTTGGAAGCAATTTGACCGGCCCGTAAAAGCTCGCCGATTCCCAAAATGTAAACGAGGGAAGTATCTTTAACCAGGGAAATAACTTCGTTCCCTACTGACGGAAGCACGACTTGGAATACTTGAGGAATGATGATGCGGATGAATCCGCGTACCCGTCCGATTCCCAGTACGGAAATCGATTCGAATTGACCACGCGGAATTGCTAAGATTCCGCCGCGGAAGATTTCCGCATAGTAAGCTGCATAGTTAATAATAAAAGCTAAAATGGCAGCTGTGAATCGGTCCATGACAATTCCTACGAAAGGAAGGCCGAAGAAAAAGAACATCAATTGAAGCAAGAGTGGAGTTCCACGCATAACGAAAACGTAACCCTGTACCAATGCTCCAATCCATTTTGGGGCATAAACCCGAATGACTGCAATCAAAAAGCCCAAGGGAATACTGGTGATCCCAACGATGAAGAATATTTTTAGTGTAGTGATAAAACCATCCAGTAAGGAAGGCCAAATTGTTTGTAGCAGTTCCATTTTATTCCTTCTTTCCGTTACTCAGTGAAAAACCATTTTTGATAGATTGCGTCATATGCGCCATCTTCTTGCATCTCTGCCAATGTTTGGTCGATTTTCTTTTTCAAATCTGTATCTTCTTTGCGTAGCGCAACCGCTACGTTATCTTGACCGAAGTTCTCTTCCAAAATGCGGAATGTATCTTCATTGCCGCTTTCTTTGATGTAATATCTGCCGTATGTTTCACCGACTACAATTGCATCCACCCTGCCAGCTTCTAAGTCCATGAAACTGTTGTTGTTAGTTGGATAAAGCACCAAGTCGCCTTCAATTTCTTGATAAATTCCAGATGGATCTGCTTTAATTTTATCAATTGAGCTGGATGATTGTTGGGTAGAAAGGATCTTGCCAGTCAAGTCTGCTTTCAGTTGAATGTCACTATCTTTGCGAACGACAATCATTTGTGAATCTGCTAGGTACGGTTCGCTCAGCAAGACCTTCTCTTCGCGCTCTGGTGTTACGGCGTATCCGTTCCAGATCAAATCAATATTTTTTGTATTCAATTCTGTTTCCTTCATTGCCCAATCGATGGATTGGAATTCAATATCGTATCCCAGTCGGTCAAACGTTTCCTTCGCCAAGTCAACATCGAATCCAACGACATTGTCGTCTTCATCCAAGAATCCCATTGGCGCAAACGTCTCGTCCATACCAATGACGAGCGTTTCCTCCTGCTCTGCTGCTTCTGCACATCCGGTTAAAAATAAGAGGCTCATGAGTAAGAATAATTTTTTCATAGCGGCCACCTACTCTGCAAACCAAGTTTGGTAGATTTCATCATAGGTCCCATTTTTCTTCAGTTCATCTAGGGATTCGTTCAAGTTGTCCAGTAATTCAGTATCATCTTTGCGTACCCCAACCCCGTATTCTTCTTCGCCGAAGTTCTCTTCCAATACTTTATAGTTTTCCTGACCCTTTTGCTTCATGATGTAGCGGCCTAGTACTTCATCCACCACAATCGCTTCGCTGCGTCCGCTATCTAAGTCGTTAAATACATCGGTAAACGTTGGATAAAGGATTGGCTCACCACCGTCAAACTCCTCAACCACACCTGTTTCATCTGCATTCAAAGCGTCCAGTGTTGCGGATCCTTGTTGCGTTGCGACTACTTTTCCAGCCAAGTCTGCTTTCGTTTCAATATCGCTGTCTGCTAATGTAACTATAATTTGTTTGTTGTCTAAATACGGATCGGTAAAGGCAACTTTTTCTTTCCGTTCCTCTGTAATACTGTACCCGTTCCAGATTAAATCAATATTCCCAGCGTTCAATTCCGTTTCTTTCATGACCCAGTCAATTGGCTGAAAAGTAAAAGTTACTCCCATCATTTCGCCAACTTCTTCTGCTAAATCCACGTCAAACCCGACAATGTCTCCCTCATTATTACGGAAGCTCATTGGAGCAAATGTCTCATCAATTCCGACTACATACGTATCTTTTACTGAACCTGTCTCTGTTTCCTCATTACCACAAGCTGCCAAAATGGATACAGATGCAAATAATAAAAATAATTTTTTCATGTTCTTTTCCCCCTATAATTTGGATAATGGTTTTCCCAAATGAAATGGAATGATTTCGCCAACGGTTTTATTGGTTGCATGCGGACCAATAAAAAAAGTCCTTTAAACTCCTGATATAGGAATTTAAAGGACGATAGCTATTTGCTACGTGGTTCCACCTTTTTTCGCAATGCCTTTGCAGGACACTGCCTCATCGCGTTCAAAACTACTAAACGCTAGTGCTGTAACGGGCACGACCGAGTTCGCTTACTCGAGACAGAAGTCTTTTCAGCTCACTTGCTCTGAGATGTGTGTTCATCTTCTTCAAACACTTGCTTTCACCAAACGCAAGCTCTCTAGGGATTGAAAGAAAACTACTTTTTCTCTTCTTCGCATTTCTATTAGGTAGGAATATCATATCACAGCTTTTTTAAATTGCAAGAAAATAATCTCAAAAAAATTTACGATTGATTTTACTGATACATCCACTGACTCATCCGGTAGAGCGGATAGTAGCATGCGAGGAACAGAATAATATTCAACAGCAGCGTTGGCCCTAGCCTCGAGGACAAGAATACTTCAAAGGAAAGATTTGCATAACCTAAGAAGGTATACATGCCAAAAATAAAAATTTCCAGATAACCAATCGCTAAAACAAACAAGGCAATCATTACGATGGGAGTCGGTACAATATGAGGCTGGATTCGTTTCAACACATACATAATCGTGGCTAATCCCGCAGCATAGAGGCCAATTACACCCGAATAAAAGCTATCATAGACAATCCCAAACAACAACGCATAAAGAAACAGCGGTTGTTTGGGAAAAAATACCGTAAACAAAACAAATACTAATAAAATGAAGCGAGGCGTTAAAACATAGTTTTGATCAATTAATTGCCCAGCGAACAAATTCATCACGATTCCATCGAACACCAATGCTAGATACAGGAAAATGGGAATCAGATAAACATGGTTCAAGGCGCGATTTTGTCCCATTATTCTGCACCTTCGCTTTCACGCATGATTACCGTTACGTAACGGACGTCCGTTAAATTACCAGCCGGCTCAATGGTCACTTCTTGGAACAAACCATATTCGTCCATTCGAACTTCTTTTACGGAGCCGATTAATAAGGAACTTGGAGAAAGTCCGCCAAGACCTGAAGTAACAACAGGTGTACCCTCTTCGATCTTGGCTTTCGGATCAATTTCTGACATAATCAGCGTGCCCTCTTCACCGTCATAGTTATCAACAATTCCGTGTACAGGTGTGTCAGCCATTTGAATTTCTGCTGAGACACGGTTGACAGAGTCGTTCCCCGTTGATAAAAGAAGTACTTTCGCAGTCGTCGGACTTACTTCAGCAACGCGACCAATTAAACCGTTCCCTGACATCACAGACATATTTACTTCGATACCATCTTTACTACCCTTATCAATGACCACTTGATCCAGCCAGTTATCTGGATTGCGTGCAATCACTGTAGCGCTCGTACGCGCATATTCAGTGAGCGTGCTCTGCAATTCCAACTCTTCTTTCATTCCCAAGTTTTCTTGTTCAAGAGAATAAATACGTCCTTGCATTTCATCCATCGATTCAATCTTTTTCTTCAACGCTTGATTTTCTTCATACGTATGCAGCAAATTGTCCACGGAATCGACATAGCGATTCACGGCTTCCGCTGGTTTGGAAAAAAGATTCGTCGCAATCCCCGTCACATCATTGAGAAAAACTTGTGGAATGGAGGCATCTTCACGATTGCGCGAGATCGAAAAGGCTATGGTACTGATAAAGATGATCACAGAAATTAGTAGTACGATCATTCTCTTGTTATTAAAAAATTGATTCATCTTAAATCTTCATTTCCTTTCCACTTTCACCGCATAGTTTGCAGGTAATTCTTTTTCCATTTATCAATATTTTTTAAGGAGTCTCCTGTACCTAGTACAACAGAATGCAATGGGTCTGCTGCCACTCGAACAGGTAATTGGAGTGCTTCTTGGAATACTTCTGCTATATCTCGCAACAAGGCTCCTCCCCCCGTCAATACTACGCCTTGAGTAATGACATCAGAAGCAATTTCTGGTGCCGTTTCTTCCAAGACTTCCTTAACGAGTTGAATGATGACCTGAATGTTTTCTTGGATCGCCTCTGCTACTTCTGTAGCTTCTAGCGTGACCGTTCTTTGAATACCGGTCCCTTCTTCTCTTCCCTGCACTTGAAACGTGCCATAACGAGACGCAAGTACTGGACTTGCAGAACCTAATTTTTTCTTAACAGCTTCAGCTGTACGTTCACCGATAAGCAGTGAATAATTTTTCTTTACATAAGTGAGAATCGCTTCGTCCATTTTATCGCCGCCCACTTTTTGCGAACGACTTTTAACCAAATTTCCAAGAGAAATGGTCGCAACATCCGTTGTTCCGCCGCCAATATCGATAATCATCGTTCCAATCGGCTGCAGAACCGGCAATCCTGCTCCCAGTGCGGCCGCATAAGGCTCGTCAATCAAGAACGTATGGCTCGCTCCGGCCTGCTGTGAGGCATCTATGATAGCTCTTTTCTCTACATTGGTGATACCGCTTGGTGCACAGATGAGAATGGATGGTTTCTTCAAAGAAAACTGTACCGCTTTTTTGATAAAGTACTTGATCATTTCAACTGTTGATTCAAAGTCTGCAATCACACCGTCTTTCAGTGGACGTGAGGCAACGGTACTGCCAGGAGCATTGCCAATCTTCTGAAAGGCTTCATTCCCAACCGCTAAAATTTCTCCCGTATAAATATTTCGCGCAATTACAGAGGGTTCTTCAACTACGATGCCCTTTCCCTCTACGTAAACAATCGTATTGGCAGTGCCTAAATCGATTGCAATCTTGGGGGCTTTAAGAGAAAAAACAGCCAATCATGTACCTTCTTTCCTTTGTTAATGCTAGGATAACACAAATTACTTCATATTTTACCACAAATTGGCGTATGAAAAAGTAGAAAGAAGAAATCTAAGAAAAAAGATAATAATTAACTTTATTTGTATGGGAAATCGAGTAGGAGGAGCCTCACGGCTCCGACCTCTCACACCACCGTACGTACGGATCCGTATACGGCGGTTCAATA
>NZ_JARBEA010000119.1 GCF_028863945.1 Jeotgalibaca caeni | reverse complement strand
GTGTCGGATAACAATATGAAAAACAAGGACGGGACAAGGTTTAGAGAGCATATTAGAAAAACTATGAATTATTCAGGTTAATAGTACTCAATGAGAGTACCTAAATCGATTTGAATACCAGCTTGTGTTAACTCTTTTTCTCTTTTTATGTGTAATTTACTAATCATTTCTTTATAATCAGCACCATAATGGATTTGGTTATGACAATTACTACAAAGAGATACAATATTAGCCTCGACATCTAATGAATAACTAAAATTACCTTGCTTTGCCATCGGGATTAAATGATGTGGCTCTGTGTAATTCACTTTGGTAGTCCTTCTTTTGAAGCTTGGGTGCGATTTATCTATTTCACATTCATAATTCGCTCGCTTTAGTGCTTTGATAGCCACTTCCTTATTCCTCTTATAAGAACTTTTTTTACCTAGAAAATCTAACTGGGGTTTAGGTTCGGGCTGTGGCTTATAATCAACAGGTTGATTTACATAGGCCTCTATTAACCCATCAATGCCATCTACTAATTCTTGATCCAGTCGTTCTTCAATATCTACTTGCTGTTCCAATAATTCTTGTAGTATTGAGCGATTTGAACTGTTTTTTTGAACTTTAATTACCTCTTCCATAATATAGTCGAACATTGCTTTGTTAGCTGAGAACAAATAACCTTGCTTTCTATTACCATTTACATTGAATGGACCATTATTATCAGGTTGTAATTTCATCAACACCTCTATATGATCCGATATATTAAATTCTTCTTCCAACTCATAATACTTTGAACTAACCTTCCAACCAGCAGTCGTCCATGTTTCTTTTAATTCTGGAGGACGGTCTTCACTTAAGCAATTTGTCTGGGCAATGCTGATCGCTTTAATTTTACGGTTTACACTGTGGAAAATAATATCGTCTTTTTTTATTTCAGTCATTCTTTTCCAGTGAGAGATATTATGCTTCTTTTGATTACTTTTCGGTGCCCATAAATACTGTCCTGCTTTCTCATCTTTATAGGATTCATTCTGAAACACAAAGAAGTATTGCTTTTCCTGACTATACTTACCTATATTTTTTCTACTATTAATAAAGAGTTTAAGCTGATCACTAATCTTAACTGGACTCTGTACTGTTCTCAGACCATTTTGGACCATATCTTGATAAGTTAACTCTCTGTTCTTAAATTCTTTTACAAATTCTAACGTCATATATCTACCATGATTAACATACGTCGTGCCATCTTTGACAAATTTAGAATCGTCAATAGTCGTACGTGGTAAATCTACCTCTACAACTTTTGTTTCATATTTTATCTCTTGGTCTGGTTTACTAATATATATGTAAACCGTATCACCTACTAAGACATCTCTATTTTGTTTCCAGTTTATTTTATTTATTGCTCCAAATGCCCCCATGACATCATAGTAATTTGGATTACAAGGAAACAGCCACTCTTGCACGTTACATCTCCACCTATTCTCGTTTTATATCTGCTGATTTCATTCTACTATATAGAAAAAAGAAACGAATCTTTTATTTAACTTATTTCCTATTTTGATATTTTATAGAGAGTGTAAAATATTTTGTGTAAATAGAAAAAAGGAAGTCCCTTCTGTAGAATAGAGTTACCACAACACATTCACAGAAAAGAGGACTTCCATATGAACGATTTTACTACAGAAATTCTAAA
>NZ_JARBEA010000118.1 GCF_028863945.1 Jeotgalibaca caeni | reverse complement strand
ACAACTAAATCATTCCAAGCGGCAACAGAAGCACTCATTGAGAAACTCAAAGAAAGAGAATTTGGTGTATTGTATCACCTGAATTATTCATACCACCCCAAATCTTGATATGAACAACTCTATTTCATCTGCAATATTGGATTTTTGGCAGAGCTATTATTTTTTCCCTTTCAAAACGTCTCTTAGAGACGAAAAGAAGCACGGAATGCGATTGTTATTGTGTTTTTGGACATACTAATCCCTTTGTTCGAACGTTTTTTTAAATTTGCGGGGTCTCCTCACCAAGACAAGGATTGAATTTGCCGTAGGATATGAAAAAATTCATCTTGGTAGACATGATGGGTGCTGAGTTTTAGCATCATGCGTCTTCCGCTGTGGATCAGTTTCCCAGCGATCTTGAAAAACCGAAGACGAATACTTTGTATCTGTAGGCCTTTGGCCTTTTCCGGGAAAGCTAGTGTGCGTATAAAATTGTTGATGTTATAGGAAAGGACGCTGACCATCATGCGGACGGCATTCTCCAAGAAATGAGAACTGTCCGTCTTGTCGAAGAAGAAGCCATTCTTGGCTTCCTTGATGAAATTCTCCATCGTACCTCTCTTCCAATACGTTTGGTAGACTTGTTCAGTCGAGACAACATCGGATAGATTGGTGATAATGAATTCATGGTGGAAAATCAGTTCATTTGCTTCCCTGACAGAACGAATGCAAACCCTACGATCATGCTTCCAAGTGCCGGCTTGGTAGCGAATGGAGTAGAAATGCTCTTCCTTCTGACTCCATTCGGTCTCATCCCCAACTTGAACAAACTGTTCCGCGAACTCATGCAAGCGGGCATTCCGTTTGAGCCGAATGACGTACTGATGCTCTTTTTCTTCACAGAGGTCATACAGTTCCGGCGCTGCAAAGCCACTATCTGCGCGGACAAGAATGGTGCTGACTGGAACGATCTGATTATAGTGTTCAAGAAGCGGATTCAAAAAATCGGCTGCCCCGGTTGAGCAGTATGTGTTTCCGGAACGCAGTTCCGCCTTCAGAAAGTCCTTGGTCAGACCATCGAAGGCAACGAGCGGATGATGATAACCGGTCGTTTGATAATGTGTATTGAAGGCCGTTTCTTCTTGATTGCCGTAGGTGTCACTATATGTAGAATCCAAATCCAATACCATTTCTGTTGCATTCCGTTGTATGCGGACCTTATCCAGCATCACTTGATTGAGCGCTTGTAGCTGCAAAAGTGCATCGGGACTCTCACTAATACGATCCCAAAAACACGAAAGCGAAGGTTGTGAAGCCAATACAGATTTTTCAAGCATCTGCTGGAAGAAAGGATCATGACGTAAGATGTTGGCAGATGCATCGGTATCATAGCCTGCAATTAATTGGAAAATCAGTTGTTCAAGGAGGGTTTCATTCGAATGTGTAGGTGAAAGACGATAGTCTTGAAAATGCAGCTCTTTCTCCATCAACTGTTCGAATCCGATTGAATAAAGGAATTCTTTAACTAAAACGAGACCAGTATCCGTGGAGAGATTACCTCCAGTATTTGTAACCGTCATTTTTATATGAAAACACAAGCTAAAAAAAGCGCAAAAAGTCACTACCCATGGTATCATGTAGGTGTTAAAATTTTAAATTTTTAGAGGGCTCTTGTTCTGTTGCCGCAGACCGAGAGCTTTTTCCT
>NZ_JARBEA010000117.1 GCF_028863945.1 Jeotgalibaca caeni | reverse complement strand
ACTACTATATCTGAAAAAAAGAAAATAGTAGGCAGGAACCCCCGTCGGGGTTTCTACCTACTAATCTTAGTATGTTTAATTTAAGTTCTTAAAATGACTGATGAGTCCTTTGCGATACATGTAAAGACAAATTCCCAAGAGGATGGTAAGTTGAGCAGGCGGGAAGATATAGAAACTGTTTAAGATAGCAAAGAACAAGGTCGGAACGACACTGGCTACCATCATGATTCTCCAGTTAAAGGAGAACGGAATGCGCAGTCGCATAAATGCAGCGAGAACATTCGCTGCCAAACTGAAAATCAAGTAACGAAACGCGGCTTCTATTATTCCAGGGATGAAACTACCAAACATAATCGAAACAATCATTACGAAATTGACGGTACTAAAGCGGTGGAGCATCGAGCGGAAGAATTGATCCGTCAGCCCATCTGCATTCTCATAAGATATCTGGATGGGAATCTGCGCTGTGTGAATTAAAAAATGATTTTCTTTAAATACGATTCCAACTTGAGTATTTTCCAGATCACGTTGCTCCAGACGATCCTCATATTGATTATGTACATCGACAATCAAGTTCATTGTGTTTGTTCTTACTACAATGGCTTGATCAATTGGTTCTTCAAAAACAATTCCACCCTCTTTTATTTCAAAAGCAGGCAACCGTTTTTCTACTGTTTGTGCGTCCACGTTCATATTTCGAATGCTTTGATACCCAGCAACAAAAAAAGGAATCGAAATAATGAGCGTTAGTAGTAGAAAAAGTTGGATCGTTTTTTTCTTAGTTAACAGAGTTGCCTTCCAAAGGGTAGAAGGATCAATAAAGGCTTGTAGAAGCGTACGGAAGAAAGATATAGTAACCACTCTTTTCTGATCAATAAAATATAGTACTAGCTTAGCGAATAAAGAAAGAAAACGCAACGAACAAAGCTGAAACAGGACAATTATTTTGAATTATTTTCATTCTAATGGTACTCTAGTAGTAGATTGAAAAAAGTTTAGGAGGAATTAGAATATGACTTTCACTTTACCAGATTTACCATATGCATATGATGCGTTAGAGCCTCATATCGACAAAGAAACAATGGAGTTGCACCATGACAAACACCATGCAACGTATGTGAAAAATGCGAATGCAGCATTAGAAAAACATGCGGACCTAGCAGACATGTCTGTAGAAGAATTATTGAAAAATATTGACTCTGTACCAGAAGACGTTCGTACAGCATTACGCAACAATGCTGGCGGACACGCGAACCATGCATTTTTCTGGGAAATCCTTTCACCAAATGGTGGCGGCGAACCTACAGGAGAAGTAAAAGAAGCAATTGAAGAAGCATTTGGTAGCTTCGAAGATTTCAAAGAAAAATTCACTACAGCAGCAACTGGTCGTTTCGGATCAGGTTGGGCATGGTTGGTTGTTAACAACGGTCAACTAGAAGTTACTTCTACTCCAAACCAAGACAGCCCTCTAATGGAAGGCAAAACGCCAATCCTAGGATTAGACGTTTGGGAACATGCTTACTACTTGAACTATAGAAACGTTCGTCCAGACTACATCAAAGCGTTCTGGAACGTTGTAAACTGGGATGAAGTAAACAAGCGTTTAGCAGCAGCAAAATAATGTAAATAAAAAGGGGCTGGGACAAAAGTCCCCAATCCTAAAAAGTTCCACACCATCGAACGACTAAAGGGTGTGGAACTTTTTTACTT
>NZ_JARBEA010000115.1 GCF_028863945.1 Jeotgalibaca caeni | reverse complement strand
TGATATGCTCCCTCTATATAGGACACTGAATTAATTCAAGTCCTATATAGGGGGTTTTGTCATGCCTAAACGTCAAATGAAACACACATTTGAAGAGAGATGTGAATTGGTTGAGAGATGTATTAATAATGAAATATCTATTGCAAGAGCTGGGGAAACATTAGGGGTGTCCCCCTCGGCCATTAACAGATGGATTATGCTTTACGAGAACTGCGGTCCTACGGCCCTGCTTCCAATGAGCAAAAATACCCACTATCCCAAGGAATTGAAACGAGCCGCTGTCTTGGACTATCTTGATGGCTTCGGGAGCTTAGTCGATATCGCAAAAAAATACGGATTGCGTAATAAGTCCCAACTACAAGACTGGTTAAAGGTTTATAATACTCATAAAGACTTCAAAACAGAACGTGGAGGAAGCGCTATGAGTAGAAGCCACACGAAAAAAATAGACGAGCGTCTAGAAATTGTATTGGACTGTTTGGCGAACGAAAAAAACTATGGGGCCATGGCTCAAAAATATCGCGTTTCCTATCAAAACGTCTACCAATGGGTAGCGAGATATGAAAAACTGGGAAAATCAGGATTGGAAGACCGCCGCGGGCGTAGAAAAGGAACATTGCCTAGCCGGACTCCGGAGGAAACACTTCAGGATGAATTGGCGCAACTGAAACGCGAAAATCAACGTCTCCAAATGGAACTTGATGTCACAAAAAAATTCCAAGAATTAGAAAGGAGGAATCGCTGGCAGAAGTAAGAAATCGAGTAGAGTATAAGACTATCCAGCAACTCCATACGGAGAAGGGCTATCCGGTAAAAGTAATGTGTAAAATATTACGTGTGACAAGATCCGCATATTACCGCTGGCTCAAGCAACCACAAAGCCCAAGGGAAATTCACAATACCCAAATCGCGGAAGTGGCAAAACAAATTCACGAAGAACATGACGATATGGGGCATCGTCGAATTCGTGACGAGTTGGCATACAGCCATGGTATTTTTATTAGCGATACACGGGCTCTTCGGATTTGTCGGAGTCGACAAATCCAGTCACGAATCAAACATCGTGCAAATAGCATCACCAAAGCTGGGTATCATCCATATCATATCGCTGAAAATCGTCTTAACCGTGATTTTCGTGCGGACGCTCCTAATGAAAAATGGCTAACCGATGTGACAGAATTTAAGTATTACGAGGGAACCAAAATCAAAAAAATATATCTGAGTGCCATATTGGATCTTTATGACCGTCGCATCGTTGCGTATGAAATCAGTGATCGTAATGATTTGTCTTTGGTTTTCCAAACTTTTGATGCGGCCACAAATAAAGAACCGGACGCTCATCCCCTGTTTCACAGTGATCGCGGATTTCAATATACACACAAACAATTCTATAAAAGGCTGGAGAAGGCAGGCATGTGCCAAAGCATGTCTCGAGTAGGGCGTTGTATTGATAATGGTCCCATGGAAGGATTTTGGGGGATTATCAAGCGCGAAAAGTACTACCGTCGCACGTTCACAAGTTGTTCTTCTTTAGTTGCGATGATTCACAGCTATATGGAATATTACAATAACAAACGGATTCAAAGGAAATTACATATCATGACGCCAATGGCGTTTCATCACAACTATTACAATGCGGCCTAAAGAACCCATACCTTTTGTGAGCGCGGCAAGCTACATGCGCAAAAAAACTGCCTCCATAACAGGGAGGCAGTCTATAAAACTGTTAAAATATTTCACTGTCCTATTGACGGATAGCATACCA
>NZ_JARBEA010000114.1 GCF_028863945.1 Jeotgalibaca caeni | reverse complement strand
AATCAGAGAAAAATTTCAGGCGCAAAGGTGTGTACTTTTTCTTTGCAATATTGTGTAGGAATGTCTTGCAAAACACAACTATTAATAATCGACTAAAAGTGTTATGTGAAAGGGTACAAATTCCGGTTATTACCATACACAGTCTTAGACATACCCATGCGTCATTATTGCTTTTCGCAGGTGTTTCAATTGCTAGCGTAGCCAAAAGATTAGGTCATTCTAGTATGACTACGACTCAAGAAACTTATTTGCATATTATACAAGAACTAGAAAATCAGGATAACGATAAAATTATTCGACATTTAGCTATACTTATATAAATGTTTTTATATAAAAACTCCTATCAAACACTTTGGAAAAAGCTTTGATGGGAGTTCTCATTTTTCAAGATATTACTATAATTTTTAAACAAACATTTTTTGTAAGAATGTACTCTTTAAAGAATGAAGTTGATTTAGTTGGTTTTGGTAAAGAGCTATAGTGTCATCAAGGAGTTTAAAAAAAACTCCTATTTTAGCTTGTTCATTAAATGAAGGTATTAAAAGAGGCATTTCCCCCATTTGCTTACCTGAAACTTCCACAAATGTAGATCCCGCTCCAGTTTTATTGCCATATCTCTTTAAACTATTTGTATTTGAGAAAATAAAATAAGAATCTAATTGTCCACTCCTAGGAACAATTGATTGAAATCCTTGATTCGTTGCCGCTTCCTTAGATAATATTGCTGTATTTCCAATACCTGCACGGGATGTAAATAATACTGTACCTATTGGAAGAAGTTTAGCCGAACTTTTTTGTAATCCTAGACTTGTTATTTTTTTTTTACTTTCGTATAAATACCTTTGTTCACCGATTTCCGCTGGAGAATACCAATCAATATCACCATTCCAAAAATTTTCATTACTGGTACTCGGAGTTCCCCCTCCAACAATATGAGCTACATTTTCTAACTTGCACTTTTCCCATTCTTTCTCAAAACCTGCGAAACGAATCTGTGGAACTTTTTGCTTGTCTGTAAGAAATATCTTCTGTAATAAGCCGTTCTTCAATTGTTTCAAAGCTTCCAGTTTACGCTGATGAAGAGCGATAGTGTTATCCAGCTGTTTGAAGAAATTACCAATCTTATTTTGTTCTTTTGTTTCTGGTAATGAAATAGGCGTTTTCTTTCCACTATCTATTGTATATGTTCCAACAGTTCCAATTCCCGCAACATCTTGAATATACTTTTGAGTTTTATGATGTACAAATGAATAGTAAAAAAAATCACCGTCAATTGTATTATTATTTTTGAACCAAATAATATTTCCATCTTTAAAATAAACTGGATTATCATTGGTAATTAACATAGGAACTCCAATTGAACCCACCCCCGTTACTAATAAATCTCCTCTTGAGACTTTTCCAGAAATAAGTGAATATTCATTGTATTTTTCTTCTGAAATATACAAATAATCGGTTGGTTCCTCATTTTTCGAAGCTGAAACTATATCCCTTGCTCTTAAGAATCTAATCCCTGAATTAGTCCAATCTGACTGATGAATTCTTTTCACAGAAGTTACAGTCATTAGCTCTCCCAACTTACGCTGTTCCCAGTCATAAAATTTATAATTGTGTAATATATTTCAATAATTTATATTTTGAAATGATATACTTTAATTAATAGATTTATCAAGTGAAACGGAGGGGGGAGCGTCAATAATTTTGTGTAAATGGTTCTTCCCTACTGTAGATTGTTTCTAATTCTCCATCGGTTGACTCAGCATTTGTTCGAGCTCGCCTTCGGCCTGTTGGAAACCTTTATGACTGCGACCTAGGAATTTTTGGTTGTAAGTATCAA
>NZ_JARBEA010000113.1 GCF_028863945.1 Jeotgalibaca caeni | reverse complement strand
TTTGTTGTGCGCCCAGCATGGGCGATAACTTGGTGGTGAAAGTCCACTACAGGCTTGGCAGTAGGAACTGTTAGCTGAAGGCAAGGGTGTCCACCGTGAGGTGGAATCTGAAGGAAGCTGAAAGCAAATACTCGCACTGACGAACAGAAATCTCATATGGAGGCTGGATTGGGACGGACGAGCTTGCAACACAAAGCAAAGTCCAATACTGCACGAATCCCATTTAGTAAATGAGGCAGTGACATGAGTGGAAGGTTATCGCACCTTACCTGGGGAGGTCTGTCTAGCGATAAAAACTATCGTAGTAACAACGAATAGACAGAAGTCAGCAGAGGTCATAGTAGGGAAAATGTACTGAAGGACCGAACAATATTCATACAAAGTTATAGATTGGAGGTTAGAGGATACGTTAACTACAGAAAACAACCGAGCGGTTGGCATTCTACAGAGGGACAAGGTGGAACCGAAAGAGTATGTAGATGTGTAGAGTATGCCTCTAGGTAATATGAAGGAAATGTATCGTAAGTCTCCATCGTTGATGGAGCTCGTTGTAAGTAAAGACAATTTACTCGCAGCTGCAAAAGCGGTCAGACGCAATAAAGGCGCAGCTGGAGTAGATGGAATGACGGTTTGGGAAGTAGAAGAACATATTGAAGAGTTTTATTTGCCGTTAAGGCAGAAACTTTTGGATGGTACTTACAAACCCAAGCCAGTCAAACGAGTAGAAATTCCAAAGCCTAACGGAACGAAGCGTAAACTAGGAATACCATGCGCACGTGACCGAGTGGTACAACAAGCCATCAGACAAGTGATTGAACCGATTATCGACCCTCAATTTCTTCCTCAAAGTCATGGGTTCCGACCAGGAAAAGGAACACACACAGCATTAAAACAATGCGTAGCGTACTATGAAGAAGGCTATAAAGTGGTGGTGGATTGTGACTTAAAACAATGTTTCGATACGCTTAATCATGATAAGTTGATGTACCATCTTGAACAGTTTATTCAAGATAAGGCGATTCTTAAGGTTATCCGTAAGTTCTTGATGAGTGGTGTCATAGACCTGTCTGGCGAATTCGTAGAAAGTAAAACAGGCGCACCGCAAGGAGGCGTATTATCGCCCCTTCTCAGCAATGTCTACTTACATGAACTGGATAAAGAACTTGAGAAAAGAGGACATCATTTTGTACGATACGCAGATGACTTCGTCATTTATGTAAGAACAAAACGAGCAGGAGAACGTGTGCTAGAAAGTGTATCTCGTTTTATTGAAAGAGATCTCAAGCTGATTGTCAATACAGATAAAAGCAAAGTTGGCTCACCTACCCGTTTAAAGTTCTTGAGCTGTCTGATGAAACAAGTGAATGGAACTTGTCGTTTTATACCTACCAAAGAAGCTAAAAAGAAATTTAGAGCAGAATTGAAACGACGAACCAGTCGCAAACGTCCTGGGGATTTCAAAACTATTCTAAATGAAATCAACCAAGTAACAAGAGGATGGATTGGTTACTTTGGATTAGGGTTCATTAAATCTTTTATTCAGAAAGAAATAGAACCTTGGATACATCACAGAATCAGACAGCTTATTCTCAAAAGATGGAAACTACCAAAAACAAAAATAACGAAGTTATTAAAATATGGATTAAATTTAGATAGTGCCAAAAGAATCGGTTATTCCAGAAAGAAATACTGGAGATTATCTAAATCACCAGAGGTTCACTGGGCCCTTACAAACGAAAGACTCCACCACTGGGGCTTAGTATCCCTAAGCGAAATGGTAGAGTCTGCTTACGCAAGATATTGAACCGCCGTATACGGATCCGTACGTACGGTGGTGTGAGAGGTCGGAGCCGTGAGGCTCCTCCTACTCGATTT
>NZ_JARBEA010000112.1 GCF_028863945.1 Jeotgalibaca caeni | reverse complement strand
AATCAGAGAAAAATTTCAGGCGCAAAGGTGTGTACTTTTTCTTTGCAATATTGTGTAGGAATGTCTTGCAAAACACAACGCATGATGCAATTCATGAGGGTTGTCTTCCCTGTACCATTGAGTCCTGTAATACAAGTAATTTCATTTGGTTTTATGGTGAACGTAACGCCTTTGAGAACGGCTTTACGTCCATAACTTTTATACAAATCACGTACTTCAATCATTACGGCCTTCCTCCTCATACTTGCGCTGAATTAGTTGTATAATTTCCTCTATCGACAAGCCCAAGCGTTTGGACAGAACAATAAAGTCTTGCAAGGAACCTTCAATTAACTCTACACGTAAATTCTTTATTTTGTTCAAGTCTTCTGTAACCTTACTTGGGGAATTTCCTTCTGTATAAATCAATCCTTGTTCCTCCATTTCTTTATACGCTCGTTGTGCCGTATTTGGATTAATCTTGAACTCAGTAGCCAACTCTCTTCTTGAGGGGACTTTGCTTCCTGAAGAATATTTTCCGCTAGCAATCTGCTCTTTGAAATATTGAACAATTTGTTCATACACGGGACTTCGGCGGTCAAACTCCATGGACATACCCACCTACCTTTCTGATTTTATGTGTATCAACCAAGTAATACACTAAGGGTAAAAAAACACGGCACGTTGCTACACTAGATGTATTATACGGTTCATACAGTCCAGTGTCAATAAAAAATCGAGACAGGAATCATTAACCTTCCCGCCTCGTTCTTTTTTATGCTTCGTAATCTTCTTTAACTTCTTGTCGATACTTATCCATTTTTTTCTTGAAGATATCTGCGACAGATGGCGGTGTCCAAGAAATTGCATTGGCACCCGCTTCAATCGTTTCGAGAATATCTGCATCTGTTTTTCCGCCCGTTGCAATAATAGGAATCGTTGGAAATTCCTTGCGAATGTTTCGTACCATTTCTACCGTTTTCGCTCCACCGCTTACATTCAAGATGTCTGCACCAGCATTTACACGTTCCTTTATATCAGTCAGGTCGGAAGCAATGGTCGCAATGACCGGTACATCCACCATTTCATCAATCATTCGAATGGTCTCAATCGGTGTAGGGGCATTCACTACTACTGCGATCGAACCGAGTGACTCGGCGAACATAGCAATGTTAGCGGACCGAACGCCATGTGTCAGCCCTCCACCTACTCCAGCAATAACCGGCATAGAAGCTACCGATGTGATTGCTTGGATGATTCCTGGATGAGGTGTAAAGGAATAAACGGCTAGGACGGCATCAGCATCTGTATTACAAATAATCGCGATATCTGTTGTAAAGATAAACGATTTTAATTTTCGGCCATTGATATTAATTCCGCTGCATTTTGTAATTACCTCAGGCACTTCAATGATATCACGACGTAAGTCCGAAATAACGCCTGGGATGTGTTTCTTTTCTCTTGCCAACGAGCTCACTCCTTCCATAAAACTTCTATCGTCATTATAAAATGAAAAAATTAATTTTACTATCATTACGATTGACGCAAAATAGTACAAAAACCGATTGATGCTCCTTTTTAAGTCCATATAAATCATGTTTTACCAATGGCTAGGATTTTAAGTACGAGGAATACCCTTTGATTAGAATGATTGAAAGCTTTTTATTTATTTTGCCCGAAATTTAACTCTTCATCTAAACAGATTCAAGACAGAAAAAGGTTCTCACACCCTGAGACGTGGGTTATGAGAACCTCCTTTTTATTTTAGATAACCTGAATTATTCATACTCCTAAAATTTTCTTGAAAAAATGTTTTTTCAACGATGAAGCATTCCAGTTTTCGGAATTGCCATTAGTTTTTCTAAATGCGCAAGCTGATTTGGCTTCACATTAGGAAAATTGGCGTATGAACCCTATTTTTGGGCGCACGAACC
>NZ_JARBEA010000111.1 GCF_028863945.1 Jeotgalibaca caeni | reverse complement strand
TGTTTGTGGCAAGATAAACGTACATACAATTGCAGCGCAAAAGTACATAGCTCCGCAAGCAGCTTAGGGTAAAATAAAAAGCCATTGCGGGCGTCCTGAAATTCCTCTAAAGTTATAGTTCCGACACTGTAACTGGAGGTAAGAAAGGGAATGCTCGCAATGACCGATATTAATACTATCAGAAATCTACGAAACAATCACGATAAATCTATTCAACACATAGCTGACGAATTGGAAATTAACTGGCGCACCGCAAAAAAGTATGCAGATGAGGATCTTTTTCCTGAGCCGAAGGTCCGAAAGAAAACGGGCATGATGTATGTGGAACACTGGGGAGGCATCGTTGCTCTCTGGCTTTCTGAAGATTCTAAGCTCCCGAAGAAGAAGCGTAGGACCGTTGACTTTATGACTAAAGAATTGAAGAACCAGGGGTTCCCCGGTTCGTATCGCACGGTTTGTGATTTCGTTAGGGACTGGAAAGCCACTCACTACGTTGAAGCCAATGAAGATCAGGGCTTTGAGCGTTTGGAACATCCTCCGGCGGAAGCGCAGCTGGATTTTGGCACCATGGAGGTCTGCCATGAAGGAGCCTTTAAGGATATCAAAGCACTCGTGATGTCTTTTCCATATAGTAACGGCGGATTTGCGGTGGCATTACCAGCGGAGAATCAAGAGTGTCTACTTGAAGGAATGAAGGAGCTATTCCGACAAGTTGGCGGCGTCCCACGAAAAATTCGCATTGATAATATGTCTACGGCAGTAACGCAAGTAAAGTCGAAGACGGAACCAGCAGTGTTAACGGATGGTTTCCTGCAGTTCGCTACGCATTATGGGTTTGAGACACAGGTGTGCAACCCTAGAAGCGGAAATGAAAAAGGCAGCGTAGAAAATAAAGTCGGCTATATTCGCTACAACTTCTTTCCGGCCACTCCAATCATGAAGGACTTCGCAAGCTTTAATGAGGCATTGGCGGTTCAATTAGCGAAAGACAGGGAACGCGTTCATTATGAGAAACATGTACTTATCAGTGAACTCTGGCTTGAGGAAAAAGCGGATCTTTTGGCATTGCCCGATGTCGCATATCCAGTCTTCAAGGAAATCGAAGTAAAAGCCAATAAGTACAACGAAATCAAGCTGGATGGCGAGCGAATCCATGTTCCTCGCGCCCGGAACCATTCTATCATCTACGGGCTGCTTCGCTTTGACTCCTATCAACTGGTTAGCACGGATGGTGAAATTATCGCTGAAGGCCCCCGGCCCTACATGATGAAGAAACGAGCGATTGACTGGCAAGCAATACTACTCGATTGGCGGCGCAAATTGCGTGCGATGCATTACTCTCGTTACTGGAAATATCTACCCGAACGCATCAAGCTCTATCTCAGCCATCCCGATTGGAAAGAACAGGCAAAGCGTGTAGATCAGCTTCTCGTTTTTCTCGTCACCAACGATATGTTAGGTATTGATCAGAACTTCTACGACCTTATCGGTTCTTCGAAAGAAGCGGATGCCTATGATGTGGATTGGAATGACTATGATGCATTTCTCAAGTCATCTAATGGGGAGGCGGTGAGTTGATGGAAACCGATCGTTTAGAAGAGGTCTGTAAGCAGTTGCGGCTCTCTCATATTCCTAGAGTCATTGGAACGGAGGGCTTTGAAACCAAAGAAGATTGGTTGCTATTCCTGTTGGAGAATGAATTGAAGTGCCGGGAAGAACTAAAGACGGCTCGGCTCTTCAAACAGGCCAAATTCCCTGTACGCCGGACTTTAGACAACTACGACTGGCATGATCATATCACGCTGCCAAATCCGACCACAAAGGAAGAGTTAATCAGCCTCTCCTTTATCCGCCAAAAAGAAAACGCCGTTTTCGTGGGTACCCCAGGAACTGGTAAGACGCATTTAGCTTGTGCTCTTGGCCAAATGGCCACGCATGCTGGTGTTGAAACACGCTTCTGGCGAGTCTCCGAATTGGTGGGAGAATTGGAGCGCCAATGGAAGAACAACACGTTGGAGATCTTCAAGCACCGCTTTGACAAGGTGAAGTTGGTTATCCTAGATGAGATGGGCTATGTGCCGTTCACTAAGGAAGGTGCCGAGTTACTCTTCCAGCTGATCAGTGATTGGTATGAAACGAAAAGTATCATCATCACCAGTAATTTGGAGTTCAGCCAATGGAATAAGGTGTTTATCGATACACGTTTGACGGCGGCATTGGTGGACCGCTTGATTCATCACGCACACATTTTAAGCTTCACCGGAGAGAGCTTCCGGCTCAAAAACGCTCTATCAAGACCAAAATAATCAGAGAAAAATTTCAGGCGCAAAGGTGTGTACTTTTTCTTTGCAATATTGTGTAGGAATGTCTTGCAAAACACA
>NZ_JARBEA010000110.1 GCF_028863945.1 Jeotgalibaca caeni | reverse complement strand
GTGTCGGATAACTAAACAAAAAACAGTGTTGGAACAACGCTTAGAGAGCATTTTAGAAAAACTATGAATTATTCAGGCTGACAATAAAACTTTTAAAACAGATAGGAGGGACAGAAATGGAGAATATTTCACCTTTAAAAGCAGCTATGGATATCAGGAAGGTTACACGAGGCAAGCCAGAAGACATTCTCTCGGCAACAATCTCGTTTATCTGACCTTATTAACTTTGCAAGATTAAACTCTCAATATTACGCACAAAAATACAGCGAGTTGCCTGAGCGGATTACAAGCTTACAGCAAATCCCTCCAGTCACCAAATCAGAACTCATGGACCATTTTAATGATTGGGTAACTGATCCAGAAATCACCATAGAAGGTGTGAAGCAATTTACTTCAAATATGTCATTAGTTGGACATCTTTATTTAGGGCGCTATATGGTTTCGACTACTTCAGGGTTAACCGGAGCACCCGGGATTTTTATTCAGGATAATGGTTCAGATGTGATTATGAAAACATTGATGGCTATTCGCGGAACAACAAAATTGAAATGGAGCGACATATTGAAAGCGGTATCTAAAGGTGGGCGAGTTGCAGCGGTTTGCGCTACGACTGGGCATTTTACAGCATTCTCAACTGCAGAACGCTTACGCTTGAGACGGCCATCAAGCGGAAAAGTATGAGCATTTTCTATCCACTCCCCACTTTCCACGCTTGTCAAAGAATTGAATGAGTACCAACCAGCTTTAATTGGGGGGTATGCAACAGCGATGGAAATTCTAGCAGAAGAACAAAAGGCAGGACGGTTAAATATTCAGCCTGTTGCAATCCTTTTAGGGGGAGAAAAATTATATCCCAATGTTCGTGCGGAGCTAGAATCCGTTTTCCAGGTTAGCGTTCTAGACCTTTACGGCAGTACAGAAGCAGCAGCCATGACTTTCGAATGTGAAGAAGGGCAATTGCATGTAAATACAGATTGGATTATATTTGAACCGGTAGATGAACATTACCAACCTGTGCCACTAGGGGAGCAGTCCCATTCTGTCCTAATCACAAACCTGGAGCACCGTGGTGTCTTGGGAACCGGCATTTTCCGGATCTTTGACCTGCATGTTGGCCAGACCGGCTTGACCGAGAAGGAAGCCGAGAAGGAAGGCTATGAGTTTGAGGTGCTGTACAACCTGAAACCTGACCATGCCGAGTATCTCGGCGGACAGGAATTGACCATCAAGGCGCTGGCCGATAGGGAAACGGGTCGCGTTCTAGGTGCGCAAGCGATTGGGAAGGGCGGCGTGGAAAAACGGATCGACGTGATCGCGACAGCCATCACCTTCGGGGCCGTAGCGGAAGACCTCTTCCACTTGGACTTGGCCACAAAGTATTTATAGAGGGTTAGTTCTTTTAGTCGCAGCTTCGCCATGTGCTCTAGCGGCAGCTACTGTATCCGTAACTTTGTCAGCCACTTCGAATCTAGCCAAAAGAGGCGTGCTTTCAAAAGGCAGTTCCTATTTGTCTCAATTAGCCGATATTCGAGCTATTGCCTTTGATAAAATGGGGACCTTAACGAAAGGAAAACCTGAAGTAACGAATTATTATTTTGCTGATTCTGTAAATGAAGAAAATGTGATTGATATTGTAGTGGCACTTGAAAGGGAATCTAACCACCCTCTAGCAGATGCTATCTTAAGAAAGTTTGACGCTAAAAATAGAATCGAGATTGAAGTGACTAATCAGATCGGTAAAGGATTGACGGGAGATTATAACGGAATAAATTACCGCATAGGGAAACCTACTTCTTTTGAAGATGTACCTGACGAGTATAGTCGCTTAAATAAAGAATGGGCATTAGAAGGGAATACGGTCGTATACGTAGCAGAAGATGAAAAGGTTATAGGACTCATTGCCCTCATGGACATTCCCAGTGAACATGCAAAAGAGACCATTGCGTACTTCAAAAAACAAGGGATACACACCACTTTAATTACTGGTGACTCCGAAATGACAGGAAAAGCAGTCGCCAAACAGTTAGGAATAGATGAAGTGATCGCTAATGTCATGCCGGAAGACAAATCTCGCATTATAGACGAGCAAAAAGAGACTTATGGTGTAACAGCAATGGTCGGGGATGGTGTTAACGATGCCCCAGCCCTTGTCAATGCAGATGTGGGAATCGCTATGGGAGACGGAACCGATGTAGCGGTAGAGGTATCTGATTTGGTTTTAATGCAGAATAATTTATCCAAACTCGTCCAATCGCATAAAATTTCATCAAAAATGAATCGTGTCATTTGGCAAAATATTATTTTTTCAATGGCAGTCGTAGCTTTTCTAGTTGTGGTTAGCTTATTAGGATTAACGGATATAGCAATCAGTGTCATTATTCATGAAGGAAGTACATTGGTTGTAATCCTAAATGGGCTTCGTTTGTTAAAAGCTAGATAGTCTAGTCCAGACTTCTTAAAAATAGTATGTACTAACATTCGTAAAAACTCACACGGGGCTGGGACAAAAGTCCCCAATCCTAAAAAGTTCCACACCATCGAACGACTAAAGGGTGTGGAACTTTTTTACTT
>NZ_JARBEA010000011.1 GCF_028863945.1 Jeotgalibaca caeni | reverse complement strand
CAATCCCCTCTGGAATACAGAGGATTAGCAGCCTAAGAAGGTGTTTTATGTTTGTCTCAAATCAGTATGTCAGTCTATTGGTAGAGAGGTGTTTTTTTATTCTGGTAATTTTTGGTGATTCGGTTTGTAGAACGTACGATTGTCGAGACCAAAAATCCGCTCGCTGAAGGTTCCTTCTGTAGTCCGTTGCAGAGCTGTATCGATCATATTAATCGATGCATCTAAATTATCGAGATGGTGAATAATCTCCGCTTCCAACAAATGAGGAACCACTGGGGAACCAAATTCCATTTTCCCATGATGAGCGAGGATGACATGTTTCAAGAGAATCACATCTTCCGTATCATCACTGATTTTCAACGCTTCACACGCCTTGGTAATTTCCTCATCCAGCAAAACGATATGGCCAATCAAGTTTCCTTTTAGCGTATACTCGGTTGACAAGCTTCCGGATAATTCTACCGTTTTCCCAATATCATGTAGAATGACTCCCCCATATAATAAGGATGTATTCACACTTGGATAGTTTTCTGCAACGGTTTTTGCCATTCGTAAAATAGAAATTGTATGATAGCTCAATCCACCTGGAAAAGCATGGTGGTGGCGTTTCGCAGCTGGAAAGTCAAAGAAAGCTTTGTGATACTTGTTCAGGATGAAACGTACAATTCGATTGATTGGAGCGCTCGTAATTTGGAAAAGGGTCTGGTTGATTTCATCAACCATCTCTTCCGTGCGCATAGGAGCTCGTTCCATGAATTGTTCTGGAGAAACGGGTTCTCCTTCCCGCGCGGTACGCATTTTGGTAATTCGTAATTGCGGGTTGTTTTGATACATTTCACGCTTCCCGCTAACCATTACCACCGTTCCAGCTAAGAACCGCTCGATGTCTTCCTCTTTCGCATCCCAAAACTTCCCATCAATTTGTCCACTCTTGTCTTGGAAAGTAAAGGCAATAAAAGGTTTATTATTTTTTGCTTTTCGTACGTCAGCTGATTTGATTAACATAAAAATTTCAAACGGTTCATCCAGATTATACTCGTATATTTTTTTAGCCACGTTTCTGCCCCTCTCTATTATCTCGTTTCTTCTAGGACCCGCACTTGACTGTCGGCGAACATCCCTTGAACAGTATGGTCAAACGTAAAGAAGAAGACTTGTACTGTTTCACTCAGTTCCTTCATCAATTCATACATCAACTTCTTGCGCTTCGGATCAAAGTTTACAAAACCATCATCTATCAAAATGGGTAAATTAGCAATATCTGCCGTGTTTTTAATGAACGAAAATCGCATAGAAATATACAACTGTTCAACTGTACCTTTGGATAATTCGTATGGTTGGTATACAATTCCATTTTGATGCTGTACTTTTATTCCTGACTTTTGGAATACGATCCGGGTATATACACCATCTGTCAGACGCTTAAAGTATTCGGTCATATCCGATAAAATATACGGCAGACGATCTTCCTTCCCATAACGCAACGTATCCTCCAGCCATTCAGCAGCAATCACCTTTTTCCCCCAACTGATCATTAAATCTCTGAGTTCAGTTTCGGCCATGGCATATTCTTGGAGCAAGGTACTATAGGTGCCCCCTTCTTCCAAAAGATGAATGTCATGCTGCAAGGAAATTTCTTTTTTCTGCCAATCTTTTATTTGCTGTGAGAGTTCTACTATCTTTTGTTGGTTTCGTTGTAGCTTCTTCGTTGCCTTCTCTTTATCAGCATATTTGGCTAGAATCGTCTCTTTGCCTGCTAGCTGCTCTGCTAAGAAATCTCTCCGCCGTTTTTGCTCGGTTTGTTCTTCTTTGGCATGCAAAAGTTCATAAAATTCTGCTTCTGTTTCTACATTAGCATTTTTTAACAAGTTTTGGCGCTTCTCTGTATTGGTTTGAAGCCGTTCATGAACGTCTTTTAACTGCTCCTTCAATTCTTTGACTTTATCGTTTGTGTTGTTAGCCATACTTTCTTCCAGCACAACCGATTGGTGCAATTCATTAAACTGATGAAGGAAGTTTTCTGTATCCAGATGTTCTAAATCAAAATGGCTGCGAATAAAGCGAGCCTTTTCTTCCCAAGATGCAACTGCATCTTCAATTTTTTCGATTTCCGTGGCAGTTTCGGTTCGTTTCTCTGCTAGATTTGCTAAGGCAAGAGCGGGTTGATCTTGCAATACGCGATCGATGGAAAAATACGGTGGATAGTTCATGGCTTCCAACCACTGCGCTTGCTTTTCTTTTTCTTGTTCCATCTGCGTCTCGAGTCCCTCTTGTTGGTTCAGAATTTGAATGAGACGTTCTTGTGCTGTCTCTTCCTCTTTCTTCCACTCTCTTACCCGTTCTCGCAGCGTTGCTTGTTGGATATAGCTGTCCATCGAAAACGAATCTGCAGGTTCATCGGCAATCACTGGTTTCTTCTTATTCAAGAGATAAATCATCACTCCGAGTAAACCTGCTGCCACAATGGCGAGATAGAGACGCCACTCCGGCAACAGTATTAGCGAAAGGAGTGCAACAACGAGCAGTACACCTACGATTCCTACAGGCATTTTCCTATTCAAGGCTGCCTCTTCTTTTACCGGTTGCTTGGCTAGTTGTTCCCACTTCTTAAATTGTTGCTCCGGAACCAGTTTCTCTTCTTCTGCTTGAATTCGCATCTCTAAATCATCTACGTTTTTCTCACAATCCCGCAGAGTTTGATGCAGCCGCTCAAGTTGCTCTGTCAATTGACGTTCCGCTGTCACTAATTCCCGAGCCGCCTGTTCTTCTTGTTCATCTAGAATAGGTAAGGTTTCCCGGTCTTCAATTCTATAATTGCGTTTGAAAAGAAAAATTGCGATTTCTTCTTGTTTCAACTGTTGTTCCAAGAACTGTTGTCGATTCATCTGTGTGGTAATAGAGGCCACTTCATGCTGGACCGCATTCCATTCTTTTTTGGTTGCTTGATACCACTCTGCATGGGAATAGTCTTCGGCTATTTTTTGCTCTGTTTTCATTTGTTGCTGCAGGCTCGTTTGCAATAAGAGGTCCTCTGCAATTTTCCCTTGCAGTCTTTCCCACTGGTTCTGCGCATCCTTTGGAAGAATAGAAGTATCTACTCTTTCGATATTCTGGCTTAAACGATTCCATTCTTGGTAATAATCATTCAGGCGAATGGCCTCACTCAAATCTCTGTTGTCTGTTTCCATCTTTTGCAGATGGGTATGGGCTTGCATGATTTGATCTTGCAGAGCAGTCGCATCTAACAATAATTGCTCGTATTGCGCATTCTTTTGCTTTGCTTTTTGTAATTTCACCGCTAATTCTTCTGTATCTTTAATTTTTTTATTTAGTGGTGGAATGGTCCCTGTTGGTTTGAATTCTTTTTGAGCGTCTTTGCGGTATTGGTCAGAGAGCTGTAAAATCTTCTCGCTGCCACTCGTTCCAACCCCTAATAAGTAACGATTTAAGTCATCTTTTTTCACCTTATTCAATTCCAGCAAGCGGTCAATCTTAAAGGTATAGAGCAACTCGTACGTCTCACCATCCACCCCTAATAAATAAGAAGCCAAATGATCGATTACTTCTTGTTGCCCGTTTGAATACGTAAGAGTCGCTTTTCCTCGGTTCCGTTCCTTCAAGCGCTCAATAATTACCTCACCAAACCGTGTTCCGCTTAGAAACAACCGGCCACCATACGTTTCTCCTTGTTTAGGAACATACGTATTGAAGTCTTTTTTACGAGTAGAGGGGAAGCCAAAGAACAGCGTGTGAATGAAGGAAGAGAGTGTACTCTTTCCGGCTTCATTGTTTCCTAAGAAAATCTGCATTGCCTCCAGATGAGAAAATTCTTTATGCAGCCACTTTCCGTAACCGTATATCTCGATTTTTTCAATCTTCAACCTACTCTTCCCCTTCTTCAAAAGCAATGTCTTCCATTAACTGGTTTTCTGCTGCTTGCATAATTTCTTCTCTAAACGCTTCTTCTTCAATTAATTTACTGAATTTAGTGCGAATGGTTTGATGCTTATACAAATCTTGGAGTACAGCCTTGAATCTTTCTTCCTGCATGAAGTCTTGTCTGCTGCGTTCGAAGCTTTGTTGCATTTTCTCATCATATTTGAAGAGTAGTCGTTCTTTTTGAGCTACGAGACTTAACCGATACATGTATACGAGCGGTTGTTTCTCTGTTTGATTTAGCCCCTCTAATAGATCCCCGTCTTCGATGCGGGTAATCACATCTGAAGAGAGTCCTTGATATTGAGTTAACTGAAGAGACAGCAATACATCTCGCTCTCCTTCAGCCGCTTCCTCCATTGCCTCTAGGATGCTGCCATATAGTCCTTCCAAACTAGTAATTCCATTCAAATCGAGGGTTCGTTCTCGCCAAATAATCGGAGCTGTCTCGAAATATTCAACCTTACTTGTCATTCCTTTCTGCAAGGTGACCAAGTATGCTCCCTTTCCCTCTCCTTCATTAGGATTTCTTCCCTGGATATTACCTGGATAAATGACAGGTGGCGCTGAATGGAGAACGGCACGTTTATGGATATGCCCCAGTGCCCAGTAATCGTATTGCCGTGTCAGCAAGTCTTCCAGTGTAAAAGGTGCATAAACCCCTTCACGAGCTCCAGACCCTTCCATATATCCATGCAACATTCCCAAATGGAAATCTACTTCTTTATAACGAGATGGGTACTGCTCAATCATTCGTTCCCTTACCCACCTTGTTGGATAACTGAACCCAGTAAGGGCTACCTTCTCATTGGAGGTCGAGATGAATTCCTTTGTTTCCGGCTCTACGCCAAAAATATGCACATTTTTTGGCATTTGTATGCGCAGCGTTTCAGTTTCGCGTCCCATAAAGTCGTGATTTCCGTGCAGTAGATAGACTGGGATCGACACTTCTTCCAGCCGTTTCATTTCTTTGCGGAAAAAGGCCTGTGCCTTCACACTTTGGTTCTCTTCATCGTAAATATCCCCACTGATTAGGAGAAAATCAACTTCACTTTCAATTGCAACGGAAACAATTCGATGAAATGAGTCAAAAGTAGAATGATAAATGGATTCAAAGAGTACCGGATGCACCTGCTTCAGTCCCTTGAATGGGCTGTCTATATGCAAATCCGCTGTATGAATAAAACGAATCACCCAAATGCCCCCTTTCGTATGAAACACAAAAAAGCTTTGCCTCCCCTGAAAAACTGGTCCATATCCAGCCACCAGCAACTCGCTGAGAAAATGGACAGTATAACCAGCTTTGTAACAGCAACAGACAAAGCACTTTTATTTCATTTTATTCTTGAGTTGGATTGTTCCCTGCATACATTTCTTGTAGTGGCTTGATGATGATTTTGTTGATGTCTTCAATAACTACGCTGAGTTGTTGCTCTGCGCTCATCATTTGTTGGATCAATTCGTCTTGTGAAGCACGACCTGCTACTTCTTGTGCATGAGCAATATCCTCATCAGAGATTTCTTGACCGCTCATTTGTTTCATTTGAAGTTCTTGTTGCAAGCCAGAAAATTCACTAAAAAGTTGAGAAGCTTCTTCGTTTTCTTGGATTTTTTGGTATGCCTCTGTTAACGTAATAAAAGCAGGTTGCTCACGCAATGCTTTCTCTAAGTCATAAGCAATATCATAAATGTTTTTCATGTCTTCATTCCTTTGCTGTTTTCTTCTCTTATCATACCATTTATAGATTTGTATTACCAGAAATAAAACGAAAGTACGTTCGTTTTATTTCTAAAAAAAATAGCTGTCGTAATGGGTTTTTCGCATTTTCCAGCTTTGTTACCTTGAAGAAAGTCACTATTGGCGCGACGTCAATTTTCTGTTGCGATAGAGCGAGAAAAAGTTGCGCTATCGCAACGTAAAAACCGTTAGCGTTGTGATAGGGCGCGAATAGTCTCTCCTATCGCAACGGAACGAGTCCTTTCGTTGCGATAGGATGAAAAGCGGGAAAGCTATCGCAACGATTATCAATAAAAAGGAAAGAGGTTGGAACTTTTGTCCCAACCTCGCTATTTGCTTATTCAGCTAAACCAGATTCATCATTCAAGGCATGGTACTCTGCTTCGTTCACATCTGTTAGAACTGCAATCCAATTTTTGGTCGCTTCAGGACTGTTCAAATACTCTGGGTTGTCTTCTAATTCCATATTGTAACGAACAACGTTCCCTGCTAGTGGGGCTGGAAGACTAGATACTGCTTTTGCAGCTTCAACCGATAATAAAACCGACTCTGTTGTTAGTGCTTCTTCTGTTGCTAAGCTAACAAATCCTACTTCCCCTAAATCATCTTGTCCTTTTTCAGACAAGCCAATGGTATATTCGTTTCCCTCTTTGGAAATCCAAAATCCTGTATCTGTAAATTTCATTCTTATTAACTCCCGTCTGTTCAATATTTATCTCTACTAAGGTACCAAACGATGCAGTACTTTTCAAATCATCAGTTGAATAATCCATTCGCCCAGTCGAAGAATTCAATCGCCTTTTCTTCCACCTTATAACCAAATTCTGTTACCTCGTCAACAATACCATTGATGCGGTCCGACCAATCAACAGCGTTGCCTTCGCCGTCTGCTTCTCCGGCGCTAGCAATTGTAAATTCAGTTTGCGGGCTCACGCTGAGCAAGTTGCCCATTTCAGCACTAAATAGATTATAAAACATCATGCCAATATCGCTGACATTATATGCTTCATCCGATTCATCGAAACCAATCCAAGTTGCGACACTGACGTCTGGTGTATAAGCAATCATCCACTTCGTCCGGTCGTATTTGCCATTTTCTCCTACTGCTTCTGAAGTTCCTGTTTTCCCAGCTACAAGCATTCCATTATATGGGTGAGCTCCATATCCAGTTCCACCTGGTGCGTAAACTTCCATCAGCATACTCGTCATATCTTTCGCTACTTCTTCTGACACAATCCGTTTTGTCTTTGGTTTTGTATTATCGACAATGACTGCGCCAGTTGAATCTACAATTTTCGTAATAAAACGTGGTTCAGCTTGAACACCGCGATTAGCAAAGGTTGCGTAAGCACTCGCCATTTGTAAAGGAGAGACGCCATCCATATCGCCTAACGCAATGTCCCCTAGTTCTCGGTCTTCTTCGCGTACTGGAATACCGAATTCTTCTAACTGCTTAATCCCTTTTTCAATCCCTAACTTATCTAGTAAATAGGCAGCTGTTGTATTTTTACTTTCTGCAATGGCTTGATACATCGGGATTTCTCCATACATACTATATTGATCGTAGTTTGTCATTTGATATTCGGTTGGTCCGTACGTCAACGTGTCATCATCTAAAACCATCGAGTCTGGTTCATAACCTTCTTCTAGAGCAGGCGTGTAAACTGCCAGTGGTTTAATCGTCGAAGCTGGCGGCAAGCTTGCTTGAGTCGCACGATTGAACCCACGGAACATATGCTCTCCGCGGCCTCCTACAATAGCAAGTACATCCCCCGTTGACGGCTCGATCGCAACGGACGCACTCTGAAGCAAGGTGCCATCTGCTGCATCTGCAAAATACGCAGTCTCATACGTGTAATCCATTTGTTGCTGATACTGTTGATCTAATCCTGTATAAATCTGATACCCTTTATTTAAGATATCTTCTTCATCTAGCTCATACACATTGATTGCTTCTTCAATTACTGCATCAAAGTAGTATGGATAGTTGTAGCTGCTGTTAGAAGCATAGGTATCATTCAAATAAATATCTTCGGAAATAGCAGCATCTGCTGTCGATTGGTCAATGAATCCATTATCTGCCATCAGTTGAAGAATTAAATCACGTCGGCCTATACTTTCTTCATATTCATCAATCGGATTGTAGTAACTTGGTGCTTTTAGGATGGCAGCCAAGACAGCACCTTCTGCCAGCGTAACTTCAGAGGCAGACTTCCCAAAATATTTTTGGGAGGCATCTTCTACTCCCCACACTCCATTACCAAAATAGGAATTATTCAAATACATTTCTAAAATTTCATCTTTTTCATATTGTTTCTCAATTTCAAAAGCAAGGAATAATTCTTTCGCTTTCCTTACCAATGTCTGATCCAATGTCAGATACGCATTTTTTGCCAACTGTTGGGTTAAGGTTGATCCCCCTCCAACAATATTCCCGCGGTTTATGATGTACCCCAAGGCAGCCCGTCCGATTCCGATTGGATCGACTCCTTTATGTGTATAGAAACGTTTATCTTCTGTAGAAACAACAGCTTCTTGAATATTCGTTGAAATCTCATCAATGGTGACAAAGGTTCCTTTTTGGGAATAAAATTCCCCTGCTTCTTCGCCGTACCGATCGTAAATGACAGTAGTTTGCTGCAAACCAGTTTTCAAGTTTTCTACATCTGCTGTTTTGGCCAAGTAAACCAAGTAGCTGCTCGTAATGAAAACAGTAATTAATCCCAGCAAAATAATAAGTTTATTGATTCGATACTTACGCCAAAAGTTTCTTAGATTGATTCGCAGACGTTGAAACCATCTTTGAAGTTTTACTTTTATATCTTCTTTCATCGCATTCACCTTTCATCTTTCCAACCATCCCAATTTATTGCAGTATAACAAATGTAATTTTCTATGATAACCAACTAAAGTCCTATTTCATCCTCTACTAGTATACGGCAAACGCAAGAAAAATGAGTTAAATATTTCTAAGGATTGCAAAACATTGAAATTAATTTATAATTTTATCATAAGCTCATTTCAGTTAGCGCTTTTTTAGGCTGCAAATGAAGTTAATGAGACACACAATGAAAAGGTTGGTGATTCCATTGGGACAGAGTATCTCAGACGGCAGTTCTCAGTAGACCAAAAGACTAATCCATACAGGAATTCTTTTGGTCGCTTCCAATCTTCTTTTGAAAAAAACCAAAAGCTTCCCTGTGTAGATTCCATCAAGGAATAACCATCATAGGAGGTGAAGCTCATTTTCGAATGAGCAATTAAAATGAGTATTTCAGCAGGTTTACTATTATTTTTTGTTATTTTATTAATCGCATCTTTTTTCGTAATGTCTGAATATGTGTTAGTCCGGATTCGCCCTTCCAGACTTGATTTTTTAGTGGAAAACGGCGACCAAAAAGCAAAAGTATTAAAAAATATGACCGTCAAATTAGACAGCTATTTGTCGGCAACACAACTAGGTGTAACCATCACGTCCCTTGCGCTTGGTTGGTTAGGGGATCCTACCTTCAAGCGGCTGTTTGATGATTTATTTGCTAATTTTAACATTCCGGATCAAGTTGCGACTATCTTGTCGTTTATTGTTTCCTTTACGATTTTGACAGCGATTCAAGTTATTATTGGGGAATTAGTGCCGAAGAATATTGCAATCACGAAAACGGAACAACTAGGACTTCGCATTGCTCGTCCGCTCCAAATTTGGTACCGTGTGATGTACCCGCTTATTTTTGTTTTGAACCGGACGGCGAATGGCATTTCAAAAGCACTGGGCTTTACAACTTATTCTGAATCGGATGACTTTGTCTCTGAAGAGGAATTGCGCCTCATCATGAGCGAAAGTTTGAAGAGCGGTGAAATTAATCATGAAGAATATCAATTTGTTGAAAATGTCTTTAATTTCGATGAACGCATGGCTCGTGAAATCATGGTGCCGCGCCGAGAAATGGCAGTTGTCTGGGCAGATGACACGTTAGAAGAAATTGCTCGCATTGTGCAAAAAGAAAAGTATACCCGCTATCCTGTCGTTGAGGATGACAAGGACAATGTACTGGGTATTATTAATACCAAAGAAATTTTTGCGGCGTATATCGAAGCCATCCAAAATCAAACAACCGACCAATTCCATGTACAAGACTACTTACGACCAATCATCACGGTCATTGAAACATTGCCGATTAAAGACTTATTGGTGAAGATGCAAAAGGAACGGAACCAGTTAGCCATTTTAATTGATGAGTACGGTGGAACAAGCGGACTTGTCTCCATGGAAGATATTATTGAAGAAATTGTAGGAGATATTTCGGATGATTATGAGACGGAAGAGCCGGCTGACTTTATCAAATTGGGACCCAACCACTTCCGCATTCGGGCTCGGATGTTAATTGATGACGTCAACGAAGTCTTTGGCCTGAACATTGAAGAAGAGAATGTCGATACCATCGGCGGTTGGATTTTGAATGAAAAATATGATATCAAAGTAGGACAAGACGTTCACTTTGAAAATACGTTATTCAAAGTGATTCAAAAAGAAAAAAATTCAATTGAAATCATTGATGTTTTTATTCAAGATTCTAAAAACAACGAAACAGAAAACGATGAAACATAATCAATAAAATAGCCGCTTAAGAGTCTCCAGTTAGAGATTCCTAAGCGGTTTTCTTATCCCTTAGATGTTCGTTCGATAAATTCGTGATCGTTTGGAATGCGTCCGAATCTTGTTTCCATATTGATGGTAGCTATTTCTTGCATATCTTCTTCAGTCAGAGTAAAGTCAGTAATCGCAAAATTTTCAGAAATACGTCCGGGATGTACCGATTTTGGAATAATCACCGTGCCTCTTTCTACGTGCCAGCGCAAGACAATTTGCGCTGTAGTTTTTTGATATTTGTCAGCGATGCTTTGGAGAACAGGATGCAGCAATAAGTCGGTTTTCCCTTGGCTGAGAGGCCCCCATGCTTCATGAACAATTCCTTCGTTTTGCATATACTCCCGCAATTCATCTTGAGGGAAGTACGGGTGCGTTTCTACTTGATTAATCATCGGCTTGATGGTAGCATATTCTTTCATACTTTCCAAATGATCAATGGTAAAATTCGAAACGCCGATCGCTTTGATTTTCCCTGCTTCGTATAACTCCTCCATCGCCAGCCAACTACCCTTTACATCTAAGCCATACCAATGAATCAAGTACAAATCCAAATAGTCTGTGCCCAGCTTAGCCAATGTTTCTTCTAATGCGAGCTTTGTTTTTTCATATCCCTGCATATTGTTCCATAACTTAGAAGTAATGAATAGTTGTTCTCGGATTAGGCCGCTCTCTTTCAAAGCAGTGCCTAAAACTTCTTCATTTCCATAAATAGCTGCTGTATCAAAATGGCGATACCCGGTATAAACGGCATGCTTTACTGCCCAGCTCGTTTCATCTGGATCTTCCATTAAGAATACCCCTAGCCCAATTTGTGGGATTTCCACTCCGTTTGGTAAAACAATGGTTGGTACTGCCATCTTTGCATCTCCTTTATGGGTTATTTTTTGATAATATTCTCATGATCCAATTCTTTTTGTTCCAAGAAGAACGGAAGCAATTCCTCCACTAATGAAGTAATTTTATTTTGGTAGTCATTTTCAATCGTCCAAACCAACAATGGTTCGTGCAAGCTCATCCGTACGATAAACCACCCTTCACCGTATGGTCCGTTAAAGTTGCAACGTACCCCTTCCAAATGGTCAGTAACCAGGGATAAATGTTCTTTCCCAGCCAAGTATTGTTTGAAGCGCTCGATGATTTGATGTCCATTCTCAAAAATGGGTTCTTCGATAATCACAAATCGGTATTCTATTGTTTCAGCTGGCTGACCAAGAGAAGCAATCAAGTCGCCAATCGTTTTCCCTTCAGTAAGAAGCATGGCATCTGCCATTAGAATTTTTGCTATTAGATACGCTCCGTCGTCCAAGAAGTAATTCTCTTTCAAGGCAGCATGCCCACTTGTTTCGATTGCAAGGACCGCATGAACGCCTGCTTTGTTTTGTTCGATTGCCCGATTAATCACATTTCGGTAACCGGTCAAGTAACGGTCTTGCTTCCCGCCTAACGCTTCGATAAACGTCTCCAGGTGCTGTGAAGTCGCAGAATTAGTAACAATCGTTGCACCTTGTTCTTCTTCTAAGAGAATTGCTGAAATCAGTGCAATCAAATTATTACGATTGAAGGATTGTCCTGTGTGGTCAACTAATGCAGAACGATCCACGTCCGTATCAAAAATAATTCCTAAATCTGCTTGATGGTCCAGAACAGCTTGCTTCAAACTCTTCATTGCTTCTTTGTTGTCCGGGTTCGGTTCATGATTCGGAAATTGACCATCTGGATCCAAAAATTGGCTACCGGTTGTGTCAGCACCGAGCGGTTGTAGGACTTGTTCGACGAAAAAGCCGCCTGCACCATTACCTGCATCCACAATGATATGCCGTCCTGTGAGCGGTTTTTCTGGATTCACACTGTTTGAAATTCCCTTGCGAATTTTCTCGACTAAGTCAGCTGCGTACACGCTTAACAAATCTTGGCGGGTAATCATTGCTATGGATTCCATATGGCGAACTTCTACCTCTGTCGCAAGTTCTAAAATCCGTTCAATATCTTCATGTTCTGCTCCGCCAGCAGCAGTGAAGAACTTCAAGCCATTGTATTCATAAGGTAGATGACTTGCTGTAATCATGATGGAACCATCTACTTGAAATTCTGGATAAACGGTTGCCATAAACATCGCAGGAGTGGTAGCCAAACCACAATCAATGATTTCTACCGATGCTTGTTCCATTCCTTTTATGAGGGCCTGTTTTAATGCATCTCCTGACAGGCGGCTATCTTGACCGATGGCGATTTTTATTGTTTTATTTTCTTTAGAGGTTCCTTTTTCCCTTAACCATGTTAAAAAAGCAGAGCCGATTTTGGTAACACGTTCTTCTGTTAAGGTTACCTCATTTTGTGGCATTGCAATCGCAATGCCTCGAATATCTGATCCATTTTGTAATGCGTAAAAAGGTGACTCAACTGTCATTTCTTCAACCCTTTCTCATCAAATAATAATTCTATTATAACCTTTTTCTGAAACGATTCCATGATTTAATTTATGCGCTTAAAAAGGCTATTCTATGCACTTTTTTATAAATTTAAGAATATTAACGGTATAATAACACTATCAAGCCAATAAGGAGGAGCCTTATGCCACTGACACAGGAAGAACTTCGAGCGGTTGAACAAATACACCGTCTTTTTCGTACGGTTGGACAAATTATCATAGGAAAAGAAGAAGTCACAAAGTTAACCCTTACAGCTATGTTAGCCGGTGGACATGTTTTATTTGAAGACATTCCAGGTGTAGGGAAAACACTATTAGTAAAAACAATCGCAAAATGTTTAGGCGCCGACTTCTCAAGAATTCAGTTTACTCCAGACCTTGTTCCGAGTGACATCGTTGGATTCTCTATGCCGCGTTCCGGTCAAGACAACTTTGTCTTTCGAAAAGGCCCTATCTTTTCTTCGATTGTCCTAGCAGATGAGATTAATCGGACCTCTCCTCGTACGCAAGCCGCAATGCTGGAAGCTATGGCGGAGCAACAAGTTACGAGTGACGGCATTACGTATCAATTGCCCCAGCCGTTTTTTGTGCTGGCTACCCAGAATCCAATTGAATACGAAGGTACTTATCCACTTCCGGAAGCACAGTTAGACCGTTTCCTGATGCAGCTCTCGCTCGGTTATCCGAATCAAAAACAAGAAGTTGAAATGTTGGCTGCTCCAAACCAGATGATGGCTCTGCAAGATTTAGAACCTATTTTGCCGCTGGAATCTTTTTTACAATTGAAGGCAAGTGTACCCCGCATCCATATCGAAGAATCCTTACTTCAGTATGTAGTTGATTTAGGGAATCTGACTCGTTCTTCTGCCCATATTCGTTTGGGAATCAGTCCTCGCGGAAATCAATTTTGTGTAATAGCAGCCAAAGCTTATGCATTACTCGATGGACGTAGCTACGTTATCCCGGATGACATCAAAGCGGTGCTTCCTGCCGTGTATCGCCATCGTATTCTATTTTATGACTCCTACTCTTCCCAACAAACGGATGAAGCCATTCAAGCGTTACTGAAACGCGTGTCACCCCCAATAAGGAGGTAAACGAATGAAAAGAATTTGGATTCGGAAAATTGCTAATCGTATAACAGTGACTTTATTTTGCTTTACCCTTTTTCTCTATACGATGGCATTTCCCGGAAATACTTCTTGGTTTATCCTCCTCTTTTTCTCTTTGCTTTTACTAGTCGCATTTCTCACTACCCTTCTTTCATTTGGAAAAGCGGAAGTAAACCTCCGCAATCAACTTGATTACAAAAAAGAATTCATCCTCCAAGCTCGGACCCGGTTCTACTTGCCTATTTTGATTCCTGAAATAACAGCGCGGGTTACATTGAAGGATATGCAACTGGAAGAAAAACTCTTTCCTCTCTTTCGTAATCAGTTGACGATTCATCTCCATAACTTACAACTGCCTAGAGGACGCTACTCTCTCGTTCGTCTTGAAACATGGGGCAGAGACTATTTTGGTTTTTTTACACATTACTCCTCGAAAAAGATTCCCGTTGCTTTTGATATTTATCCCGAACCCTTTGCCCCCAAAGATCGCCATACTTATATAAATAAAATTCTTGGCAATCCTTACTTGAAACGCTATATAAAGTCGAATGCAGCAGAATTCCGCCAAATTAGGGAATATATTCCGCAAGATGCCATGAAACACGTGGATTGGAAGAGTAGTTCCCGTAAAAATAAATTGATGGTAAAGGAATATGAAAAAGAGATTCAGCCTACCATTACGCTTCTCTTTATGGGCGGGACTTCTCCTTCGTTTGAGGTCCTCTTGCGTCTTACCTATTCCTTATTCGTTGGTTTGCGCGATCAGTTTCAAGTTCGCTTTGTTTTAATTGGTTCTTTTGAAGGTACGTTTGGTCAACAAGATGTTTTAGAAGCTTTCTTGACCATTGAACCTACCCGAGACGAAGAAAAACTTCTGCATGCATGGCAACATACAAAGGTAACCGGTGGATTCACGATCGGCATTGCTGAAAGCTCCCTCATCGAGCGCATGAAGCAAGCCCGTACGGAACCGATTATTGCCTTTTCAGAGCTTGATATTATCCAGAGGGAGGTGAGTAATCCCTAATGAAAAGCCGTAAAAGCTTTTGGATTACCTTTAGTCAGAAAATCATTTTAGCGGTTGTTAATTTTTATCTCTTCCATCCCATTATTCAATTGTTTATCCCTTTAAATCAATTCGAACAAGCTCGTCCTTTCGAATGGTTCGCAGTTTTAACTTCCCTTCTTGCGGTATTGGTTCCCCTTTGGTTTTTGTGGCTTCCGCTCCAACTCGCCCTTCTTATCTATGCCTACCAAGCATATTTCCCTATTGAAGCGAGAGGGATCGACTGGATTACAACGCAGTATGAGCATTTGTCGCGAGCGATTGGACAATTTTTCCAAGGAGATCTGGCAATATTTCCTACAAATATTGCATTAATCTTCGTCTTCATCCTTTTTTCCTTTGCTACTTATTTTCTTATCAACAAGAAGAGACCGACTCTTATCGTCTTGACCTGTATCGTATATTTAATGATTCTGCATACCTTTACCCAATATGATTTCTTTCCTTATGTCGTTCGAGTGATTGGGTTAAGTGCACTGCTGCTCGGGATTTCCCAAGTTTCGGTTCATAATGGGTGGAAGCAAGCTCTTCTTTCTTTTTCAGTTGTGACCTCTGCCGGCTACCTTTTTACCCAAGGCGCACTATGGGCAACAGAAAATTTAGTCCCACAACAGCAATGGGTGGAGAACCGCTCCCGCAACTATCAACAACGATTGGAAATGATGGGTGTGTTTGATTTTATCGATTATTACACGTCCGGAGGCGGCTTACGGCGAATGGGGTATGGAGAAAATGATGCACAGCTCGGTGGACCCGTGCAACAAAACTTCGACCCCGTCTTTCGAGCCTACGATGATTCGCCCCATTATTGGCGGATTTCTACCAAAGAATATTATACACGCCAAGGTTGGGAGAGGGTATTTGAAGACTTCTCCACTATCATCGAGTATGCGTTCACACCTATTGAAGCCGAAGAACGTGTCACGATTCAGGTTGATCGAGTTGAAGAGTTCGACTACTTTCCTTATACCTATCAGATGCTTGATTTGCAGATTGAAGAAGGGGATTTCAACTTGTTAGCCCCCAGCATGCAACTGCAATATCAAGGTGGAGATGCTCCTGACTCTTATGAAGTAACAGTTGCTGACCAAGACCTTGATTTTTCTTTATTAAGTGAACTTACTTATACGAATCGAGAACTGGATTCAGTGAATCAATACTTACAGCTCCCTGATAACATCCCTGATCGTGTTTGGGAGTTAGCTGCAGAACTTACAGACGGGATGACTCTCCCTTATGAAAAAGTACGAGCCATTGAGAACTATTTACGCTCCGAAAGCGGCTTGCGCTATAGTTTGAGAGAAGCTTCCCACCTTCCGCCAGATGCAGAATATGTGGACCATTTCTTATTTGAATCACGCGTGGGCTACTGTGATAACTTCTCTACCGCCATGGTTGTTCTATCAAGAATGGCTGGAGTCCCTACACGCTGGGCCAAAGGTTTCAATGGAGGCACGCAACAAACCGATGAAAATGGGGAAATTTTCTATGAAATACTGAATGCGAATGCACACTCTTGGCCAGAAGTTTACTTCCCAGAATACGGATGGATTCCTTTTGAGCCTACTCCGGCCTTCAATCAGCCGTTAACAGATGAAATCATCAATAACCAAGGCGTTTCTCCAACCGATCCCATTGACTTGCCGGAGGAGCAAGTTGCTGAAGAAGAACCAGAACCAATGACAGCGGAAGATGCTGCTGAAGAACAAACAGAAACAGAAGATGCAGCGGAACAAAATGAAATAGAAGAAACCGTTGTGGAAGAATCTACATGGTCTCGACTCGCTGCCTTCTTCCTCATCGTTGTGACCTTTGTCGTTTATCTCTATCGTCGAAAACTCTATCCTTACTTGATTGAATTCCTTATCCAGCTGCCGTTCCTGACGGTTCGACAGAAATCTACATGGATACTGAGTCTCTACCAGTTGGATCAACCAAAGAAAAAGGACGAAACCCTTCGTCAATATTTCTTAGAAGTTGCGAAAAAAGCACCTCTTCATCAATCGTCCATCCTTCAGTTTATTCAGCTTCAAGAAGAAATGATGTATGCTCCAAGTGAAGAAACGCTGGACTCTACACACGCACAGAGCATAATGCGCTCGATGATTCCGGTGTACCGTGACCTCCAGTATGCAAAACAGAAATCCAGTTTCTAAAAAATCCCCCACCCGTTCGCATGTGCAGACAGGTGGGGGATTTTTATATGATTAGTTCATTCTCTTACGTGAAATCGGCATACTCATACAACGTGGGCCGCCTCTTCCACGTGATAATTCACTAGAGGGGATTTCTAAAACTTCTATCCCGTTCTCTCGTAATAACGCATTGGTTACCGCATTACGGTTGTAAGTCACTACTTTCCCTGGCGCAATTGCAAGCGTATTGGAACCGTCATTCCATTGTTCACGCGGTCCATCAATCTCATGTCCACCGCCGCACGGAATAATAATGATTTCCTTTTCGCCTAACGCTTCTTTGAGCGATTCAGCCAGATCAGTCTGCACGGATACCTGTAACTCGTTCACTCCTGGTTCGATGACATGAATCTTCATGTTCCCATCCAAATCAAAAATACCGGCATGAAGCGTGAAGACATTATGACTAATCATCGTAAATACGGTGTCAAGATGCATCATGGCACGGACATTCGGAATCTCAATCGCAAGAACTTTTTCAAATTGCGAATTTCGTGAAAATAGTTTCTGGGCAATGGCCTTCGCACCAGCCAAACTCGTCCGCTGTGACACACCGATGGCAACGACTTTATCACTTAAGACAATGATGTCGCCGCCTTCTGTATTGAAATCTTCTTCATACCGATTAACTAGAATTTCTTCATCCGTTAAGCGGAATTTAGGATGCTTCTTCATGATCAATTCTACGAACAATGTTTCTCGGCTGCGAGCTTCATACATCATATTATTGATACTCACCTTATTACCAATAACCGAAGCAACATCTCTGGTGAAGTACATATTGGGCATTGGATTCATCAAAAAAAGCGGATAGCCATCTTGCTCATGATCTGGAATAAAATCCACTTCAGAACGGTTGACTCCGGCAATCATTTTTTGAATCATCTGCGACGCATCCATGTCTAAGAAGTACTCTCTCAAATGATGCTTCAGTTTTACACTGTCTAAGTTGGACTCTTCTAGCATCTTTTCAACAAAAGCTGACTTGTCATCTAGAGCCTTGTAAGCTTCTATCGCCAGTTCATCCAAATAAAGCACTTCTACACCGTTCTCTTCTAACACTTGCACAAAGGCTTCGTGTTCTTCTTGCATAGCAGGTAAATACGGAATATCGTCAAAAAGTAATTCTTCAATCATATCCGGAATCAAATAATTGATTTCTTCTCCTGGACGTTTTAACATCACTGTTTCGAGCGGCTCAATCTCTGAAAAAACATTTAGTTGGTATCCCATACGTCACCTCGACTATTATTTTTTAAGTTTATCGTCCTCATATACATGGCTTCGTTCCAACTGCGGGAAGCCTTGTTGTCTCAATGCTTCATACACGATCATACAAGCTGTATTGGATAAATTCAAAGAACGAACATGCTCATCGTTCATTGGAATTCGCAGACAGTTCTCTTTTTGCTCCTGCATAAAACTCTCTGGCAAGCCAGTTGTTTCCTTACCGAAGATGAAGAAAATGTCTTCATCCACGGTATAGTCCACATCTGAATACGTTTTTTCTGCAAATTTGGTAATTAAATACAGCTTGCGTTCCCCGACAAATTCCATGAAAGCTGCTAAATCTTTATGGTAGTGAATATTTACATCGTGCCAGTAATCAAGACCAGCACGTTTTAATTGCTTATCATCGGTTGAGAATCCAAGCGGCTCAATTAAATGAAGCGGTGAATTGGTCGCTGCACAAGTCCGCGCGATATTTCCTGTGTTAGCTGGAATTTGTGGTTCAAATAATACAATATGATTCGTCATGAATACGTTTCTCCTTCAAATCGATTTTACTCGATTGTTTCTTCTAATTTCGCTAAAGCCATTTCCATTTCTACTCGTGCTTCATCGTCCTCTTCTGCTTCAATCCTTTCGTGGAAGAATTCCAACAGCTCTGGATTAGGCCTACGGACAATTTGTCCCAGTGCCCACGCAGCAGTACCTCGAATCACGGGGCGAGGGTCTTGTTCCATTACTTTTAATAATTCTGGAATCGCACTGCGATCCCGGTAATTCGCTAATGCGATAATCGCATTCCGTTGAAGGGGCTTCTTGCCACGCCACGAACCAGCCAGCACACCGAAACGAGCCTTGAAGTCTTTATTGGAAATGGTTAGCAGAGGTTGCAGCAGTGGTGTTTCACGTTCTGGTTCCGGCTCCATTTCAGGATGCAGATGGAAGTCTTTCCCAATATTATAAGGACAGGTTTGCTGACAAATATCACAGCCATAAATAACATGACCCATTTTCTTACGAAATTCATCCGGCATGCTTCCTTTTGTTTGCGTTTGATAAGACAGGCAAACAATAGGATTCAGTTGACCGTTTCCCAGGATGGCCCCCGTTGGACATGCTGTCACGCAGCGCGTACACTCTCCACACCCAAATACACCAGGTTGATCTGGCTCAAAGGGAATATCCGTAATAATCTCTCCCAGATATACGTAAGAACCAAACTCTTCCGTAATCAACAATCCATGCCGTCCAATAAAACCTACGCCGGCACGTTGGGCAACCACCGTATCTATTAATTCACCCGTATCAACCATAGGCTTGAAGCGGGCTTCCGGAACTTTTTCCTGCATAAATTCAACCAGACGATCCATTTTCTCGCGCAAAATATCGTGATAATCTACACCCCACGAAGCTCGTGCAAATGATCCACGCCTCTCTCCTTTGACTCGTTCCGGTTTCTCTAACGGTTTACTCGGATAGGCCAAGCAGATGGATAGGATTGATTTTGGCTCATCGAAAATACGGTCTGGATAGATTCTTTCCTCTAACACACGGTGTTCGAATCCAGTTGTATGACCTTTTTCATGTTGTTCCAATAACGGCTCAACCATATACTCGAATGGATCGGCTGTTGTAAAGCCGATTTTATCGATTCCAATTTCCTTACACGCTTCAATAATTTGTGCTTTCAAGGCAGCTGTTGTCATCGTGCTCCCCCCTCCATAACGTGATTCTCCTTTTCAGTATACCATTCTCTAAAAAGAATTAAAAAGATTCCATTTCCGCATTTAGACACAAAAAAAACGTATAGACTCGGTGGCAAGCACAGCGAATCAATACGTTGGATAAGGTCATTTTGTGATAATGTATAATGGCAATGATACTCTTACAAAATGATATAAATAGTATAACATATAACATCTGTTTGTAAACACCCTGTTTAAAGTCCAACAGTCACAACTTTTCAGAAAAACAAACCGATTTGTTGTGTCACTTCTTCGTGCCTACTAGGATGGAAACTGCCACAGTGATCGACGCTAATGGCGCTTGGCTCGCTTTCGCTAAGACTGCTTCATCTGCTCCCCATGAGAGTGGAGTCATCTCTAGCAACCAGCCATAACTCTCTGGTGTTAACGGCACTTCATACCTTACATGATGATGAGAACCATCTGGATATATTTCCTTGAAGCGATTGACTACTTCCTTGTTCTCATACGCTTGTTTTTCTTCGTTAGCGTATAATTGTTGTCGCAATTCCATGAGGTAATCAGAGTCAGGTACAACCTTTACAACTTGCCCTCCTTGCTTCAACAAACGTTCAAATTCCTGATAGTGTGATGGAGAAAAAATGTTCAAGATGAGGTCAAACTGCTCCTTTGAAAAAGGTGAATGAGCCAAATCTGCTACACACCAAAATGCATCTTCAAAATAATGATTCGCAGCTAATTGAATGGCATCTTTGGAAATATCGAACCCTATTTTTTCTCCACCCAACCCTTGTTCGTTCAAATAATGTAAGTGCGATCCTTCTCCACATCCAACGTCCAATACAGCCGTTCGCTCTTTACTCCCTACTATTGTCAGTATTTCATCTAAGAGTGGATGGAAAAAGCCTGTATCTGCTAACTGTTTCCGGCTTGTCAACATCGCTTTATCATATTCATTTTGTCCACCCTTTTGCAAGAGATGGAGGGTTCCTTTTTTTGCCAAGTCAAATTGATGTCCTTTTTGACAAAGTATGCCCTGTTGTTTTGTTTCAATAAATGGTTGCTGACAAACCGGACATTGAAAAAGATGGATGTGTTCCGCTAGAAACAAACTGCTCTGCTCAATTTTCTTCACTCTATGCTCTCCTTTGTTGCCATGTTTTTTCATTTTACCATATTCATTCGACCTTTTGAGCGGGAATTTGTTCGATTCCAGATGCAGCGATTTTAATTTCTTCATCAGCTGGTTCTTCAAATTTCATTTGCTTAGTTAACCAGAATGTCAAGAAAAAAGAAACCAACATACAAAAGAGTGCCTTCCATAGATTCCCGCTTCCATCCTCAAATGAAGAGAGAGAAAGTAGATTAGGATTTACAAGTTTATAAGCTCTTACCCCCAAGATACCAGCCAGCAAGCCGCCCGCTCCTCCACCAAAGATGGCAGCCAGAAATGGTTTTTTCAAGAGAACCTCAATTCCATAAATTGTTGGCTGTGAGACTCCAAGCAAAGCCATCACAAAGGCAGAGCCAGAATAAACACGATATTCCTTTTTGGTTGTCTCCAATAGAACGGCTAAGGCAACCCCTGCATGTGCTGCATTCATAACTAACATTCCTGGCCCCAGCAACACTTCAAACCCCTGTGTATGGATTGCTTCATTGATCATTGGGAACAATGAGTAGTGAGCGCCGATCGTAACAAAAATGGGTCCACCTGCCCCCATTAAGGCTGTCGCCAGCCATGGAATTCCTTCAAGCAAATATTGAAGTAAACCGACAATGGCATTACCAATCAAGGTCATAATCGGACTAAAAACAAAAATTCCTAGACCCAATCCTGCAGCAAGAATCAAAAAAGGTTTCAATAGAGGTTGAAGCACATTTGGCAAACTTCGTTGTAAACTGCGTTCCATACTTGCTTGAAATGGGATAAGGAATAAAATCGGGAGGACACTATTCGTATAGGATTCGGACAATAGCGAAAAACCTAGGAAGTTTTCTAGAATCATCTCGGAAATAAAAGAGGAAACATTCGGGTGCAATAAGATGCCGGCGATGGCTACGGAAATATACGGGTTCGTTTGTTGTTGCCTCGCTCCAGAGAAGGCAAGCATGATCGGCAATGTGAAATAGACAGCTCCGGAAATAGTAGAAAAAAGCGCAGCCTCATTCGTATAGGAAGCAAAGAAACCCAGAGTAATCAATAATATAATAACGATTTGCAAGATTCCGCCTGCAATAATTAGTGATAGCAAAGGAGTAAAAACTGTACGTAAATACGAAAAAACAAGATCAAGCCATTTAAATCCATCATCTCTATTCATGATGGTTACTGATTTTTGTTCATTCTCATAGAGTCGAATCGCAATTTCTACATCGCGAGCTGAAACACCCTTTAAATGCATTGTTACCCAGTGTGAACCAAAAACCAAGTCATTTATAAAAAATGCACGTTCCAGTTCTTGCTTCAAAATGTAATCGAAATGTTTCACTGAGATCGATAGAAGGTTCCTCTTGCCTGCCACAATGCTACTAATGTTTTCGCCGCCGCCAACACTCGTGACAATCATCTCCGCAATTTCATGAATTTCCATTGGAACGGCTTCCATCTTGTCCTCTCCTTTCCGAGAAGGTGCACAATTCGCATAACTACAAAGGACAAAGAAACGGATTTATTTTCTTCAATATACCAGAAAACGTGTCAACTATCTATTTATAGCGTATAGGATAGCAAATGTTAATTCTACGTCAATCTTTCGTAGTGATAGAACGAGCAAAACTTTCGCTATCGCAACGATAAAGCCACTTCCGTTGTGATAGGGCGCGGATATACTTTGCTATCACAACGGAACGAGCTCTTACGTTGCGATAATGCGCGAATGAACTTTGCTATCGCAACGATTAGCAATAAAAAAAGATGCCGAGACTTGTCCCGGCCTCTCTGCTATTCACTTTCGATGAATGGAACTGATTACTAGACCAATTGCAATCCCAATTAACAGTCCTAACGCAAGTTGGTCAATCGCAACTCCAATTGCCACACCGACTCCAATCCCAATTGGAAGAAATGCAGCTCCTATCCTATTTTTATCCTCTGGCCCTTCTCCATAGCTGGAAGAAGTGGGATCCTCAATTGATTTGTCTGTAATCATCTCATCTTTTTTTGTTTCTTCAGACAAAGAACGTTCGTCTTTCTCCTGATCCATATTCTTTACCCCTTTCAAAAAAGAGTCTTGCACTGAGAATTTGGCTAAACTTCACGCACTTCTATGGGCAGCAATGGGTTCACTAATTCGTCACGACGGTTTTCATAAGCGGGAGGCAGCATAACTTCCGATCCCATTTTCTCATAGGACTCATCATGGGCAAAGCCTGGTCCATCCGTTGCAATCTCAAAAAGGATGTCTCCATGTTCGCGGTAGTAAATCGCCTTGAAGTAGTTCCGGTCCTTCACTTCGGTCACCTGCAAGTCATTTTCCTGCACTCGATCTTGCCAAGCTTTCAGTTCTTGCTCGTCCTTTGCTCTCCATGCAATGTGGTGAACCGTCCCGATTCCCATGCGTCCTTTTGGTACAGCTGTTTTTTTAATATCAATGGTATTGCCTCGATCCGAGCTAGAACGATATCGCACAACGTCTCCCTCTTCACCCAATTTATTTAGATCCATCACTTCTTCAACCGTTTTGATAGTCTCTTCTGGTTTAAGCGAGAAAAAGACGGTTCCAGCAAACCCTTTGATTCCTACTTCCGGTGTCACGCCATTAAAGGTCCACGGATTTTCTTTTCCTTCCGAACGTTCCACGATTTCAAGAATTAAGCCATGCACATCAACAAATTGAAGGTACGTCTCCCCAAAACGTTCTACCTTATCAAAGGGGATATCATAGTGAGAAAGGCGCTTCTCCCAGAATGGCAATGCCCCCATTGGGACTGCATAGGAGGTAATGCCTACTTGACCTCCGCCCACTTTTCCACGGTAGCTGCGATTCCATGGAAAGAACGTAATGAGTGTTCCCGGTTCACCACCTTCATTGCCAAAATATAAATGATAGGTTCCTGGATCATCGAAGTTCACTGTTTTTTTGACGAGCCTTAACCCTAATATCCCTGCATAAAAATCGACATTTTCTTGAGCATTTCCTACAATGGCTGAAATGTGGTGGATTCCTGCTGTTTTCATTCCTCAATCTCTCCTTTACTAAAAAACATCTCTAATTCGAGATAATCATAGCAACGAATGAATAATTTGTCAAAATGAAGAAAAAATGACCTTACCTTTTCAGAAGGTAAAGTCATTATGATTGTTTTATTCTACTTCTAAGTCAAAAATTTCAATAAAGGATTGTTCAGGTGTTGCTCCTTTAAGAAGCTCTTCTTTGCCAGCCGGTACGTCCAAGAAAATTGGCATTGCCGTATTAACAGGCTGTTCACCGAATTCATCTTCATACAAAGTGAATACTGTATTTTCCCAAACTGCTTCTTCACCTACTAAGAAATTCAAGGTAAAGGATAAGTTGGTTAACGGTGTACCCACACGGTTAATTCCCATGAAGAATGCTTGTAATGGACCATCTTCATTTTCGATGAAGTATCCTGTATAGCTCAACGTAAACAATTCTTCTTCACCTAGGTTGGCATTGGTAGTCGTGAAGTCTTCTGCAACTCCAATTACTTCATTGTATAGTTCTGTCCCTTCACTTTCGCGAAGAGCCGTTGGGATATACAACGTTAATGCTTCTCCTGTTTCACTTGTTCCACCAGTTTCACCTGATGTAGCTGTGTCACTTGAAGATTGACCGCCCGCTCCTGTTCCTCTTGATTATTCGCTACTTTCTTCTTCAGGCAAAGATTCTGTAGTCGTATCAGCCACTTCCGCCGTGTCACTTTCCTCTACCATGCTAGATGTAGATTCTACTGTCTCCGAAACTGAAGAGGATTCCTCGCTGTCTCCACCAGCGGTACATCCCACCAACAAAAACATTGCAGCCAACCACGTAAACTTTTTCACACCCATCAACCCCCAATTACTTTATTAAACTAATCATAGCATAGCTTTTTGTAAAGGAAAAATAATAAGAACTTGAAAGAGTGTCTTAAATAAACAATCGTTTATGCAACTCAGCAATAATTTCGCGTCCGCGGAACCAAATAATCAAGATAAGCAAACTCAAACTTAATCCAATCGATATCCATGCCGGGATCGGATTTCTTACCCAATCGAAAAATAAGAACAATGTAGGTACCAGTCCCAGCGCCCCGCCAGCTAGAAAATAAAGAATGTAGTCTCCTGTCTTCATTTTGAACAGACGGGAAATAAGGAACATCGCCAACAGAGCAAAGCTACAAATAAGAGGAACCGCATAAGTGGTAGACCAAGCTGTCCATCCCGCTAAGAAGTCAAAGTAAATACAAATCAAAGACAAGCAAACTAAAAGATAGAGAATACTCTTTACTAAATTTCTTCTCTTGCGGATAAAGATGAGGACAACGAGCCACATCGTCATGATACCGAACAAAGCTCCCTGTAACCCTTGTACCCGCCCACGCCAGATAAGGCCAACCAAAAAGGTCCCAAAAATAATCATTAAAGAAACAAGTAACATGCTCTTGGTTACTTTTTGCCGGCTAAATTTCAATGGGACATCGGGGTAAGGATTCGCGACTCTCTTGCCTGTATCTTTCGTTGTATGACCGCATAATGGGCAGGACGTCCAGTCGCCCTTCACGTCTACGTTGCAGTAGGAGCAATGTTTCATCCTTCGTCCCCTCCCAACTCTTCTTGCGTGACTTTGTTAACCGCTACTGTGATGGGAATTCCTTTTTCAGTTAATTGGGCAGCAAATTTTTGGTACAGTGCTGTCTCAACAAAAGGTGTGGAGAAGCTGATTGTCAGTACATCTCCGTGACTAATTGCACAGAATTGTGGCCGAACCGCGATTGTATGAAAGTAGACTTGATGGATGTACGAATCAATTTCAGGCGGAAATACTACACGACCCAGATTAGAGATGGCAATGGTAAGATTACGGTTATTCTGCCGATTGATCATCTTCAATACCAAGTCTTTGATGGGACGAATAATAATTCTTCCGATGGGATGATATTCAAAGGCAATCAAGCGAGTGAGCCATTCTTCCAGGCTTTCTTTCGTCAGTTGCTGATCGAATTGCTCTTTCAATTCCAGACAAATTTCTTTCACTGTATTTTCTTTTGTCGTTTTATATTGATACTCTAACCGGGTTGTGGAAAAGAAATTCCTCGCTGTATCAGATGGGAAAAACTGACGCAGATTGACTGGAACCGACACTGCCATCGTTTCATTTCCCTTGAAGTCAGTAGCCGATAAACGAATTGACTCCATAAACAAGGCAATCAAATAGAGGGTTAAGGAAACCCCTTCTTCCTTCGCTAAGGAAAGAACAGCCTTTACCGGCATTTCCATCTCCACAATACGCGGACGAGTGTCTGGGGTATAGGTTCCTTTAACCTGATAGACCTTTTGATTACTATTATCATCCGCGACCGGCATCAACACACTTTGATTTTTCTTTTTTCCAAAGGCAAAACTTCCCGCTGTTCGACCCATATCGGTTAGCGTTCGGATGGCTGATTGAGCTGATTTCGCGAAACTTTCTTTTTTACGGAAATGACGCTCGAAGCTGTCCTCATTCATATACATACGCTTGTATTCTTTCTCCACTCTTTCTGGATCGGGATATCGCAGCGACAAATATTCGCGTAAAAGATCCTCGAAAAACCACATCGCGCCTGTTCCATCTGAGAGCACATGAAATACTTCAATACTGATTCGTTTCTTCCAATAGATTACACGGAATAATAATTCACGACGATCAAAATGATACAAGGCCTCACATGGAGGGTTCGTATCCAGTTGTACATAAGGCTTTAAGTCACTTTCTTCCAGGTAGTACCAGAAAAATCCGCGACGCAAGACACTGTGGTATAACAAGTAATGATCGTACACTTTGTTTAATGCTTTTTGAAGCAATTCCGGATCAACGGTTTCCGTTACTTCCGCACTCATGCGGTATACTTTTGTATCTCGTGCATTCATGGCAGCTAAGAAAATGTTCGAGGCATTATCTAGCCGCACCCAATTTTTACGTTGACGTCTCGCTCTGCTTTCGATTTTTCTCACTCCCTTCTAACTGGTCATCCAAGTACTTATGAATCAAATCATACGTTTGATCCACAATTTCGTTCTGGATAGGAGCATATAAATAGTTATGCACGGTACCATTTGCTCTGAAAATGCGAACTTCGTTACCAGCAGCCTTCAGTTCTCTGCCGTATGCTTCTCCCTCATCACGTAAAAGGTCGAACTCTGAAGAAATAAGTAATGTTTTTGGTTGGTTCGTAAAATCCTTTGCCATTAGCGGTGAAATATACGGATTCTTTCGTTTCTCTATATCTGGTTCGTACATATCCATATATTCCTGCATCTTTTTGCGTGTTAATCCATAATCCTGCCCGTATAAATCTACACTCAGAAAGGGTGCATCTTCTTGATGGTACCAATACGTAACCGGGTTTACCAAAATTTGTTTATGCGGAACAATCTTCCCTTCATCTCTCAATCGCATGGAGACGACAGCAGCTAAATTCGCCCCAGCAGAGTTGCCCATTAAGGTCACTTTTCGATAATCATCTACACCAATCAAGTTTAGATTATTGAAGAGAACCTCCGTTACTCGGTAGCAATCTTCAAATCCCGCTGGAAATGGATTTTCTGGAGCTTTACGGTAATCAACCGAAAGAATCACGCGCCCCGTCCGGTCAGCCATTTTGATACAGTCTTTCGTATAGGTGTCAATTCCTCCCAACACCCAACCGCCACCGTGGAAAAATAAAATTACTTCATCACTGCGTTTTTCTTCTGGATAAAATACACGTACTGGAATTTCATGACCATCTTCCGTTGAATATATGGCTCGATCCAAAAACTTATATTTATTCTTAGGTGAACGTGCCAGAATAGCCTGGACTTTGCGGACCTTTTCGTAATCTTCTTGCATATTGATTTTTGGTGAAGATAACAGTTTCAAGACGAGTCTTAGAATTGGATTCATGATCATGACCTCATAGCCCTCTTATTTTTATTTTCTTTTCAATTATCATGCGTTACCTTGCTTCTATCTGTCAAGTTATATTTACATATTAAACAGCCACCTCAGGACAATCCGGAGGTGGCTCTATTTTATCATGTATTTACTTTTTCTTCCGTAGCCAAGCTTTTTCCGCAATACTTAAAGCCCGTAATTTGGCAGTCTTTTTGTACTGATGTGCCTGTGCTTGGACGAGAACATCATTCAGGAGTTTGACGCCGTCTTCTAGGTAGTTTCCTTTATTCAACATCACACACTCTGCTCTTGCCCCCATGGCAGCATCGGTAATTTCCGCACGCGTTGGGATTCCCTCTTTTACTAAGGTTTCGAGTACTTGGGTTGCCCAGATGACTGGAATATGAGCTGCCTCACACATCCAGAGAATTTCTTCCTGTAGTTCCGATAGGCGCAAGAAGCCTGCCTCTACCGCCAAATCACCACGAGCAATCATAATTCCAAAGTCGTTGCGCCCGGCCGATGCGATAATAATATCGACCAGATGATTAATACTTTGGACGGTCTCAATTTTTACAATGAGAGGAACGTTTCGCGCTTCCTCTTCTCCCAAAAGGTTTCTTAATTCTTCTTGAAGCGTAGCTATATCATCCACGTCTTTTACAAAAGAGAAGCCAAGAATATCGGCGTACTCGTGAATATCTTTGAGGTCTTGCTTATCCTTTTGGGTGATCAGCGGAATTTTGACCGTTGTGTTCGGGAAGTTGATCCCCTTTTGAGCTTTCACCCGAACTCCTTTTGCCTTGCTTGCTTTGTCGACTTTGATAATCGCCCCTTCTGGCTTCACTTCTACCACGTGACCTTCAATGATCCCGTCATCAAGCGCAACCGTATCTTTCTCCACAAGGTTTTCCAGAATATCTTTATTTTTACAGCCTAACACAAGAGCCTGGTCATAAAATGATTGGAGCGCTTCTTCCGCTGTGATGAAGAATGTATCCCCCACTTTGAGTCGAGCTTTTGGATCGGTAGTATACAAACTATCCACCCTTATTTTTGGTCCGGCAATATCAAAGTAGATTCGGCATTTCTTATCGGTCTTTTCTTCCGCTTTGCGGATGGTCTTGACCATTTTCTTCCATGTTTTGGCATCGTCATGGCCGCAATTAATCCGGGCAATCTGCATCCCCTCTTCGAGTAAACGTTCCACAAATTCTACGTCTTCACTCGCTTCAGAAGGCATCGTCACCATAATTCGTGTATAGCGTTCTTCTGATTTCGGACCTAATACACGCTTCGAATTCTTCTGCAATAAGTCGTACCGCAGCTTCTCCGTTTCTTCCGCATCGTAGTCCTCGTATTTTTCAATCGGCCTGTCTAATAATTTAGATACCACCAAGAGCAGCATGTTCAGCTGCGGGAGTACTTTTGCCTCCGTTCTACCTAATGAAGAAAGTCCCCACTGCGATAACTTTTCTTGTAAATCCCGAATGTCTCGTCGTCTTAAGGCCACATAGTACGCTAAGTTTTTCGCACTTTCCTTGAACTCTTCACGTTCAATGCTCTTTTCCCATTTATGATAAAGTTGGTTTCCCTCTTCATATACGGCATCACGCAAAGAAAGCAACTCTTCATATAATTTCTCTAACTTACGCAAACGTTTCTCTTTCGACATCTTCTTCACCTACACTCTTTTCTTTGTTGACACTCCTAACAGTACCGTTTTATAACATTATTATAGCATTGCTAGGATTGGAAAGAAAAAAGCGTGCTTTATATATAGCAAAAGAGCTGAGGAAGTCTCAGCTCTTTTTTCTTATTCTACCGGTTCTATCGGAGGATTTGATTCTATTCCTTCGACGGTTTGATTTTCTTTTTCTTCATCTGGAACTTGTTCGAGAATTTCTTCTATAGGCTCTTCCTCTTTGACGGGAGGTGGTTCTTGAGGTTCTTCGGATGGTTCTGGTTGTTCGGGTTCTTCAACTTCTACAGGAACCTCTATTATTACCTCTTCTTCAACAACTTCTGGAGGTATTTCCATTTTCTCCTCTTCAGAAGGTGGCAGTTCTGTTACATCTTCGTCCACTATATTTTCAAAAATGGAGAGCACTTGACCATCTTCAATATTTTCACTTTTAGGCTCTTCTATTTCTTGAAGCGAAGTTTCCTTAGGTGTTATTTCTTCTAATAGACTTTTTTTATTCTTCGCTTCATTACCCTCATTTATAATTGGAACAACTGGATCAAGTAAGTAAGTATCTCTATGGATTTGCATCCTTAATTCTTTTAACGTAATTTTACTCTCATTTGGCAATTTATTATTAAAATCCAGTATAAGTTGTGGGAATAATTGATATTCATTAGCTCTGACCCTTTCTCTTAAATCCGGAATAAGCCAATCCGTAATTACATCCCATATATCTTCTTTACGACGCTTCCACTCAGTATAAATATATAGCACAGGTTCTGTTTCACCTACAACATTAACCTGATAAATCAATTTATTCTTCTGATTGAAATTTTTGAATTCTTTAATTTCTACAATTCTATTACCATTCAGTCTACTTACAAAACTTTCCCAACCTTTTATTTCATAACGATAATTTATTTCATACTCATTTATTATAGGTCTATATTTTATTCGCCCCTCTTTCCAATATTCATATGGAGTCGTGGGCCATTCTGACGGATTTATTTTCTCATTTATATTGATTTGGTGATCTATCACTTTTTTACTATGGAACATTATTTCTTCATAGGGGGCGTTAATTTGAACTAGCAGATAAGTTATCTTAACCTTTAAATTTTTTATGGTTGGAGGTAGCTCTTTTACTTTGATTTCTGCCTTAACCGTAATTATCTGATCGTTTGGAGATATTTCGATTGAATCAAGTGGCAAATAGCCCACATTATTAATTTCGGCCGGAAAAGTTTTATTTCCAACTGTTAGCTGAATAGGATAATAAGAATCCTCTGCTCCTACTACTTCCACTTTATAAGCAAGTTTTCCGTACAGGGATCCAGTATTTCTTAGATTGATCTCAGAGAAGTTTTGGAATTTATCCTGCGCTGTAGTTATATTTAAATGGTTTTTAATAGGTTGAGCAGTTAACTCCATATTACCCAAAACTAGCTGTATTCCCAAATTTTCAGTGGCAGTATCAGAAAAAATTGCATAAGCTACTTTTCCTGGAAGAATAAAAAAGAAAGCAATAACCATAACACCAACATAGAAAAAAAAGTTTTTTTTCATGCTCATCACTGTTATCACTTCCTAATTTATATTAATAAATTTCTAATTATTCTGACTATCAGATGATTGTTGAGTTAATTGAACTGCATCTACTGCTATAGACTCACCTAACAAATCGATAATCCCATCAGTATCTTGTTTGGTATTATATTCATTTTCCAAATTATTTACGATTAACTCAACTGTAACAGTAGTTGAAGTTAGTGGTGCTAGTTCGATGGATTTATGATCTACTAATTCTCCTGTTAAATTTACAGTAAATAATTCATCTCCAAGCTTTTTGATCGTATTTTTCGTGCTTACAATTTGATGCAAAGTTCCAGTATTTTCAAAAGTAAATTCTCTTTTAAAAACATCTCCAGGTTGAACATACTTAATTTCTTTTGATGCTGTTTCATCGAATGTTTTACCATTCGTTCCTATTGTTTTATTAACTCCAGAATATGTCCAAACTTTATCAGATGTACTTTCAATATCTAAGTCACCTAACACTAACTTAATATCAGCCTTTTCAACTGCACTATCCGAAAAATAAGCCCGAGTTCCATAAGCACCAACACTGATCATTAATAACGCTAGCAATAGTAAAGGTAAAGATTTTTTCTTATTATTTTTCATCTTTTTTATACCCCTTTTGTTTTTTGTACCATTCGTCATTTCCATTAGCAACTATATTGGATTTATAAACATTTGTCAAACGTTTTAATGTAGAAAAATAAAAATATTAAACTTTAGTTTTTAAATATTGTTAACCATTTTGTTTATTTAACAACATTTTTGCATATTTTTGCGTTTTTCATTAACTCAAAGTGATACTTAATTAAACTTATGTATAAACAAAAAAATAGGTTAAAACTATCGTTTAAAAAAAACACTTTTATAATTGTTCATCTGACTAACGTTTCCCCTTTTATTTCTCTGTTATATTGGAGAATATCCCACTCTACCTATACAAATAAAAGAAGTGTCAAAACACATCTGCCCTGTGTTTTGACACTTCTTCTGTTAATCACTTAAAATCGCTAAGATCTCTTCTTTACTCAAACTGGTTAGAGATTGTTGACCATCCGAGATAACTTGATCAATTAATTCTCGTTTACGGCCTTGAAGTTCATTGATGCGTTCCTCAATCGTACCGGTACAAATCATCCGAATCACTTGCACCATGTTTTTCTGTCCGAAGCGGTGAACACGGTCTGTCGCCTGACTCTCAACGGCAGGATTCCACCAGCTGTCATAAAGAATTACTGTGTCTCCCCCTGTTAAGTTCAGCCCCGTTCCACCAGCTCGTAAGGAAATAAGAAACAAATCCTTTTCTCCTTCGTTAAAACGAGTGGTCAACGCCAACCGATCTTGATTTGGTGTGTTTCCGTCCAGGTAGAAGTAATCTCGTCCTTCTTTTTTCAGTCGGTCCTGGATTAGACCAAGCATTTGCGTGAACTGAGAAAATAATACTACACGCTTCCCATTCTCTTGAGCGGTTTCCAGGTATTCCATCAGACGTTCCAACTTGGTTGACTCTCCTTTGAAGGATGGATTAACCAAACGTGGATCACAACAAATTTGGCGTAAACGTGTCAGACCAGCCAATACTTTAATCCGATTTGATTCTAAGTTGCCTTCTTGGATCAGTGCATTGGTCTCATTCCGCACCAACCGAAGTTGAGAAACATACATCGCCTTTTGTTCAGGCGATAAATCGATGTATTCAATACTTTCAACTTTCTCAGGTAAGTCTTTTAACACATCCTTCTTCAAACGTCGAAGGACAAAGGGCCGAATTTTACGGTTAATCTGTTGGACATCCATTTTCTTGAAACCTTTTTGGGAAGTAAACAACCCTGGTACAGCAATGGAGAAGATGGAATATAATTCGCCAAGTTGATTCTCTAAAGGCGTTCCACTAAGCGCGAATTTATTTTCTGCCTTTAGAAGACGCGCTGCTTTGGTTGTTTTGGCTACGATATTTTTAACGATTTGCGCTTCATCCAAAATGATGGTTCGAAATTCTACATCTTCATACCACTCACTGTCTCGAATCAGTACCGGATAGGAAGTAATCCAGACTGGAATGGATTGGTCTTTAGCTTCTTGAATAGCCGCTTGACGTTCCTCTTTGGTTCCGGTAATCAATATGGTTTTCACGCTTGGAATAAACTGTTTACTTTCCTTTTGCCAGTTATACAAGACACTAGACGGACAGATGACTAAAATCGGTTTGGTTTGTTCTTCCAATACAGATGCAATGAAAGCAAGTGCCTGCACGGTTTTCCCCAGCCCCATATCATCTGCTAGAATACCGCCAAATTTGAATTCATCCATCATTTTCAACCATTGATATCCTTCTACTTGATAAGGACGCAAGTTGGCTTCTAATGCTTTGGGAAGTGGATATTTTTTTGGTTCGACTTGGCCCAAGCGGTTCAAGAAATTACGCACGGGATTTTCTAATTCGGCTCGTTTGAGCATTTCTTCATCTAACGCAAACAAACGATGTAAAGGAAGTTCCATTTCACGCTTCATCTCTTTAATCGGGACTTCCATCTTGGTTAACGTACGGTGGTATTCCTGAAAGGCTTGATCTTGCAAGTTAATCAGTTTTCCATTTGATAAACGACGGAATTTCTTCTGTGAAGCCAAGTCTTGCATAATCTGTTTGAGGTCTTTTTCCTCGATGCCCTCAATATCAAACGTGATATGGAGCAAGTTGCTCTTTTGATCCATATCCACTACTAATCGCGGATGTTGCGGCGGATGATAAATTATTTGATTCAAGTTAGACGTTGTATATACTTCCATTCGCTGACCAAGTTCTGGTAAAGCATCAAATAAGAAGCGATAGATTTCTTCTTCATCTTCTAAAACGAGTCCTTTTTCTTCCATAATAAAAGGAAACTCAAAATCATAAATAAAGTTCAGGATTTCTCCCTCTTTTTCTAGATCCAAAAGCATCGTCTCTGGAAGTTCATCACTATCGCCATGAGATAGAAGGGGGTGATAGAATTGACCACCGTAATGGAATTCGACATCCATCCATAGGCGATGATCGATGTAATCTATGTACATTTTTGAAACGAGCGGTTCTTTATGGTATTCCTTTTTCACTTGATTATCAATTTTTACTGGGAAACGTTTTTTGATAGAAGGTAACGCATTAATTAAAAAGTCCTTCATCATCGATTTCGGCACTAACACCTGGTTCCCTTGGCGCTCATTAATAGCCATAAATAAAATACTTAAGATGCGAATTTCTTCATCCGTTAAAAAGTAGATCTCATTCTCTTTCACCAGTATCTTCGCATTTTCATAAAGCAAAAACTGATCTTGTTCTCCCTCAGTACGATCCAAAGAAAAATAGTACTGTTCAGGTTGGCCTTCAACAGGCGCAATCTCAAAAGGTACAGGCAGTAAGCTCTCTCCTTCTTCAAAGATGAGAGGATCAGCAATATGGCGAGAATCGTGATCTCGATGATTCAGTTTGATTCGATAATATTCGTTATGGATTAATTTTTTGATTACATCCTTTATCAATACCGGCGGAATCTCAACTTCTGTTCTATTGCCGGAACGGTAAGAGTAATAACTATTTGATTGGAAACGATAATTGTTAATCTCTACCAGAAAACGCAACATGTCACGGTCTTTTGTACTAATATAGTGGTCGGCTGGATCATAGACAAAATGCTTACCAAATTCCACAGGCCGTTCATACAACAATGCCTGCGCATTTGAGACAATATCCTTCATTTGATAGAGTTTTTCTGTCCCTACTTTTACTCTGATTGAACTCGCATCATCTCGGTCCCAAGATTCAAACGCAAAATGATACTCGACCTTCAGTTTTTTACGTCCGCGGAATCCAGTATCGGCATCAAGAAAATCAGCCATTTGATTCATCATATACATAGCCGCATGATACTCTTTTGGTTTTTCAGCAGAGGCCAGATAAGAAAGTAGTTGGTTTTCGTTATGTTCCATAGCACGATCGTTATACGCAAGCATGACCGCTACCACATGTTTACAGGCACCTGAAAAAGACTTGTAAGCAGGACAAGTACAGTCATAATCCACCCAGTCATTGATTTCCAGATTGACCTTGTAACGCTCTGTCCCATTTACGTTGGCGGAAACTTTTAAATGATCGTCTTTCAACTCGGTGATTTCTTTCAGCTCTACATGTTTGTTCCGAAGGAGAGTTCTCCCCTTTTGAAAGGTCGAGTCTTTCCACACTTCTTCTCTTATCATCTCGTCGTCTAGTATATTCCATTCCAAACTCTACTCACTCCAAACCTTTTGTTCCCTAAATTATACCACAAAGCAAAAGAGGCAGAAGCTTACTACTGTCTCTTGATGCAATTTATTCAGCGGTCAACTGTTCAATTTGTTCTTTTGGTAATTCTTTATATGGTGTGAAAAATACAATTGCGAAGCTAATCAAGAAGGATCCTACCATAATAATGACGCCGTTCAGCAAACTCCCAAATGAGCTGTCAGTTGCGATGAATGCAGGTAGAGCTGCAATTCCTGGAATAGCGAAGGCATAGGAGACAAACCCAACCAGTCCGGCGTACAAACCGCCGATTCCGCCGCCAATCATGGAGGCAATCAATACCTTTTTCATCGGTAAGGCAACTCCGTACAGAGCTGGTTGAGAGACGCCCAACATAGCCGTCACCGTTGCGGACACCGAATACGCTCGGTACTTTTCATTTTTTGTTTTCAAAATAACAGCCGCGACTGCTCCAGCCAACGCCAAATTCGAGGGCAATAGTCCCGGAGTCAAGAAAGATTCATACCCATCTTGCGCCAATGTTTGGGTGACAATGGGGAATAAAGAATAGTGTCCGCCTGCCATTACTACAAATAAGCCGAAAGCTCCAAGGATCGTTGTAACAAGCCAATTGGCATACTGATTCAACCAGCCGATTCCTGCGCCCATCAAGTCACCTAGAAAGGTTCCAATCGGGCCTAGCAGTACGATACCGACAATCGCAGTGAAGGCCAATACTAAAACGGGCATAAATACCCCTCGAATCAAATTCGGCAAAATACGAACCACAAAACGTTCGATATAACTTTGTGCCCATACGATTAATATAATAGGAATTACACTATTGGTATAGGTTCCTGGTATGAGTGGAATCCCAAAAAAATCAGCCGAGCTTGCATAATCCATCGATTCCACAACGTCTGGATGGAGAAGAAACAAAGCGACCGCCATCGCTAAGATGGAATTGGTCTTAAATACTTTTGCCGAAGAGTTTGCTAATAGAACGGGTAGAAAGTAAAAAATAGCATCCGAAATACGAGTTAAAATGAAATCTTCCGCTGTATCATACTGGATTACTCCAAAGGTATGCAAGAGTATGACTAATCCTTGAAGAATACCGGCAGCACTAAGCGCAATTAAGTTGGGAGCAAAAATGTCTCGCAAACCATCCAGTATTCGGTCCAAAATGGATGGTTTCTCTGCCACTTTGTTTTCCATTTCTTCACGTCCTTCTTAAACTGTTTTCTATACTCTCAATATAGCCGTTCTATAACGTTTAGCTTAACAATCTGCTTCAAGTGGCTTCTCATACGCCAAGCGAACGCCACCTTCTGCTACGTAAACAGTACCGCAATAAGTGAAGCCGCTCTTTGTGATTGCCCGTTGCATCGGTTGATTGCCCGGATGGGTATCAACGCGAATGCTGCTGTATCCATTCATTGAGGTTAAGAGTTCACTATGCTGAAAAATACGACCCATTACACCTGTCCCTAACACTTCCTCTGCTACCGCTACACGGTGAATCGCGCTATAAGGAAGATTCGTCAGCCAAGCTCCATTTTCTATTACGTGATAGAACGGATCGTCCCCATAAATCAAGGCAAATACGGCAACAAGTTGTCCTTCTTCAAAATAAAGATAGCTGTCCTTTTTGGCAATATCCGCTTCTAGTACAGCTTCATCTGGGTAACCTCTCTGCCACTGATCCAATCCCATTGCTTTTAAGTTTGCTTTTGCGTAATTAATGATTCGCATCATATTTGGAATATCAGCTACTGTTGCTGGTTGAATTCGGGTTGGTTCTGCAAGTAAAACTTTTTCATAAGCATGCCACGTTTGATCGGTATTGAGCTCCCCGGTATATTGGAACCCATTTTTTTCCAATGCGCGCTTCATGCTCACGTTAGCTGGATGGGTGTCCAGCCGTAAGCTTGGATATCCCATAGCCATGCTATAGATTCCAATTGTCTGAATGATTTTCCCAGTAATATTTTGCCCGCGCATCGTACCTGAAACAGCAAGACGTCTTAGTATGCTATACGGCTGATCACATAACCAAGCTCCATTCTCAATCTTTTCATACACAGGGTCTACTATAAAGTCTAGGGTGAAAATTGCTACTACCTTGCCATCTTGACAGTATACATAGGCATTCCCTTTTCCAATATCTTCTAATAGGACTTCTTCACCGGGATAGTCGCCCGTCCACATGTTTATTCCTAATTCTTTTATTGTAGCTTTTCCTTCAGCAATAATTTCTTTTTGAGCTGCAAGGTCTTTTACAGTTGCTTTTCTAATCAATCCCTTCACCACTTTCTCTTAGTTTCCATTTTCCCACTATAACGGTTTTGTGGTTCAAATGTCTAGAGTTTATGGAATTTTATGAAAAGATAATACAAAAAAACAACCCGAATTCATCTTTTATGAGCAAGAGATCGGGTTGTTCCTTCCACTTTATTTACCTAATAGTTCTTTTACTACTTTGGAAACAGTTTTCTTTTCAGCTTTTCCATCTAATTCGGCCATAGCCTTTTTCATTGCATCTTTCATGTCCATTTGTGGAATACCTATTTCAACTAAATGGGTGCGTATGGCTGCTTCATCCATCATTTCTGGCAGGTAGGAGCTGATAATATGTAATTTCATTTCATTTTCTTCTACCAAATCCGCACGGTTGGCATCTTTGGCAAAAGTCATCGCCTCTTCGGTCTGCTTTTGTTCTTTCAACAAGTAGTTGATGGCTTCTTTCTCATCCATATCACGGCCGTTGTCAATCTTAAATGCATCGAAATGAGCCTTGATTATCCGTAAAACGTTTGACCGTAGAATGTCTTTTTCCTTCCGTGCTTGAATAAAATCTTTGTTAATTTGTTCTTTCAGTGTCATGTCACTTGGCTCCTTCCTTCATCCTCATTGAAGGATGTTCCTATTCATTTTCTAACTTTTCAATAGCTTTTTCCAAGTCCTCTTTTTCTTCCCCGTCCATTACTGGATATACGGGTTGTAGGGACTCTAATGTGTTAATTACGATTTCCGATGCAACGAAGCGACTATACCAATCATTGTCGGCTGGCAGAGTATACCACGGTGCATAGGAAGTAGATGTATGGTTGAGCACTTTCTCGAACGCTTCCTGATAGCGACTCCACTGGTCACGGTCCTCCAGATCGCTGAAAGAAAATTCCCAATGTTTGCTTGGTTCCTTCATTCGCTCTAAGAGGCGTTTCCGTTGTTCTTCTTTTGAAACGGATAAGAAAATCTTTACCACGGGAAAGCCGCTTTCTACTAAATACCGTTCAAAATTGTTAATATGTCGGCACCGTGTTTCCCAAGGTGTCTCCCCTTCTTCAATAGAGATAGGCATTGGAACACCTTGATCCTCGCCCTTCACAATCGGCGCAATCAAATCTTCATAGTAGGAGCGGTTCAAAATGGCGATCTGCCCTCGTTCCGGTAGCCCATCATGAACACGCCACAATACATCATGTTTAGCTTCTTTATCTGTTGGTTTCTTAACAGAAGTAACTTTCAGTGCTTGCGGCATGAGGTGGGAAAAGATAAAGGTAATAATCTCATCCTTTCCAGCAGCATCAATGGCTTGGAGCACTACTAGAATACCATTCTTTTCTTCAGCGAGTAGTTTTGTTTGAAGTGTGCGTAACTTCTCAACACTTTCAGGTATCAGTTTCTCTTTTACTTCTTCCTCTGATATCCCTGTTTCTTCCCATTGATTCAGTTCATCGAGCTTGATTTTCTTTTCTGGTGAAACCTTATATTGATCAAGATTCACGAGCGTGCCTCCTTAATGGAGCATTTTTTTGACTTTAGCCATTTCGATTGCCTTCGCTTGGCCAATGTCCAAATTTTTCAACCGATTCATTTCTAAGTCTTTTAGTTTCATTAATTCTTTCTTTTTCAGTTTTTTCTTCGCATGTTTCATCTTCTTCTCTAGCTCCCATTCATCATTTTGGTAGGCATAGTAGGCTAGTGCTGCCAAGCCAACCCCTAATACCGCTGCTTTCGTGAGGGTTGGATATTTTTTCGCCTTTACCATCCAGCTTGTTTTTCTTTCCCAGCCAATGTTCGAACCTCTCTCGCTTAGATCTGTTTTTGATTCATAGAGGTTTCCAGCTGATGGTTCTTTCGCTACCCGATGTGGATCGTACAATTCTGGATAGAAGAGTTTTTCCATATAACGGTCCGTAAACCGAGGAGCTAAGGTACCCAACAAGGCCATGACTTTTGAGTGAGTGCCTACATACATATCTCGCACTGGTTTTTCAGCTGCAAAGAGAATCGCTTCGGCCACACTCTCTGGCGGATACATCATTGCTTGATGCGATGGATGGTGATCGATATAGCTGGTGGCATGATCCGTATAAGGAGTATTGATTTTTGCAGGGTGAATTTGGGAAACTGAAATAGGCACCTGTTCTTTTTCTAATTCCATCCGCAATCCATCTGTAAAACTGTGAACAGCAAATTTACTAGAAGAATATACCGACTGGATCGGAGTGCCGCGATTCCCTATTACGCTGCCCACATTTATCAGCGCGCCGGGACTTCCTTTTTCCTTAAAATGATGAACAGCTGCCAAAGAACCGTAGACCACACCCCAATAGTTGATTTCAAAGAGTTGGCGCATATCTTCGACTGGGATATCCGTAATGTGACCATAAATAGTAACGGAGGCATTGTTCACCCATGTATCGAAGCCTCCAAACGTTCGAATCGCTGTCTCAACGATTTTCTGAATATCTTCTTCCTTGGAAACATCTGCTTTTACGTATACTGCTTGGGTTCCTTTGGCTGTTATTTCTTCGGTTAATTGTTTAAGGGCTTCTTCGTTTCGAGCAACCAATACTAACTTCGTACCTTTCGCTGCTGCCATCCGTGCAGTCACGAGTCCAATTCCACTTGTCGCACCTGTAAGGACCATCGTTTGGTAATTTACTTTTTTCAGAGTTATGTCCTTGAAATTAGTCGGTGCTGTACGACTGACTTTTCTTTGTTGTTCCATTTCCATTCCTCCTCAAAATATATACGTTGCTTCCGTTACTGATATTGTAGCGAGAATCCTTTGAGGATATCAATTGATAAGACTTTTTGTGAATAGAAAAGGAGCTGGAAATAATTCCAGCCCCTTTTCTACTTCTCTCTAACAGAAGTAAACTTATTCAATTAGCGAATGGTCTGGAAAGCTTTGCTCCATAGCAACAAGTCATCCAACATGCCATTTGCATTTACTTCATTGTATGCATTTGGTTTGAAGACACTCATATTTTCAAAGTCAGACATCAAGGAGAAGTTTACTGTTGTACGAACGCTCGCAACGCTTAGTTCACCTAAGATGCTGCGCATGTTTTCATGTGCACGTGCGCCACCCAAGCTACCGTAACCTACCATTGCAGCCGCTTTATTAGCAACTTCTGGTTTCAAGAAGTCTAACGCATTCTTCAATGCGCCGCCTACTGAATGATTATATTCTGGTGTAACGAAGATGTATCCATCAAGGGATGCCATTTTCTCAGACCAAGCTTTGACCGCTGCCATAGCCGTGTCTTGATATTCTGCAGGTAAAGCCGCACCAAGCAATGGCAATTGGTAGTCTGCCAAGTTTACGATTTCGTATTCTACACCTTCATCATTCCGTTTTGTTGCGAAGTCGTAGATCCATTGTGATACTGCTGTTGCATTGTTTCCCTCACGTACACTTCCTGAAATAATACCGATTTTCATCTGTTCAATCTCCTCTTCGTTCATTATATTGGTTGTTTGTAATTCAGATTGATTCCCACTTATAAAAGAAGCAAGTCTCGAAAATAAACTTTTCTTTGTCAAATCCATTTCCTCCTTTAATTATTTATTACTAATTAATTTATCTCGAATTCATAATATATAATATCGTATTAATTTGAAGTTGTCAACAAATGCTTTAAAAAAGATAAGTTCAAAACTTTTGACTTTATTTTTGAGAGGTGTAAAGTTAAGTTGTAAGAAAAAATGTTAGGAGGAATAAAGATGAGTGAATCGAAAGTACTTTATACTACAACTGCAGTGAATACAGGTGGCCGTAATGGTGAAAGTCATTTAACCGATACAGATTTCTCTTTGAAAATTACAACTCCAAAAAAATTGGGTGGTTCTGACGCAGGACAAAATCCTGAGCAGCTATTTGCATTAGGTTATGGCGCTTGCTACAACTCTGCTCTAGAAGCAAAAATGCAAGAAGCTGGCGTGAAAGCTAAATCGCGTGTAACCTCTGAGGTCAAGTTGAATTCTGACCCAACTGACGATGGCTTCAAGATCAGCGTTGTTCTAACCGTTGCTGTTGAAGGACAAACTCCTGAGAAAGCTCAAGAATTGGCTGATCAAGCTCATGCATTCTGCCCATACTCTAAAGCTGTCAAAGGAAACATTGATGTTGAAATAAAAGTCGAAGACTACTAAAATAAAAAAACTCGAGGAATCGGATATTGTCATCCAATTTCTCGAGTTTTATATTGAATTGGTTGAAAGCGTGCAAGTGAGCTCTTAAAAATCGCTCACTTGCACGCTTTCGTTGATTTTGGTATGAGTGGGGGTTTTTTATGGGCTCACTTATACCATTTTAGCTGAAATGGTATGAGTGACTCCTTTTTTAACCCCTCACTTGCACATATTCTTATCCGCGAACTAATTTTTCTCGGATTCGAGTGGAGAAGAACTCAATAAACAGCACCAATAGGACAAGACCGATCAAAATCGATCCTACTTCATTCCAACGGTAGGAGTTCATCGCGAAAATAAGCGGTGCTCCGATTCCGCCTGCCCCTACTAATCCAAGAACAGATGCATCACGTAAATTCATATCGAATCGATAGATAACAATGGATAGGAAATATGAAAACAGCTGAGGCAAAATGCCGTAATAGATTTGTTCAAACTTCGTCATTCCCATTGCAGTCATTGATTCCAGTATATCGGTATCCAAGTCTTCAATCGCATCGATGTATAGCTTCGTTACCATTCCAATGGAAACAAACGACATTGTTAATACACCGGTAAACGGACCAGGTCCAGCCACACGGATGAACATCAACCCATAAACAAGCGATGGAACCGTACGAACTGCCATCGTGATCAAGCGCCCTACATAGGCAACTGGTTTAGGCATGATTTTATAAGAAGAAAGAAACGCAAACGGGATTGAAACAACTGCACCAACAATCGTTCCTAGAAAGGCAATACTGATAGTTTCAAATAAAAGGTAAGGAACGCCGCCTTCTGAAAAATCAAAGAGAAATTCCAAATCAGGACGCAAAATTCCATTAATAATATTGCGCGCGACTTCCAAGCTTGAATTTTCTAAACCTGCAAGACTAATTGATGTAGCAGACCACATCAATAAAGCAACAACCAAGATTGTCATGGTTATTTTGTACCAACGGTTTGTTGGTTCTAAAGCAAATTGATTTTCTACTCTTTCAGAATGATTCATGGAAGTCCCTCCTTAATTTAATTTGTTACGGAAATACTCACTGACCGTTTCGATAAGATAAACGGTCACGAACAAGGCAAGCAAAATCATCCCGACACTCGGGTAATCTCTCCAACCTAGACGCTCGTTGAGTAACATCCCGATCCCACCAGCACCAACATAACCAAGAATCGATGCGTAACGCACGTTCCCTTCAAAGTTAAACAGTGTGGTAGAAAGGTAAGAAGGAAGAACTTCTGGAAATACAGCATAACGGAATGCATAAAATTTCGTGTAGCCGATGGATTCCATCGCTTCAAAAGCACCCATATCTACAGATTCAATCTGTTCATACAAGAGTTTCCCTACATATGCTAAAGAGAAAAGGAAAATCGCAACCATCCCTGCCATGGTTCCAATTCCAAAAATATACGTTGCAACAAGTGCAGATATCAAAGTTGGCAAGGTACGTAAAATACTAAGAAACGTTTTGAAGATGGATGTAATCACTAGATTATGAACAATATTTTGTGATGCTAAAATCGCAACCGGCAAGGCCACAATTGCACCCATTACTGAACCAAATAAGGACATTTTAATCGTATCAAGTAGTAACGGCCAAATGCTCTTCCAAAAGTTTACATTTGGAGGAAGCATATCTCCTAAAATGACCCAGAATTGATTTCCCCGGCGGAATAACGTTTCGAAGTTAAATCCAGTTATCTCTACGGAAATGAAAGTAAAAATAAGAACCAACAAAAGAATCAACGGTGTCTTGGAACGAGGCTTGATTACTTTCTTTCCATTTGACAATTCCATTACTCGTGGTGGAAATAGATTACTCATTTTCGGCACGTTTCTCACTCCCAGCTTGGTCCGAACGATAAATTGAATCTAAAATTTCTTGGGTGATGTCAGCTGACTTGCCGTCATAAACAATGCGGCCTTTATTAATTCCGATAACACGGTCACAATAAGCCAATGCAAGTTCTACATCATGGATATTGATTAAGATACTGATGTTATTTTCTTCATTGATTCGCTTGAAGTCATCCATTACTTGCTTCGAAGTAACTGGGTCAAGGGACGCTACCGGCTCATCTGCCAAAATAATTTGTGGATTTTGCGCCAATGCACGAGCAAGTGCTACACGCTGTTGTTGTCCACCAGATAATTGGTCTACACGAGTATAGGCTTTATCTAAGATGTGTACGTTATCCAAAGCCTCCAGAGCAATCATCTTTTGTTCAGCAGGAAAAATGCCTAAGAATTTGCGCCATGCTGGCAAGTCAGGAACAAAAGCAGCTAATACATTGCGAATCACGCTGATTCGTTTTACCAAGTTAAAGGATTGGAAAATCATACCGATGTTTCTTCTAAACTGACGAATTTCTTTTCCTTTTAGTTGAGAAATATTGATGTTGTTTACTTTAAGGGTTCCGCTTTGAATATCATGCATCCGGTTGATACAACGAATAAAGGTAGATTTTCCTGATCCTGAAAGTCCGATAATGGCCACGAATTCTCCTTGTTCGATTTGTACGGAAACATCAGTCAAAGCTTTTACACCATTGGGATATACTTTACTGACATTATCAAATTCAATCATGTTCGTTCCTCCATATATACAAAAGGGACCGAAGTAAGTTCGGCCCCCGACGCTAACTTTTATTTTTGTTATTGACCTAATGTTTGAACTAATTCTTGTGCTTTACGTTCGTTATCATAATCTGCATCTGTTGCTTCTTGGTAACCGTTGTGGGAATAGATGGAGATTACTTCTTTTCCTTCTTCTGTTTCACCAATGTTGATGAATGCTTGTTGGATAGCAGCTTTCAAATCATCGTTCATGATTTCAGAACTTCTGCTTACACTTACTGTGTCGTTATAGATTCCTGGTGTTACACCGATTAAATCAGTATCTTTCCAGATATCTTCCATGCCATATTCCGTGCTCCAAGGCTCTTCAAAGTCTCTTCTTGCATCTGCATAAGTCAACAATACATCAACTTGACCAGAAGCTAAACGAGCAAATGCAGAAGCATAGGAGTCAGAGATAATTGCGTTTGATAAGTCTGTAATAGTTTTGCCATAGTTTTCGTCTAACCATAGAGCTGGGTAAATGTATCCTGCTGGGGAGCTAGAAGACATAACGCTCCATGTTGCACTATTTAAATCTTCCCAAGTTAATTCTTCGCCGCTATTTACTTTGGCAGCCAATTCTTTTCCTTTTTCAGAAGGTCCAGCAACAATCAAAGAACGGTAAGAAACAGCTTGTTCCGTTGTTGGTTCAGTTGGTTCGTTCTCATTCCAATCTTTTGGATTATCAGAATCATTAGACAATCCATCACGTGTAGCAGTCAGTACTACTTCAGCACCGTCATCATATAAAACATACGTACCACCAGGAATCAAACCAATATCAATCGTGCCAGCAGACAAGCCTTCACCAACCGCTTCGTAGTTCGTACCCACGTTGATTTCCACTTCATCAACGGTATAGCCCAGTTCACCAAGCTCCGCTTGCAACATTTCTTTCAATGGTTCGGTAGCTGTAACGATTTCTTCTGGATCACGAGAAGGAACGAAACCAACTGTTAATGTTTCGATTTCCTTAGATGCTCCGTCATTTCCTGCCGTTTCAGTGCTTTCATTTGCACACCCAACAAGAAGTGCCATCGATAAACCGGTCAATACTGTTCTGCCAAATTTCTTCATGAGAAAAAGTACCTCCAACTGATTTTTATATTTAACAGAGTAAGTATAGCGTTCGAATGTAAAATTTGTGTAAATTCTAAGCAATTTCTAAGAATTTACAAGTTTTTGTCAACATTCTGTTTAAGAGTATTACTTTTCTGCTATTTTTTGCAAATACGCGTACATTACATCAATGATTTCTTCTGTATATTCTTTTAGAACCTTGCCTTTTTTCAACATATGGAAGTTTCCGCCGCCAGATGCACGGTAATTATTCATGACAAAGCGGAACGTGTCCGTTGGTTGCACTGGATTCCCTTTATACGTAAGGTCTTCGATGCGCTCTCCTACTGGCTTCGCTACGTTCGTATGGAAGGTAACTCCTTCTACAATGTCGTAATTGTAGAGTTGGCGTTTCGGTTCCAAGTAACTTGGATGAACCGTTACTTCTCCATTTTCCATCGTCCAGTAGTTCGCATTCCATTCAAGGAACTCTTTTAACGTTTCGCCGTCCACTTCCATCACTACCAGTGTATTCGGGAATGGGAAATTTGCAGCAAGTTGTCGATAGGTAATTTCCTCACTGAATCCCATTGTAGAATCATAGAGCGAATTTGCTGAAATATCGGCGCCAGTAAAGTCTAGCTGAGCCAAATTCACCAATCGCGTAAAAGCTCCTGGATTTTTTTGTTCTTCAATCAAATCTGGAACAGCAAGTCCTTCATCACCTGGTCCAATTTTTTCATCCAGCCAATTTTGTGTAGCTGCATAAACAGACTCAAAATGAGCGAGAAATTCTTGGCTGTTATCATAGTCACTTGTTTGAACAAGGTTTCCAGTAAATACGCCATCTTGGTATGTTATTTCCATGATTTCTTGTGCGTTATTAGATGCTTGCAGAACTAAGGTATCTCCAATGTGAGTAACAATACTTCTATGTTGATGACCGGAGAACAGCACATCGATTCCAGGAATATTGGTTACGAGGTCGTACCCCACATTCTCGCCGGTTAACGGTTCGGTAGGTTCCCCTGTAGCCGGGTCTTTTTCTAAACCACCATGATAGCAGACAATAATCTTATCCACATCACTTCTCAACTTCTCTACTTCCTGTTTTACGGTGTCTACTACCGATAGAATCGTCAGGTCTGTTAGATTACTCGGTTTCTCCCAGTTAGGAATATAATCGGTCACTACACCAATCAAACCGATTTTCAATTGATGTGTTGGTAAGTTGATGATACGGGACTCACCAAGCGGCTGTCCTTTATAAAGGACATTTGATACGAGTGATTTTGCTTCCACTTGATCTATGTAATCGGCTAAAAATTCACTGCCAAAATTAAAGTCATGATTCCCGATATTCATATAATCATAATTTAATACGTTCAAAGCTTTCGCCATCACATTTTGGCTCTCATTCTTGTTCGCATACGTGACAAGCGGACTGCCTTGGTTCACGTCCCCATTATCCAACAGGAGTACGTCATACTTTTCTCGTTCTTCCTTTACGTAGCTGGCGATACGAGACATCCCTAGAGGAACGGTTTCGTTGCTGGCAAAATTGATCGGATAAATATAACCGTGGATATCGGTCGAACAAATAAGTTTTAACTGTTTCATCATTTACGCCCTTTCCTGCATCCATTCAAAAATGGATGGTTCTAACATTCACGCATAGGAAAAAGAGGCTAGGAAATGACTCCCGCCTCACGCATCTTTCCCCTATCTCTAGCGGTATAGTGCTTCTGCTTCTTTACGAACAGCAATCGCTTCTTCAAGTGTATCAAAAGTTCCAAGATGTTTATTTTTACCTTGAACGCTGATGTTTGCTTTGTAGCGTGTCCCACTCTTTAATTCCACTTGTTTAACACCAACATAGCCGGTACTGCCGGAAGCCGGTGTTGCTTTTTTCTTTTCAACCTTTGCTTTTGGAGCAGCAACAACCGTCGCTTTGTTTTCTTCGTGCCCGCAACTGGTAATCCGCTGATTCTTCAAATCGGATTGCCTCACTACCATTTCCTTGCCACAGGTACATCTGGCGTTCCAGAAACGTCCTTTCTCTTTGGAATCAGCCTTGCTGATTACCATCAAGTCACCAAACTGTCTGCCTGTTAAGTCAATTCTTTTTTTCATAACTAGTATACCTCTTTCTATCCTTTGCATCCGGTTCTTTTTGAACCAACGTTTTCCATTATACTGAAATGAAAACAATCTGGCAAACGGATATGAAAAAGAGATTTACTCATACTCATTCTTTTGGAATGATTGAATGGAGAAAATGGACTTCAGAACTACCGCCACTACCGCGCCTAATACAGCTCCAAGTGGTCCAAAAATCATGATGCAGACAATGGTAGCTAAGAATGTGTAGATGGGACGTACGCCAATTGCCCGTCCTGTAAGCACCGGCTCAGCCACTTGCCGAACGACTACTAGTACAATAAACAGCAGTCCAATTTGCCAAGCAAGGGTCGTGTTTCCTTGGAAAAAGTGAACCAGTGCCCAAGGGATCATCACAATCCCACTTCCTAACACAGGTATGATATCCACAATCGCAATCCCGATTGCCTTCAGGAACCAGTAGTCAACTCCGATGATCCAAAGACCTGCTGCTAGTATTCCAAATCCTAATAACGCCAACTTCAAAGCAGCTACTAAGTATCCCCATAATCCTCGCGAGACGGATTGAATCATCTGTTTCAAATAATAAGTAAATTTCTCCATTTTTCCCACTCCTTTTAGGATGCAGATGTATTTCTCCAACTTGTCAATTGGATTCCTTCTGCCTCCAATGTTTCAAAAAATGCGTCATCGAGCAAGAAGCGGTACTCCCAGACGCGGCTCTGCCATTCTTTTGTTTGGCCGAAATACTCACTGGTTTCTTTGGACGGATGCAAGAACAACTCCGTCACACCTTCCGGTACACGCCTCAGCTCATGTAAATAATAATTTTTTAGGTCTTCGTAACTCTTTAAGTGAGAAACAGGGGAACAAATTAACGCATCCGGCGTCTTCATTTTTTTCGCTGTGACAAACGCGCTGCCTTCCGCATGCATTTTCTCTACGGTTTCTGCTTCTTTATGACCGACTACTTTTCTGAAATCAGTTGCTCTTTTGGGAAAACGGAACGCTACATGGTGTGTGGCACAAAAATGCAAAGCAACTGATAAGAAAGAAGTTCCTTGATCGCCGTAAAGAATACCCTGATGAGAATCAAGGTGGTCAAAGGTTATACCCTGTGACTTGCCACAAGAGAATTGCGCAGCCAATTCTGTATTCACCCAAGAACTATCTGCCAACTCATAAAACTGTTCTGTTTGAGTATGGAAATACCCATGTTCATCCAACAGTGGTTCAATCAGTTCAGCAGGTGCATGACTTTGCCATTTTTCTTGGCAGAAGTCTGATGTCAACGTGAGATGCAATCCTAATCCAATATTTTGAAAGGACTTGGCTCGCTTGACCGCATCATCCGCTGCCTTCCCAGACAGAAGAAAAGATACAGAGGTAATGCGTTGTTTTCTTGCTAATTCTTCTATTGCTTCATTGGTCGCTTGGCAAATTCCAAAGTCATCAGCGGTGACAATGAGTGATTTGGTCATTCCGCTCCCCCTATTCACTGATTTTTTGTGCTATATTTATTCTACGCCAAAAAGCGTTCATGTGAAAATTCAAATGATTAATGAGGTGAAAATATGAATGTTGAAGATTTATTAGCAAAAATCCAACTGTTTAAAGCGGCTCATCCTGATTGCGCATTTTCTCTAACCGTTGAAGAAGTAAAGGACCTTGACGAACGTTTCGGTGAGCTTTACTTGCTTGCCATGTCAGACGAAACTGAAGAAGCAGAGTTGATAAGTGATGAGTTGTTGTTAAGTGTTGAAAAACCTAGAAAACAAGACTTGGAAGAATTAAGAGGAATAGCTGCTATGTTGAGTGATTTTATTTAAGGCAAAAGAACCAAAAATACATCCATCTCCTGATGTTGCAAGAATTCTTCTATGGTTTCAATCGCAATGTTTTTTGCTTCCTCTTTGGGATACCCGTAAATACCAGCTGAAATTAGAGGAAATGCAAGTGAAGTAAGTCCTCGTTCTTGAGAGAGTGTCAACGAAGAACGATAAGCAGATGCTAAGAGCTCTGCTTCCCTCGCATTTCCTCCCTGCCAGATGGGGCCAACGGTGTGGATGACAAAAGATGCCGGTAAATGAAACCCCGGTGTAATCACTGCTTCTCCTATTTCACAAGAACCAATCTGGTCGCAAGCTGCTTGAAGCTCTCTCGCTCCTGCAGCGCGAAAAATCGCACCACATACACCGCCTCCTTGTTGTAACTGCGTATTTGCTGCATTTACAATTCCATCTGTTTTCATCGTTGTGATGTCTTGATAAACTATTTCAAAAGCCATCCAACCATCCCCTTATCGTTTACGCCAAATCATGATTACGTTGTCGCTATCTTGTGTCAACGGCTCGCCTTCCCAGCTTCCCCATTCTGTCAACTTCTCAAATCCAGCAAGCTGTCCCATTAATTCTAGTTCAGACGGCCAAACATAGCGATGGGTAGTCTGGAATGAAGATGGGTGTTCTTTGGATAAATCGAATTGATAAGAAGTAAGTAATTGCTTCATTCGATCATACTTGTCAAATCCGACATACTCCTCTTCCAACGCATAAGGTGCTGTGTCATCCTTCAAAATTTGATCCACTCGCGGAATAAAGGTTTCAACAATAAATACCCCGCCACTTCTTAAATGGCTCGCTGCATTTTTGAAGCAAGCAACTTGTTCCTCTAATGTCAGCAAATACGTAATGCCGTTGAAAACTAAGTAAGCTAGATCAAACTCACGGTTAAGCTGTATTTGGCTCATATCGCCAGCAATGGTTTCTACCAGATGTTCTCCTGCTTTTTGTTTTAGTTGTTGCAGCATGGCCGGAGAAATATCAATTCCGGTTACTTGAAAGCCTCTTTTTGCTAGAGGAATCGCAATCCGGCCTGTACCCACTGCCAGTTCTAAAATGGTTCTACCAGGTGTGAGCTGAGCGATTGCTTCGACTGTAGGCTCTACAAATTCGCGCTCGTTGAGAGGATAGATATCCTCATCATAATCCGCCGCAAGATCATCATATGGATTCGTCATGTAATCTCCTCCTTCTCCTTATTGTACCCAATCCCATCACAGGCGCAAAAAGAAATGTTTTTTTGTTAGGAAAGTACTTTATACTACAGGGTTCCTATTTATGCTATGATAGAGAAAACGTTTTATTGAGGTGAAGGAATGGGATTATTTGATTTTCTGAAAAAGAAGGACTCTGAACCGAAAAATACAATGCCAAATGTAGAAACGGAAAAAGGAAACACCGTTCAATTTGAGGCAAAATGGCGTGCAAGCGACCTGACAAGTGACAACGTTCTGGTCGAAAAAGTAGTTGATAAAATCGTTGCGGAAGATCCGTTCCAGAAGTTTTATCAAGGAATGTCAGACGCTGATTTTGGGATTGGCAGTAAGAGAGTCTTTGAATACACAGATATTACAACGATGAATGTGACGATTGATGGCACGAAGCTTATTGTTGAAGGGATCGTGTTAGGCACCATTCCGGAAAAACAGTTGGCGGAAATAAAACCCTATCAAGATAAGTATTTATTGACGGCTTATGTTTATGTAACGGGTGGCCGTTACAAAGAATATGATTCCGAAGTCCAAACAGTAGTAGAGGGCTCAATGGCCTATAACTTAGATATTTTTCTTCAATATACTTCATAAAAAATATAGCACAAAGGAGTTCTACTGAACTCCTTTGTTTGCGTTTAAACAAGAAAAAGCTTCCGATACGAGATTCGCTATCTCGTATCGGAAGCTAATAAAAATTCGATACTAGCGTAACGAAAATACTCATCTCGTAACGGAAGCTAAGTAAATTTGCTTCCTTCCGTCACAAGAATCATAACCTTGTAACGGAAGCTTCCATTTTGATATTTCTTTTATAAGAAAAATCGCTTTTCAAAACCAACAACTTTTTTTATTCCCACTCTTCTATTCTTTTTCCATCTACCGGATCTGTTTCAGGAACAGCTACTTCTGCCACGGTTTTCTTTATCTTTTCGTAGTCTCCGTCCCCTTTTTGCATATCTGGTTCCAATCCATCTGGATAGGCGCCCACAATGCGGAAACGATCGGAAGCCTTGATGCGTTTATGTGTTGTGCCGGCCGGAAGGAGCACGATATCCCCTTTCTTAAATGGATAAATTTCTGCATCGGGTCCGCCTAACTGTACATGAGCTTCTCCAGCTATACAGGCGAGCACTTCATGAGTATTGGAATGGAAGTGATGCTCCGGTAAAATCCCATTTACCCAGCCATTCGTATAGCCATTCTTTGCTAGAAAGGACAATACTTCTTGAGCAGGATCGTGTTCTTCTAGGAGGTTCATTATGGCGCCTGGATAATAGAGGATCGGCAATGGATGATTCGGATAGGGTTTATTTTCTTTCGCATAGAATTTTTCTGCCATTTGAATCATTCCTTCCTTTTTGTGAAAAGAATACCGCGAAATAGTATCCGTTTCCAATGATAAGCACCAATAATTATGGTATGATGAGAAAAATAAAGAAAGCGTTCATCTTGGAGGATTATATGACAAAATACATTATTACTACAGAGAGCGGTTCTGACATCTCTCAAGAACTGATTGAAAGGTACAATATCTATGTCGTCCCAATGCATGTAACGATTGGCAATCAAACATTTGACGATGGCACGATTCCCGTGGAAGATATTTACCGTTACTACGATGAGACTGGGACTTTGCCGAAAACCTCGGGCTCTACTCCAGAAGACAATCGTGCTATCTTTGAGCGAGTTTTTCAAGAACACCCAGACGCTCATATTATTCACATCGCCTATTCTGCTGTAACAACCGTCTCCTTTAATTCAGCTAATATCGCTGCCGAGGACTTCGAGAACATTCATCTAGTCGATAGTAAAAATGTGTCTGGTGGTTTGACAGCTGTTGTCGTTGCCACAGCGAAGCATATTGAGGAAAACCCTAACGCTACACCGCAAGACATTATTCGTTATGTAGAGGACGTACGCGAGCGCACACGTTTTGTCTTCTTGCCGCAAACACTCTTGTACTTGAAGGCTGGCGGCCGTGTGTCAAATGTGGCTTATATTGGAGCTTCCTTGTTAAGCTTACAGCCGACTATTGTCTTAAAAGAGGGCTATTTAGTGGCAGCCAAAAAGTATCGTGGTTCTTTCACCCGCTGTCTGAAAAATCTCATCAAAGACTACACTACTAATTATTCTCTCGAACCTGGCACCTTGACGATTGGCGGTACTCCAGGTTTGAGTGATGAATTCAAGCAGGTAGCAATTGATGCTTTACAAGAACAAGGTTACAAGGATCCGAATTGGTTCCAAGCTGGAGCGGTCATTTCTAGTCACGGCGGCCCAGGAGCATTTGGAATCATCGGAATTGAGAAAAAACAATAACATCTCTTTGAAAAAGGAAAAGAAATCTCTGCCATGAAAATGGTGGGGATTTCTTTTTGTTTCAAATAGAATGTTTGAAGCTGGAGAGACGTATCGTTGCGATAGCATCGCCGAGATGCGTGCTATCGCAACGCAAGCTCCTCTCCACTTCTTTTTTCTCAAAAAAGTTCAATCGAATATACATGGGAGCGGACTTCCTCAGATTCCAATAGTATAATTCCTTCTTTTTCTGAAAGTTCTCCTGCCTTTCCTGCTAAATCAGGGATGCCGTGGAATGGTTCTAGACATATAAAAGGCGCCTCCGTAGCATCCTTCGTCCAGATACAGAAATAAGGAAACTCCTTTACGTGAAGACGAACTCCATGAGAGTCGCTCGGATGATGTAACTCAACTGCTTCAACTTTTCCGGCTGTTTCTATCAAAATGCTTTCTTGGGCCTCGTCTCTTCGTAGCGGCATCTTCCCTTCTTGAATGGTCTCCAACGCTTTCATTTTCCCACTCCAATATGGTGGCGGATCTAGTTCTACGTAATTAACCGATACGGCAGGTTGAAGCCGAATTTCATACTCTTCAAAAGGAAGCGGAAGATGAAATGCAGGATGGGATCCCAGTGAGTAAGGCATCGTCTCTTCTGTATGGTTCTGCACTGAATACTTGGTTTCAAGTGTTGAATCTGTTAAGGAATACGTTACTTCTAAAGTAAAGTCAAAGGGATAACGCTCTTTGGTTTCAGCCGTAGCTTGGAGGCGAAGGATTGCCTGCTGAGACGAGTGCTCCATTAACTCCCACTCCATCTTGCGTGCGAATCCGTGTTGCGTGAGCTCGTACAGCTCTCCTTTATGAAGATAGTGATCTTCAAATAACCGCCCCACTACTGGAAATAAAATAGGTGCACGGCCCGACCAATAGTCAGGGTTGCCATCCCACAAGTACTCTCGGTTTTCTTTCTTTGAATAAATTCGTTGTAATTCGGCGCCGAGTATAGAAATTTCAACGATTAAGTGTTCATTCTCTAGGATAATCATTTACAGTTTCACCCGGAATAATCCGCCCGACATAGCTTCTTCTAGCTCGCCGTCTTTCGCTGTAGTAATGTAGAGATAATCCATCTTCGCTCCACCGATGCAGCAAGAAGTTACATTTTTAGCGGGAACCTTGACTTCCCCCAGCTTCTCTCCTGTTGCTGGGTTCCAATGAGATACTTTGTGTCCGCCATATTGTGCAACCCAAATTGTACCATCTGGTTCAATGCACATGCCATCCGGGCTCGATCCATCTGTGATTTCCACTACATATTTTTCAAAAGTAGCCGTTCCTGATGCAACATCATATGCATACTGTCCCACTTTTTTGGTTGGGGTGTCGATGAAGTACATCGTTTTCCCATCCTCGGTCCAAGCCAATCCATTAGAAAGTGTAACTCCCTCGATAACGGTTTTGAAGCTACCGTCTTTTTCTACCGCATACAGGTTCGCTTCTCCTTCATAAGACCCTTCTAATCCCATCGTTCCTACCAATAACCGTCCTTTAGGGTCAAGCTTTCCGTCGTTGAAACGCATGCGGTCATCCGTACGCGGCTGGGAGACAAAATGCTTTTCTTTTGTTTTCGAATCAATTCGGAAAATACCATCTTGTTCTGCTTCCAAAATCATTCCATCTTCATCAATTACCGCGCAGCCTACCGGTCCATCTGTCGGATAAGATTCTACCGCCCCGGTTGCAGGATCAATTGCATAGACAAAATGATCCTCAATAGAAACTACATAAAGAAGTTGATTTTTTTCATCCCAGTGCGGGCCTTCCAGTAAAGAAGCTCCTGCATAAAAAACGAGTTCAGCTGTTTTTCCTTGTGACATATTCCAAACCATTCCCTTCAAACTGTATTTCTTTCAGTATATACTACCTAAAGTTTGCTTCCAATTAAAAAGGCGGAATGTCGTTTCCAAAAAATTGTTTTTTATGATAAAGTAGGCAAGGCGAAATGTATTTTAGGGTGGAGGTACATCATGACGGATCAACAAAAATTATTGAATCAAATAAGAGAAACTCAAAATGTTTTCTGGATGAATTCTTTAAAAAAAGACTTCGAAGAAGCAATGAAAATGAGCCGTTTTTCGAAGCAAGATGTAGACGACGCAGAAGCACGTCTCCTTCGTTTTGCACCTTATTTAGCGGCAGTTTTTGCTGAGACTGAAGCAACAAACGGTATTATCGAATCAAAACTTACTGAAATTTCGGCTTTGAAAAAGGAATTGGAAGATTTCTATCATACTGAAATTAAAGGCGCATTCTTCTTGAAACGAGATGACTCCTTGCCGATTGCAGGAACGATTAAAGCAAGAGGCGCAATTTATGAAGTATTGAAGCATGCGGAAACGTTGGCGATGGAAAATGGTTTATTGAAGAGTTACGAGGAAGACTATACGGTTTTTGACAGTAAAGAATTCCGCGAGTTCTTCGCCCATCATAGAGTAATGGTGGGAACCACTGGTAACCTAGGTATCAGCGTAGGCGTGATGAGTGCAGCGCTCGGTTTCAGTGTGACTGTTCATATGTCTGTAGAAGCAAAGCAATGGAAGAAAGATTTGTTGCGTGGACGCGGGGTAACGGTAGTCGAACACGAAACCAACTTCACACAAGCAGTTGAAAATGGTCGTGCCCAAGCGGAAGCAGATTCAAACTGTTACTTTGTGGACGACGAGCATTCCATCGAGTTATTCCTTGGCTATACCGTTGCCGGCAACCGGATGAAGCGCCAATTGGCTGACATGAATATTCAAGTGGATGCAGATCACCCTCTTTTTGTTTACTTACCTTGCGGCATTGGTGGCAGTCCTGGTGGGATTACCTTTGGCTTGAAACAACACTTCGGCGACAACGTACATTGTTTCTTCGCCGAACCAGCTCACATGCCTTCCATGTTATTAGGTTTAGCAACGGAACAATTTGATGGTGTGACCGTGACGGATTTTGATATTGATGCAAAAACGGTTATGGATGGTTTAGCGGTTCCTCGTACTTCAGGGCTTGTTTCCAAATTGATGCAGTACCATTTCGACGGTGGCTATACCTTGCAAGAAGACGAAGCCATGCATTGGTTGGCAAAGATGATTGATGTGGAAAGTATCAAGCTGGAACCAGCAGCATTAGCCGGCGTACCGGGAGCTGCCTTCTTATCTAGCACAGAATCTGGCCAAGCTTATTTGGATGCGAAAGGTCTAACTGAGAAAATGGCGAACGCTACTCATATTGCATGGGCAACAGGCGGCAGTATGGTGCCTGCTGAAGACATGGAAATGTTCTACCAACAAGGACGTTCCGTAACTTTATAAGATTTTACGTCAAAGTGGCTTTCGTAGTCGCTTTGACTTTTTATATGAAAACACAAGCTAAAAAAAGCGCAAAAAGTCACTACCCATGGTATCATGTAGGTGTTAAAATTTTAAATTTTTAGAGGGCTCTTGTTCTGTTGCCGCAGACCGAGAGCTTTTTCCT
>NZ_JARBEA010000109.1 GCF_028863945.1 Jeotgalibaca caeni | reverse complement strand
CTTGCTTGATTTTTTCGAATACAACGGGCATGTCATCTAAATATATATTTGGGTCTTCTATTCCGAGCATTTTTTTAATACAATGAGTATGGGCCATGTGAGTCCTCCTGTTGTTTTGTGTGGTAACTAAATTATAGGGGTTCACTGGCCTTTTTGCATTTAAAAACAAAAATGGTGCCAGTGAATCAAAATGATTCACCAACACCAAATATTATAGAGCCTAAAAGAATAATAACTTAAAAGGAGTTAGAGAAATCTAGCTCCTTTTTTCTATTATAAAAAAGAACGTTCGTTCCCTTTTGGAAATTGTTTTTCCACTTCATTTAGAGTACAATAAGAAGGCACGAGAGCAGTTGCTCTCAATCCAGTATAAAAAAGGATGAAGATGTTTATGGAAGAAATACTCCAAGACCGTATACCTCCGCACAGTATCGAAGCAGAACAGTCTGTTTTGGGTTCTATTTTTCTTGATCCTGAAACGGTCGTCAATGTGCTGGAATACCTCGATGCGGTTGACTTCTATCGAAAGAACCACCAAATTATTTTCGATGCAGTTGTGCAATTGTACAATCGCAATGAAGCAATCGACGTAATCACGGTAACCAATGAATTAGAGAGCAAGAATCAACTTGAAAATGTAGGCGGAATGGAGTACTTAGCAGAGATAGCTACTATTGTTCCTACTGCTGCCAACGTTGAATTTTATGCCAAAATTGTTGAAGAGAAATCTATTTTAAGAAATTTAATCCGATCAGCAACTAGTATCGTAAAACAAGGATATGAAGAATCTGATGCGTTAGCAGTTATTTTAGATAGTGCAGAACAAAATATTCTACAAGTATCTGAGCGTAGAAACCGTTCAGGATTTATTCGGATTTCTGATGTTATTAATACTTCTTTGCAAAATATCGAATCCTTATCCCAACAAACGAGTGATGTAACAGGTATTCCAACGGGTTACATAGCATTGGATAAAATGACTGCTGGTCTACAGCAAGAAGAATTAATCATTCTAGCTGCTCGGCCAGCTGTAGGGAAAACGGCTTTTGCCCTAAATATTGCTCAGAACGTTGCGACAAAAGCAGATCAAGTAGTGGCTATTTTCAGTTTGGAGATGGGAGCAGAGTCTCTTGTAAACCGGATGTTGTGTGCAGAGGGAAATATTGACGCAGGACACTTGCGAACGGGACAGATGTCAGAAGAAGAGTGGTCAAATTTGATTATGGCTATGGCAACGTTAGGCCAATCAAAAATCTTTATTGATGACACTCCAGGAATTCGTATTGCGGAGATTAGAGCTAAGAGCCGTCGTTTAAAACAGGAACAAGGAAACTTAGGGTTGATCGTTATCGATTACCTTCAATTAATTGAGGGTAATAACCGAGAAAGTAGACAACAAGAAGTATCTGATATTTCACGTCAATTGAAGAAACTAGCCAAAGAGCTAAAAGTGCCCGTCATTGCATTATCTCAATTATCCCGGGGAGTTGAACAAAGACAAGACAAACGCCCTGTATTGAGTGATATTCGGGAGTCTGGGTCAATTGAACAAGATGCTGATATCGTAGCTTTCCTTTACCGGGAAGATTACTATGAACGAGAAGGGTCAGAAGAACAAAGCGAACCAGAATTTGAGAATAACATTGTTGAAGTGATTATAGAGAAGAACCGGAGCGGAGCACGAGGTACAGTGAAGCTGCTCTTTAAAAAGGAATTTAATAAGTTCTCATCTATGTCCTATATACCAGAACCGAATTAGTTATAAAGAAAGGAGTAGAGATTTCTATTCCTTTTTTTATAAAAAACTCTTGCACTTCATAAAAGATAGGAGTAAAATAGTTTTTGTTCTCATAAAAAGACATGGGTTATTAGCTCAGTTGGTAGAGCAGCTGACTCTTAATCAGCGGGTCGAGGGTTCGAGCCCCCCATAACCCATATAGTAAAGCCTTGGCAACATCGACTTCTCAGTCGGTAGTGCTGAGGCTTTTTTTCTTTGGTGGCAGAATTTTTGTTAGAGCCAACAAGAACTTGATCCACCAATAAATGAATCGAAGGATAGATGGTCTTTCAAATAAGTACATTTAACAAAAAATGAAGATGTATAAATAAACGAATTCTTCTTTTTTTAGGATGATACAGCTCTTCAACCTATACTTGGAGTTGAATTCTAGGGAAACATATAGAAGTAATTCAGGTTTTTATAGAATAATAAAGGGCTTCTAAAATAGTTTCTTCTATATAATGAACCAAGTTCCTCCTCTAGTTTATTATTTAGTCAATATTTGAAAAGCTAGATTGCTTGACCTTTCCTGAAACAGGTGATATTATAACAAAGCTGCCTCTTACGAAGCAGAAACGTCATAAAAAATGTTTTTGGAAAAACTAAAAAAACTGTTGACGAATTAGTGAGAAGATGTTATTATTAAATAGTTGTCGCTCAACAAAAAGACAACGGATTGACCTTTGAAAACTGAACAAAGAATGAACGAACCAAACGTGCAGGGCATCCTTATGGATGCACACAATTAAGTCGGCACTTGTGCCGCAAAACATCAAGTCAGCAAAAAAAGAGCTATTCTGCTCATCATGT
>NZ_JARBEA010000108.1 GCF_028863945.1 Jeotgalibaca caeni | reverse complement strand
CAGCGATGTGTGGAGCGGACCAGTACTAATCGGTCGAGGACTTAACCAAGAGAATGGCAACGGCAGATGGGTTGGTCGCCAAACTAGGCCGTGTTATGGATTCAGTTTTGAGGGAACAAGGTTCCCCAGAAAAATATGTGCGGTGGCGATGGCAAGAAGGTCACACCTGTTCCCATCCCGAACACAGAAGTTAAGCTTCTTAGCGCCGATTGTAGTGAAGGGTTTCCCTTTGTGAGAGTAGGACGCTGCCGCGCATTATATATTATTCCGCAATAGCTCAGTTGGTAGTAGCGCTTGACTGTTAATCAAGATGTCGCAGGTTCGAGTCCTGCTTGCGGAGTTTTTTGCCGTCTTAGCTCAGTAGGTAGAGCGTCGCCTTGGTAAGGCGGAGGCCACGGGTTCAAATCCCGTAGATGGCTTGCAGTAAAAGTCGTACAACCGTTCAGGTGGTGCGGCTTTTTTGTATGCATGATAAAATAGATAAAAATGGAAAACCGCTAATCAATGGATTGGCGGTTTTTTTGTATTTACTAGATACTTACTCCCTTCGCGAATACTTAAAGGAGCCATCTGTGGACGATGGGCCTCAATAAACTGCTGTACCCAAGCAGGATTTGTCTTGCTATAGTCTCGGAGGCTCCAGCCGATTGCTTTGTTGATGAAGAATTCAGTCGACAGGAGGTTATTCTCAATGATCTGACCAAGCAGCACCGCGTCTGTTCCTTCTTTGAATAGCAACTGATGGTCAATCGCCACTCGTCTCACCCAAATGTTCTCGTTGGTACTCCATGCGAGCATGGTTTCTTTCGTATCAGGATAACGGTTTACAATGGAACCGACAACGCCGTCTAAGGAATCTACCGTATCCCGCCAAGATTTAGTCAGGATAAACTCTTTTAAGAGAGGAAGGTGTTCGGGTTGTAGAAGACCTTGAATAGCGAGTAAGTAATCTGCACCCATATAGTGAAACTCCCGCGTTTCTTGATCAAAACAAATGCGTACGAAATCAAAGTCTATTCGTTTTTCTTTTTCCGCCATTTTAAAGGTAGAGCGATAGACTTTTTTGCGTACAGGAGCGGAAATACCTAGGAAAGGATACTGATTCCTCATATAAGCTTCCATTTTAACCGCACGTTCAGGATTCCGTAAAGCTACTAATGCATCAAAGGCTGGTTCATACCACATGAAGATTCCTCCTTTATTTCTTCTATTGTACTCGCTAGGGGTCAAATCTACCAATGTGATATAATAGAGGAAACGATTTCAAAGAAAGGTGTGACCAGTTTGAAGAAAGTAAAGATTGGCAATCAAGGCTTTGAAGGTTCTGTTATTTCTTTAGGGATTATGCGTATGGATCAAATTAGTTTAGAGGAAGCGAAAGAAGTGGTCCAAACAGCATTGGACTATGGAATCGACTATTTTGACCATGCGGATATTTATGGAGACGGGGAATCGGAACGGATTTTTGGTCGTGCAGTAAAAGAAATGGGGATTCCGCGTGATTCGTTGCTGATTCAATCAAAAGGTGGGATTGTAAAGGGCGGAATGTATGATTTTTCAAAAGAGCATATTATTTCAGCGGTCGAAGGCAGCTTGAAGAGACTTCAAACAGATTATTTGGATGCTTTCTTGTTGCATCGTCCAGATGCACTAATGGAACCTGAAGAAGTAGCGGAGGCTTTTGATCTATTAGAGAAAACGGGTAAAGTCCGTCACTTCGGGGTCAGCAATCATAACCCAATGCAAATTGAATTGTTAAAAACAAAAGTAAAACAACCGCTTCTTATTAATCAACTGCAACTTAGTGTAACGCATCACCCAATGATCGATGCGGGACTGAATGTAAACCGCGTAAATGATTTATCAATCGTGCGGGACGGTTCTATTTTAGACTATAGCCGTATTACGGAGATGACCATCCAACCTTGGTCTCCATTCCAAATTGGGAATGAGAAAAGAGGCGTTTTGATTGGGCATCCAGATTATAGAGAACTAAATGAAGTTTTGGACCGAATGGCAGAAGAAAAAGGCGTTGCACAAGAAACGATTGCAATTGCCTGGCTGCTTCGTCACCCAGCCCGTATGCAACCCATAATTGGTAGTATGAATCCAAAGCGGATTGCAGCGGTAGCCAAAGCGCCAGAAGTTACGCTCTCCAGAGAAGAATGGTATGAGTTATACCGCGCAGGAGGCTACCGACTGCCCTAAACATATTTTTTACAAAGAGTGAAAGAGGCTTGTTTAGCAGAGAGGCGAGAAGATACATTCTCGCTTCTTTTTATTAATTTCAAAAAGTTTGATTTTTTGGTTGACGAAAGTTGATGCAGGTGATATTATATAAAAGTTGCCGCTGCTAAGAAATCTCATCCCCAAGAAATAAAAAAACTTTATTTCAAAAAAGGGTTGACGGTTAAGCAGTAAGGTGGTATTATTAAATAGTTGTCACGAAGCGTGTTACACGCCGGACGTGATAACGGATTGACCTTTGAAAACTGAACAAAGAATGAACGAACCAAACGTGCAGGGCATCCTTATGGATGCACACAATTAAGTCGGCACTTGTGCCGCAAAACATCAAGTCAGCAAAAAAAGAGCTATTCTGCTCATCATGT
>NZ_JARBEA010000107.1 GCF_028863945.1 Jeotgalibaca caeni | reverse complement strand
AGGAAAAAGCTCTCGGTCTGCGGCAACAGAACAAGAGCCCTCTAAAAATTTAAAATTTTAACACCTACATGATACCATGGGTAGTGACTTTTTGCGCTTTTTTTAGCTTGTGTTTTCATATAAAAGAGACGGGAATGATATTCCCGCCTCGTTTATTTATATTTAATCGATATCGGTTTCGATGAGTCCGTATTTTCCATCTTTACGACGGTATACGATACTCGTGCCATTGGTGATGGCATCCTCGAAGATAAAGAAGTTGTGTCCGAGCATATTCATCTGCAATACCGCTTCTTCGCTGTCCATCGGTTTCAAAGAGATTCGTTTGGTACGAACGATTTCAAGTTGCCCGTTATTTTCGTCAACTTGTTCTTCTAAAGCGGAAAGGTCAGTTGAAGGACCAAACCCTTTTTCCCGAGATTTCCGGTTAATTTTTGTTTTATACTTGCGTACTTGTCTTTCTAATTTATCGACAACTAGATCGATGCTACCATAAAGATCAATGGAAGTTTCTTCAGCCCGCAATACTAAATACGGAAGAGGAATGGTTACCTCCACTTTGGCTGTCTTATCCGAATATACTTTCAGGTTTACATGTGCGGTTGCTTCTGGAACATTCGTGAAATACCGTTCCAATTTCCCTAGCTTCTTCTCCGCATAATCTCGGATTGCGGCTGTTACCTCAATATTTTCTCCTCGGACATTGTACTTAAACATAGCATTCTCTCCTTTCGTCTGATTCATCATCAGAAAAGATATCCTTATGGACCACTCATAAGGAAGTACCTTTAAATACATTATAATGTAAGCGGTCAATTTTTACAATTGATTCAACATATTATCGGCCAATACTAAATGATAATATGTTTTTGAATCCTGCTTCATGGAGTGCTTCTTTGGCATAGAGCATGGTTCGCCCTGTGGTATACAAATCGTCAAAAAGTAACAGCGGGGTGTCCTGTCCCAATGTGTGCGGCAGTACCTCGAATGGTTGGCTGGCAGCCAACCGCTCCCTCCTGTTTTTTTCGGATTGCTTTTTGCCAGTTTGGGTATGAATCAGCAACTGCTGATAAGGAATACCAGCTTGCTCCAACAGCCACTCACATTGGTTGAATCCCCGTTCCTCCAAACTTTTCTTTGAAATGGGTAAGGGAATAACCGTCCGTTTTTTATTTTGTTGGCAATAGTGCCGCAACTGGCTGCGAAAGACGTTGGCATAGCGGATGTCTCCTTGAATTTTGTACGTGTGCAGCCATTCTCTCAGCGCATCATCATAGCGAAACATCGCCTCATGTTGGGTGAAGGCAGCTGGATAATGAAGCTGCCACTTCTTGCAATCAGCGCACAAGTTCTGTTCTTCTTGACTGCGCCCGCAACCCGGACACCTGGAATTGGAATCAATCCGCGCAAAACGAGACGTACAGCTCTTGCAAACAGAATCAGCTCGGTAAGGCTGAAATGAGAAAAAGTCTTTTAAGGTAATGCTGTGATACAAGTCATTGTTACACAGAAGGCAATTCAAACAGCAGCCCCCCTTCACGTGCTCGTTGGTTCATCGTTTTGATTTGTTTGACTGCCGACTTGATGGCCCTGGTTTGTCCGTAATGACCGTACCAAACTTTTCCAACGGGATAATCACGGTGGCGGCCCACTCTCCCGGCAATCTGTACAAGGGATGCTTCGGTAAAAACCGCATCTTCTGCCCCCAAAACCAACACATCAATATCCCGAAACGTTACTCCCCGTTCCAATATCGTACTGGAAAGTAAAAAATCATAGCGTTCTTCACGCATCATCAGAACCTTCTCCACTCGTTCACTGTCTTCTGCAGAAACAGAAGCAAATGATTTTTCTGGATATACTTCTCGTAGCCATTGCTCCAACGTTTGCATCAAAGTAATGTGCGGCAAGAAAACGAGCAGGCGGCGACCTTGTTGGATTTCTTTTTCGATTATTCTAAGAAATGGGGCGTTCGTTTGTTTCTTCTCGATTTGTTGGCGCCAGTTTCCTAGCCAGATGCATTCAGGAGTCGGCAAGGGATACCGATGATAACGTGCTGGCAAAATGGTGGCAGCCAAGGTTCCTTTTTCAACCTCTCTGCGCATGCGAGCAGAGGGAGTCGCCGTTAGATAAAGTAGTGCACTTGCTTTTTTTCGAGCTTTTGCCGCACCGTAATGAAGTGCGGGGTCACTATGATAAGGAAACGAGTCGATTTCATCAATAATCAGTACATCGAACGCTTCCTTGAAGCGCAACAGCTGGTGAGTAGTCGCAATAACGAGCGGCGTATACTGATAGTCTTCTTCCATCCCGCCATACAATACGGCTAACGGTGTCGTGGGAAATGCTGCTTGAATACGTGGTGAAAGCTCAAGGCAAACATCAATCCGCGGTGAAGCAATCGCCACTCGTCCACCAGATTGTAGTGCTTCCGCAATCCCAGCGAAAATCATTTCTGTCTTACCCGCTCCAGCTACTGCCCACACCAGCCTCGTCTTTTTATATGAAAACACAAGCTAAAAAAAGCGCAAAAAGTCACTACCCATGGTATCATGTAGGTGTTAAAATTTTAAATTTTTAGAGGGCTCTTGTTCTGTTGCCGCAGACCGAGAGCTTTTTCCT
>NZ_JARBEA010000106.1 GCF_028863945.1 Jeotgalibaca caeni | reverse complement strand
CTTGCTTGATTTTTTCGAATACAACGGGCATGTCATCTAAATATATATTTGGGTCTTCTATTCCGAGCATTTTTTTAATACAATGAGTATGGGCCATGTGAGTCCTCCTGTTGTTTTGTGTGGTAACTAAATTATAGGGGTTCACTGGCCTTTTTGCATTTAAAAACAAAAATGGTGCCAGTGAATCAAAATGATTCACCAACACCAAATATTATAGAGCCGAAATTACTTGCTGTTTTTTATTTCTTCGTATTCTCTGGTACAAGTACAGTTAAATGTTGCGGCAGAACTTCTAGGCGGAGCGGCAAAGCATCGCCCTTATCGCCGTCCACATTCGCAATCAATTCTGTGTTCTCCATCTTTTCGATGGTTGCAGTTTGGAATGGACGGTACAGCACTTGATCATCATGAATCGCCTCGCCCGTGAAGATTTTTGGAATTACTTTTAACTTATTTACAATCTTGTCGCCTTTTAGGACAAGGAGGTGAAGCTGTCCATCATCTACTCTTGCGTGCGGCAACATCCGCTCGAACCCGCCTACTGAATTAGTCAAGGCCACAATAATCAACATCGATTCGACCGCAATCTCTTCTCCGTCCACATTTAAGTTGAAATGATACACGGTACTTTCACTGAGCGCCTTCGCGCCTTGGATAAAGTATGCGAATGGTCCCAACTTCGTCTTTTGTTCGGGCTTCACTTGGTGCACAGCTTCAGGTAAGGTACCAATCGCCACAACGTCCATGAAGTAATGGTCATTTACCTTGCCGATATCTAGTTTCTTTTCTTTTAAATGGATCAGCTGCTCTATGGCTTCATCAGGATCCAACGATATCCCCAGAGCCCTCGCCAAGTCGTTCATCGTTCCTAATGGAATTAAACTAAACTTCGGCCGGAAAGGTTGCTCGGCTAATCCATTCACTCCTTCACTTACCGTTCCATCGCCGCCCATCATGATTACTGTATCGACTTGTTCTTGGGCAGCTTCGCGAGCGAAATTCGCCGCATCCCCTGCCTTTTCTGTATAGCGAATGGAAAGTGTATCGTACTTCTCTTGCAGTATTTCCTTTACCCGATCCACATACGTAACCGATTCTTCTCTTCCTGAAGAAGGATTTACAATTAATCGTACTTCAACCATTTTATTCACCCCATCTTAGAAGTCGTCATGGGAAGAAGGATACCCCACTGGGACTGCCTGCTTCCAATTTTCTTTTACTGTATTCAGAGCTTTTGCATACCCATGCCATTCATACCAATTGATATCATGATACCCCATCATCATAGCGGAAAATGGACCAATTTCCATCTCTAACACCTTGTCTGTTTCAACTTGTTTTGGTTTCGTAACAGTACCATCATGACCTATTCGGAATGTATACTCATTCCACGGCGCTGAAGGATCCGTAATTTTCACATAAAGAGGTTTTGTGATTTCTTCAAAAGGATAAACCTTCAAGAAAGCTTCCACATCTACAATTCGAACCATCTTATCAAAGAATACTTCCCGTTCCACTTCTTCTGGATGCTTCAATTGAGCCGGGAATGAACCTTGGACTGGTGATTTTCCTACCACGCTCTCAACTTGAGAAGCATGACGTGCGATGTATTGGAATAAGACTCGCTCCGCACGTGCATGGTCCGTAAAGAAATCGAGTACCTTGAATTCTTTATTCTCGATTCGATAACGGATGTATCCATCGATTTCTCCATCCGCATCCAAGCTGGCTGCATAAAAAGCATCGAATTCTCTTGTATTTAAGCGCATCCACCAATAATCATCCCGGTACGTCAAACCGTTCCGCTTAGATACCATCTTCGTGTAGTATGCTTGAATTTTTTTCTGCCACGCCTCATTTGTTGTATCGAAACGAACGACCTTTTCATTTTCTTCACGGAACCGCATCTGTACTTGTTCAACTGGAATTTTGTACCGGGTGTTTTCAAAGAATACTTCCCAACCATACTGTCGGTAGAAACTTTCTGAAAATGGAGCAAGAACCGATACTAATTGCCCCTTCTCCCGCATCACTTCAAGCGACTTCAAGAGCAGCCGCTTCGTATGGCCTCCTGTTCGGTATTCTGGATACGTTGATACAGTAGCGATTCCACCCATTGGCATCGTAATGCCAAACACATTCATTTCAAAAGGATAAATATAAAGCTGCGTCACTAATTCTTCATTCTCGTAACCGCCAAGCCCTACTTCCTGTTCCAGAAGAGGGAGCATTTCTTTCGTACGGTCGCACCCTGGCTGAGTAACGAAACAATATTCGGCTAGTTTAATAGACGGGTGCAGGTCTTTTGGTGGGATGAATTTGTAGTGCATGTTTGATTCTCCTTTGGCTTTGTTTCTAAAAAAAGAAATTACATCAATAAATTTACATAAATTAAAACTATTATTTGTGATTTTTAATAACAGTACTTGTGAGTATTATTCTCATCTATCCTTCCTCTTAATTTATATATTAATATTTAATAGCATATAGTTTTACTACCGAATATGCAAAATGAGAGTGTAAAATATTTTGTGTAAATAGAAAAAAGGAAGTCCCTTCTGTAGAATAGAGTTACCACAACACATTCACAGAAAAGAGGACTTCCATATGAACGATTTTACTACAGAAATTCTAAA
>NZ_JARBEA010000105.1 GCF_028863945.1 Jeotgalibaca caeni | reverse complement strand
TGATTACGGCATCGAAAATGTACCATCTCTGCAATAATTTTTACCAGGCTCGGCAAAGAAATGTACCAGTAAGTGCAAAGCAGTGTACCACAAATACCTCTTGTATAATGTAGGTGCACACCTTAGGGTGTGACATTTATTTTACAGGAGGTATTTTTATTATGTTTCGTTATCGAAGGATACTTGAAATGCACAGTGAAGGAATAAGTATTCGCAGTATTGCAGCAAGCACGGGGAACTCACGTCAGAAAATTACTGAGGTTATCCGAAAAGCTGAGGAGAAAGGGATAGCGAGGGCGTTGTCGGAAGAAATGACCGATCAATGGCTAGGCGAATTTTTGTTTCCAGAAAAACAATTAGAAGCCAATGGACGGCACCTGCCTGACTTCGACAAGATTCACAAGGAATTGGCCAAACCAAACGTGACCTTGACGCTTCTTCATCAGGAATACGCAGTTGAGTGTCGCACGAGTGGGAAAATCCCTTACGCCTATCGTACATTTTGTGACTATTACAATGCGTTCGCGCGAAAGCATAAAGCCACTATGCGCATCCGTCGGAAGCCTGGTGAAATTATGGAAGTGGATTGGGCTGGATCGCCAGCTTATGTCATCGATCGAGATACGGGTGAAAAAGTAAAGGCTTATGTCTTTGTGGCAACCTTACCGTGCAGCCAATTGTCTTATGCGGAAGCATTCCTAACGATGAAATCGGTGGCTTGGATTACGGCACATAACCATGCATTTGAATATTTTGGCGGTTCTACCGACATAATTGTTCCCGATAATCTAAAAACAGGTGTAAAAAAGAATGAAGGCATCGATGTCATCCTTAATGAATCATATCGAGAGCTAGGGGAACATTACGGGTCCATCATTTTACCTGCCCGAGTTTCTACTCCCAAGGATAAGCCCAGTGTTGAAGGCAGCGTAGGCGTCATCTCCACTTGGATTATAGCTGCCTTACGCAATACGCATTGTTTTACAATCGAAGATTTAAATCGTGAAATCAGAATGAAATTAAATGAATTCAATGAGCGACCGTTCACTAAGAAACCAGGATCCAGGATCAGAGCCTTCGAGGAAGAAGAAAAATTCGCACTTAATCCTCTTCCACTGGCACCTTATAAGATGTCTGTCTGGAAAAAAGCAAAGGTTCAACTAAACTACCACGTCTCAGTTGAAAGCATGTTTTATTCCGTTCCATACGAATACATTCAACAAAATATAGATATTCGAATGACAGAGAATCTAATTGAACTATATTTTAATTCCATGCGAATCGCAACACATAAACGTCTGTACGGGAAATTTGGGCAGTATTCGACTGTCAGAGATCATATGCCAGATAATCACAAAATGTATGTGGACCATACCCCGGAATCCTCGATAGAATGGGCTGAAACCATCGGTTCCTCAACAGTAAAGGTTGTTCAACACCTCTTAGACCGTTATCAAAATGAAAAACAAGCCTTAAAGTCGATCATGTCTTTGAAGAGCTTTGGTAAAAAGTATTCTAAAAATGAAATAGAAACGGCCTGTTCAACAGCTTTAAATCTGGCTTCTTTGCCTTCTGTTAAAATTATCCAGACCATTCTAAAGGGCAACAAACAGAAGCAAGCAACAAGCCAATCACATATTGAAGACACTAACATTGAAAAGCATGGATTCACTCGCGGTGCGTCCTATTTTGGAGGGAAATAATGATGTTAAATGAGCAAACAGAAGTAAAATTAGCTGAATTGAAACTTTCAGGCATGCTTGAATCCTATCGTGAACAGATGACAAATAAAGAGTACCAATCCATGAGTTTCGAAGACCGCTTCAACCTCATGGTTGATCTGGAGCATTCCCGGCGAAAAAATAATAAACTACAGCGGTTGATTAAATCTGCAAACTTTAGAAATGCCTCTGCCAGCATTGAGGATATCGAATACCATCCGGACCGTAATTTAGATAAGAACCTCATTTTAAAACTAGCCAGTGGGACTTATTTGGAAGAACACCATAACATCATTTTGATGGGCGCTTCAGGGAATGGGAAAACGTATATCGCCAATGCCTTCGGAATACAGGCATGCCGGCAATACTACAACGTGAAATACATCCGACTCCCTGAACTACTAGATGAATTAACCATCTCGAAAAATCAAGCAGATGGTAGTTTTCGAAAAATAATCAACAGATATAAAAAAGTTCAATTACTCATCATCGATGAATGGCTATTAACCAATCTTTCGTTAGAAAATTCCACCTTTCTATTGGAAATAATCGAATCCCGTCTTAAAACAGCATCAACTATTTTCTGTTCTCAATTCCATCCAGAAGGATGGCACGAAAAGCTCGGCAACCCCCAAATCGCTGATGCCATTCTAGATAGGATCATACATGATTCTTATCAAATTCTGGTAGACGGTAAAGTTTCTATGCGTGAACGTTACGGCATCCGTAATTAAATGAGTCATTAAAATAAATTAAGAGCCACTCCATGATTTTCAGGAGTGGCTCTTAGTTGACCTTGTGGTCATTATTGTCGCTTTTATTATTTGAAATGGTAACCGCGTCGCACTTACTGGTACATTTCTTTGCACTTAGTGGTAAAAAACAATGCACTAGTGGTACATTTTCGATGCCGTATTCA
>NZ_JARBEA010000104.1 GCF_028863945.1 Jeotgalibaca caeni | reverse complement strand
CAAAAAAATGGCTCTCGCCACCCCAAAAGGGATCTGCGAGAGCTATTTCTTTATTCATTTTTCTGGTTTTGTCCCAGACTCTTTTTATGCTTAAAATGCTTTTTTGTAAATTTCTACAATTTCTTCTTTGGTTGCTTCACGAGGGTTACCAGGTGTGCAGGCATCAGCCATCGCATAGGCAGCCAACTTTTCGATATCTTCTTCTTTTACCCCTAAGGAAGAGACTTTTTCTGGAATGCTTAAATCCATCGAAAGTTGTTTCACAGCATTAATTGCGGCATATCGGTATTCTGCTTGACTCATTTCCTCTGTTCCTCTTACTCCCATTGCACGAGCGATATCACGGTAACGTTCGCCTGTAGCTTCCGCATTAAATTCCATTACATAAGGCAGAAGAACTGCATTAGCAGCTCCATGAGCAATTCCATAAACCGCTCCTAATGGATGAGCCATGGAATGAACGATTCCTAATCCCACATTACTGAATCCCATACCAGCAACATATTGAGCCAACGCCATTTCTTCGCGTGCTTTTTCATCAGCCTCCAAAACGGAAGCTCTTAAGTTTTTAGAAATCAGTTCAATGGCATAAAGGTGCAACGCATCTGGAAGTCCCCATGCGCCCTTCGTGATATAGCCTTCAATTGCATGTGTTAGTGCATCCATTCCTGTATAAGCAGCAAGAGATTTCGGCATGGTTTTCACCATTTCAGTGTCAATGATTGCGGCAATCGGTAAATCGTTAGGATCCACACAAACAAATTTCCGTTGTTTTTCTTCGTCTGTAATTACATAGTTGATGGTCACTTCTGCTGCCGTTCCTGAAGTAGTTGAAACCGCAATAATAGGCAGTGCTTTGTTCTTTGTTTCTGCACCTTCCAAGCTCACTACGTCTTCGAATTCAGGGTTTGTGATAATAATTCCGATTGCTTTTGCGGTATCAATCGCTGATCCGCCTCCAACGGCCACAATTGCATCAGCACCATATTCCTTACATGCAGAAACACCTTCCTTTACGTTCTTGACGGTTGGATTTTCTTGCACGTTCGCAAAAACGCTGTAAGAGATTGCTGCCTCATCTAATAAATCGGTTACCTTGGAGGCAACTCCTAAGTCAAGCAACTCTTTTTGTGTCACTACCAATATTTTTTTAAAGTTGTTTTTTTCAATAATTGGTAGAATTTCCTTTGAAGCACCTTTTCCAAAATACGCCAGCTCATTTAAAATCATTCTGTTAATCATTTTTACACACTCCTTATTGTTATTTTTTTCACAATATATTATAAAAAGGAGAGGAAGATTTTCTCTTCCTTTTCTCCTTTATATACAGATTTAGGTGTTACCCAGCCATGTTTGGTAGCCACATGATCAATTGAGGGAAGTAAGTAATCGCAAATAGTACTAATAAGATAACAATATAGAAAGGAATCATTGGTTTGAACATTTTTTCTACTTTCACATTTGCTACACTTGCCCCCACATATAGTCCCGTACCAACTGGTGGTGTAATAGATCCTACACACAAGTTCATAATCGAGAACAATCCGTAATGAACAGGATCTATTCCGATTTGAGTTACAATCGGCAGGAAGATTGGCGTGAAAATCAAAATCGCAGGAGCCACATCCATAAACATCCCTACAACTAACAAGACAAGGTTAATCATAAATAGAATCAGATACGGATTGTCTGTCAGACCGAGAATACCACTACTAATTGCTTGTGGGATTCCTGTAAATGCCATTGCAAAGGACATCATCGAAGAAGTAGCCAACAAGAACATAATGGTTCCTGACATTTCTACGGTTTGAACAACCATTCTCGGCAAGTCTTTCCACGTAACGGTCTTATAGTAAAACAAAGCTAAGAACAAAGCATAAACTACAGATACAGCCGAAGCTTCAATCGCAGTAAACAAACCAGTCATAATTCCACCAATAATAATGAAAATTAAGAATAAACTCGGAACCGAATCCATTAGAATTTTCCCAACACTTTTACTAGTATCTCTAGCAATGACAGGGTAGTTTCTCTTTTTCGCCAAGAAAACGGCTAAAATAATAATTGCTGCACTCCACAACACACCGACTACATAACCACCAAGGAATAGACTTGAAATGGAAGCTCCACCAGCAATTAACGAGTACATAATAAACGCAGTACTAGGAGGAATTACCATCCCTGTAGGCGCAGATGCGATATTGACAGCAGCTGCGTATTCTTTATCGTAGCCCTCTTTTACTTGTTGTGGCACTAACACCCCACCAATTGCGGTGGAAGCTGCAATTGCGGAACTGGAAATAGATCCGAACAAAGCGTTCCCAATTACGTTCGTGATTGCTAAAGCACCCGGGATTCTTCCGGCAAAAAGCATGGCAAAATCAACTAACTTCTGGGCAATCCCTCCATTGTTCATAATAATTCCCGAAAATACAAAAAACGGGATTGCAACAAGGGAGAAACTATTAATACTACCTACCATTTTTTGAGCAGAACTAAATACCGCTACATCAAACGGAATAACCAATAGCAACGTTGACATTGAAGAAACAGCAATACTAATGGCAATCGGCATTCCAAGAGCCAATAGAACCATAAACCTGAATTATTCATACTCCTAAAATTTTCTTGAAAAAATGTTTTTTCAACGATGAAGCATTCCAGTTTTCGGAATTGCCATTAGTTTTTCTAAATGCGCAAGCTGATTTGGCTTCACATTAGGAAAATTGGCGTATGAACCCTATTTTTGGGCGCACGAACC
>NZ_JARBEA010000103.1 GCF_028863945.1 Jeotgalibaca caeni | reverse complement strand
GGTTCGTGCGCCCAAAAATAGGGTTCATACGCCAATTTTCCTAATGTGAAGCCAAATCAGCTTGCGCATTTAGAAAAGCCAATGGCAATTCCGAAAACTGGAATGCTTCATCGTTGAAAAAACATTTTTTCAAGAAAATTTTAGGAGTATGAATAATTCAGGAAAAATATACCTCCGTGAAGTTTGTTTAAATATGTCGATTTAAATTATTGGAGTGAATTAATCTAAGTAATTCAAAAGTACTTCGAGCGACTTTTGTAGGATGAGCCAACTACTTCCTATAGATTTTTCCGCAAAATTACCAAGATGAGTATTGCGGACAGATAGATAAAAAAGGTAGCGTTTCAAACTAATTTCAAAAAAATAATAGAAAGAACCCAATACATTTCATGATACAATGATAATGGGTACATCTACAGCTATAAATATACTGTGTTAACATAAATAAACTTAACTTTTTTGTGATAATTCATTACCAAACTGGGAGAAAGCATATATCGTAGCGACTAATTTATGAAGGAGAGATTAATTTGGCAAACAAAAAAACAATATTTATTGCTTTTTCAATGGAAGATAAAATACAAAGAGATTTCCTAAAAGGACAATCATTGAATACAAACTCACCATTTGAATATATTGATATGTCTGTTAAGGAAGCCTATGATACTGAGTGGAAGAAACATGTTCGGACAAGGATTCGTAGATCAGATGGTGTAATTGTATTGGTCAGCAAAAACTCCTTGAAATCAAGCGGACAAAAATGGGAAATACTATGCTCTAAGGAGGAGAGGAAGAAAATATTAGGTATCTGGGCCTATAGTGGCGATAGAACTAATATAGAAGGTTTAAACACTAAAGTTTGGACTTGGGAAAATATTCGGACTTTTATTGATAGTCTCTAGAGGAAGGTGTGCTATAGATGCGTGCAGCATTGATTGTAGGTATTGACTATTACGAAGAAATAAGCCCATTATTTGGTTGCGTAAACGATGCATACGCTGTTAATGCCGTTTTAGAACGACACGATGGTGGCTCCTTGAATTTTGATTGTAACCTTATGACCGGAACAGGTAAACAAAATCTTATAGAAAAGAGTGAGCTTAAAGATAGTATCGAAGAGCTTTTTAAAAAAGAAATAGATGTCGCATTGTTCTACTTTGCTGGACATGGATATATTGAATCAGCTGGTGGTTATATTTTAGCTGGTAACTCTAGACGCGGTGATGAAGGGGTGTCCTTATCTGATATATTGTATTATGCGAATAATTCTCCTGCAAAGAATAAGATAATTATATTAGATAGCTGTCATTCTGGAATAGCAGGTAATTTACCTGGTGAACAAACGGCGACTTTATCAGAAGGAGTGACAGTTCTAACTGCGTCAGCGGAAGATCAATATGCATCAGAACAAGACGGAAGTGGAGTTTTTACAACACTTTTAGTCGATGCGTTAAATGGCAGTGCAGCTAATCTTACAGGAGATGTTACACCTGGTAGTATCTATGCTCATATCGACCAATCTTTAGGGGCTTGGGAACAGAGACCGATCTTTAAAACGAATGTAAGGCAATTTGTTTCTTTAAGGAAGGTTACACCTCCAATATCAACAAATATATTGAGAAGAATTACTGAATTTTTCCCGGATCCTGGTTTTGAGTATCAGTTAGATCCTACTTATGAACCAGAGGAAAAAGGACGGGATAAGGGTATGCCCAATCCAATAAAAGAACATACAGAAATTTTTTCAATTCTTCAGCAGTATAATAGGTTGAATTTGCTTTTCCCTGTAGACGCTGATCATATGTGGAATGCAGCAATGGAGAGTAAATCTTGTAAACTAACTGCGTTAGGTGAACATTATAGACGCCTTGCAGCAAAGAAAAGAATATAAAAGGGGGCGAACTTATTGTCCAAAGATGAAAAAAATCCCAATCAAACCTTTAAACAAGATAAGAAAAACTATGAGGATCGAACAACAAAATTAAATGTTCCAAAAAAAGGGAAAAGGACCCCCCCTGGACAAAAGAAATAGTCACTCAGTATCTTCAAATATAAAGTATTGCAAGTTTTTTTCGAAGTCTAGCAAGAACTTAATTTCTACATTTTCCTCATCTTTTTTACTTTCAGAATACTCTTTAACTTTATCATAGCTATCTAATTCAGGTTTTACATCAAAAGGAATTAAAATAACCTCATAGTAATCCGAATTATGGCTATAGTATTCTAAGTATCCAGAAGAAATAAGCTCTTTATTAAAATCAAATATGAATACTGATTTTGAGTTACTATCTTCAAAGGCTATATCACGAGGACTACGATGTTCAACCTTAGATAGTTGATTACATTCTCTTATATGGTTTAATAATTTGCTAAACTGTTCTGCTATAAAAGGGAAAACAAAAATACTCAACAATACGGTTATTAATAAAGTGAGCGCCACGCTAAAAGCTATAATTAATAATTTTTCCAAACCTACACATATATTATCTACAAATATGTAGATAAATAAATATATTACATAGTTGAATAATGAGAAAAAAAGCAAAAAGTGATTTCTATCTTGTTCGTTACCATTTCTAAAAACAAGTACACCTAGTTTCTCAAGAATAAAGGAGTTAATAAACCCTAAACTACCTGCTGTGAGAAAAGCTGTTAGAAGTAAAGTAAAGTTATTATCCAATTATAGCTGCCTCTTTCATTTTTTAATTGAGTGTAATGGTTGTATTATCTGATTCATGTAAGTTAGCAGTAATAGAAAAGGATTTTACCACTAAAAACTTTATGAACGCTCCGCGTTCTATGCCATGACGGAAAATCACGTGCAGGAGTATAATAGGGATGGCAATACA
>NZ_JARBEA010000102.1 GCF_028863945.1 Jeotgalibaca caeni | reverse complement strand
GTGCAGGGATACAGATAGAATAATAGCGCCACAATACGCTTTTAGTGAATATTTAGGAAAACTATGAATTATTCAGGTAATTCATTGAAATCTTTAAAAAGCATGCAAAAGTTTTATAAAAATAACCTCTCTGAAGGAACTAATGATAAAGAAATTATTCAACTCAATAAACAAATAAATGATCTAGAAGAATCAAAAAATGAGAGCCTAAAAGAAAAAGAGCAAACAGAAATTGACATTATTAATATTGAAAATGAAATTAAGAGGTTGGATGACAAATTGAACATGTTCGATCAAATTCAAAATCTTACGAAACAAAGACAAGAGTTAGATATAAAAATTACAAATGATAAGCAGAAAAGAGAGGGATACCAGAAGGATATTCTCCAAAGTAACTACACTTATCGTATTAAAACACTTGTTGCATCGTTAAATGAAAAATATAAAAAAATTGAATTTAATGAAGAATTTCAAAATCGGACAATCTCTCATATGCAAGCGAGTGCGATCGACGAAATACTCGAAAGAGAGTATTGTATTTGTGGAGAAAAACTTACCGATTCCCATATTCAACACTTACTCGAACAAAGAAATTACCAACCTCCAATTTCAAATGCACAGTTGGTTCAGAACTTTAAAACAATCATTAAGGACGAAATAGCCGGCATAAAAAATGACTATATTCATTTAGAACGCGTAAGTGATGATTATATTGATCTAATTGACAATATTGTTATGGGTGAAGAAGAGTTAGTTCGATTAAGCGAAGCGATTGGTAACAACGATTCAAAAGAAATAAAAGAAAAAAATACAAAAAGAAATGATTTACAGTATAAACGTGAAAAGTTAAAAGAAAGAAAGGTAAGATTAACTCTTAAAGCGGATATAGACGAAACGGAGCGATCAAAAAAAGAAAAACGGTATCAAGAGTTATTAAGTGAAAAAAACAAAAACAAAATTAATCAAATAAAGTACGACCTTGTTGAACAAAGCATCTGGATACTTGAAGATAGAAACGAAAAAGATAGACAGTTACGTAAAACGCAAATTGAAGAAAAAGCAAATGAACATTTCTCAGACATTATATATAAATCAAAAACAATTTCTCTAAATGATAATTTTGAATATACAGTTCGAGAAAAAAATGGCGATATCGCGTCTCCATCCGAAGGGGAACGAGTTTCAATCAGTATGTCTTTAATTTTAGCGATTATTGATTCTCATAAAGAACGTATTAAAGAGAAAAATAATTCCAAAGAAGGTTTTGACTATATGAATGAAAAAGAATTTGCAATTATTCTAGACGCCGCCTTTGCGAATTTAGATAATCTTTTTTCAAGAAGAATTTCGGAAAAACTTCCTAACTCAGTCGAACAATTAATTCTATTTAGTACAAATAGACAATATCAAGGCGCAGTAGAAGAAAGTTTAAATGAATATGTTGGTAAAAAATATGTATTAACAATCCCAACGTCTGATAGAGAAAATGCATTAACCAATGATGATCTAAAAGAAATGCAATTAATGGAGGTGAAGTGAATTGGCTATTATAGTTAGCGACATAATAATAAATGGTAAACATGCAAGTATCGCCCGTAGTTTAATAGATAATGATTTATACCAAAATGGTGCAGAGTTGTTTGTTGAAGCAGCTCTTTTAGGGATTTATTATGGGAGACAGGGTGAGGTTGACGCGACTACACAAGATAGATTACAAGTCTCAAGAACTTACTTCGATAGGCGAACTCAATTAGAAAATATTCTTTTTATTTTTTTACAACATGAAAAAGTTTATCAAAGAAGAGCTTTATCTGCTGCTGAAGTATTTAATATTAATGAAAATACTTTAGAATTAAAACCATTAGTTGAAGAATTAAAAGCACACGCACTTTTTGGGATTGAAAAATTAGGCGAAAGATATTCTAAGCTGTTAATAAAAGTCAAACCTGAGAATGTTGTAGATGTTCTTTTAGATCAAGAGAAAATTTCACCAGAAGAAATAGCTACCAAAGTAACAGAAGATGAAAAGCATTTTGTTAAGCCCCAATTAGATGAAGAAATTGAAGCCATAATCAACGGATGAAAGGAGGCCAACCGTTATGAAAATGGTAGATATAGATTGGGACGATTTTCTTGAAGACGATGGTCTTAGTTTAGAAGAAGAAAGAGATACCTCCGTAGCCGTATCGGAATATTTGGCAAAACAAGAGACAATAGAGAGCAATAAGAATATTGAAGATATACTTAGTGGAAAGAGAATAGAAATCTTAAACGTAAATATCTCTTCTCTTCCTAAAAAACTAAATAGAAGTCCACTCCTTAATAAGGACGAAATGATTGAACTATTGAATAATAAGGATTTTATTGATGTTAATCCAATCATATATTTTCCAAAAATTAAAAGTATAGGTTTTGTTTTTTCTTTTTTGAAAAAAATATCCACTAGATTATCTGAAAATACTGTTTTTCAATTTAGGTATGGAGAGTATAAAGAGTCAGAAATAAAATTAGTTAATACTTTAATTTATCTAGGTTTTTTAGAAGTACGTAATAATAGTTATGAGTCTTTTTATATCCCGACTAACACTCTTTTCGAACTTAAACAAGTTGAGGATTCCAAAAAAATAATCTACTTTGTTAGTCAGTTAGTACGACATAAAACTATTAAAGAGAGTATGATGTTGCAAATATATTCCAGTAACTTTGATTCTATAGCAAAAGAAATCTTACTAAAGAATTTGTCAGAAAACTTAAGTGTTTTAAATGAAAATTTGGACTCTAAAGAAATAAAAGAACTTATGTACAATATGAGAAGATGGTATATGTGTTTTGCAAGACATTCCTACACAATATTGCAAAGAAAAAGTACACACCTTTGCGCCTGAAATTTTTCTCTGATT
>NZ_JARBEA010000101.1 GCF_028863945.1 Jeotgalibaca caeni | reverse complement strand
TGTTCCTTGAAAACTGAATACCATAACATGAAATAGTAAGAAAGACCAAAACATTTTACCGCGTTTTATGGGTCCTATGGACCCGAAACTTGACCATTGGTTAAGTGAACAAGGGCGCACGGTGGATGCCTTGGCACTAGGAGCCGATGAAGGACGGGACAAACACCGATATGCTCCGGGGAGCTGTAAGCAAGCATTGATCCGGAGATTTCCGAATGGGGCAACCCAATACCCTTGATCGGGTATTACGACATGGTGAATACATAGCCATGTCGAGGAAGACGCAGGGAACTGAAACATCTCATTACCTGCAGGAAGAGAAAGAAAATTCGATTCCCCAAGTAGCGGCGAGCGAAACGGGAAAAGCCCAAACCAACAAGCTTGCTTGTTGGGGTTGTAGGACTGGAACATGGGACCATGATGGATAGCAGAAGCTGGCTGGAAAGCCACGCGAGACAGGGTAATAGCCCCGTATGCGAAATCCAGAGCGGCCCTACCAGGATCCTGAGTACGGCGGAACACGAGAAATTCCGTCGGAATCCGGGAGGACCATCTCCCAAGGCTAAATACTCCCTAGTGACCGATAGTGAACCAGTACCGTGAGGGAAAGGTGAAAAGCACCCCGGAAGGGGAGTGAAATAGTACCTGAAACCGTGCGCTTACAAGTAGTCAGAGCCCGTTAAGGGGTGATGGCGTACCTTTTGTAGAATGGACCGGCGAGTTACGATCCCATGCGAGGTTAAGTGGAAAACACGGAGCCGCAGCGAAAGCGAGTCTGAATAGGGCGATGTAGTATGTGGTCGTAGACCCGAAACCAGGTGACCTACCCATGTCCAGGTTGAAGGTGCGGTAATACGCACTGGAGGACCGAACCCACGCACGTTGAAAAGTGCGGGGATGAGGTGTGGGTAGCGGAGAAATTCCAATCGAACCTGGAGATAGCTGGTTCTCTCCGAAATAGCTTTAGGGCTAGCCTCGGATCAAGGAATCGTGGAGGTAGAGCACTGTTTGGACGAGGGGCCCTTCTCGGGTTACCGAATTCAGACAAACTCCGAATGCCATCGATTCAAGTCCGGGAGTCAGACTGCGAGTGATAAGATCCGTAGTCGAAAGGGAAACAGCCCAGACCACCAGCTAAGGTCCCAAAGTATCTGTTAAGTGGAAAAGGATGTGGGGTTGCACAGACAACTAGGATGTTGGCTCAGAAGCAGCCATCATTCAAAGAGTGCGTAATAGCTCACTAGTCGAGTGACCCTGCGCCGAAAATTTACCGGGGCTAAACAGATCACCGAAGCTGTGGATGGAACCTTATGGTTCCGTGGTAGGAGAGCGTTCTAAGGGCATCGAAGCCAGACCGTGAGGACTGGTGGAGCGCTTAGAAGTGAGAATGCCGGTATGAGTAACGAAAGACGGGTGAGAATCCCGTCCACCGTATGACTAAGGTTTCCTGGGGAAGGCTCGTCCGCCCAGGGTTAGTCGGGACCTAAGCCGAGGCCGATAGGCGTAGGCGATGGACAACAGGTTGAGATTCCTGTACCCGTTGTTTTTGTTTGAACGATGGAGGGACGCAGGAGGCTACGGAATGCGTGCGATTGGAAATGCACGTCCAAGCAGCGAGTTTTGGGGTGAGTGAAATGCTTGCCCCTCTAAGAACAAGCTGTGATGGGGAGGGAAATTTAGTACCGAAGTTCCCGATGTCACACTGCCAAGAAAAGCTTCTAGTTAGAAAACAACGGCCCGTACCGTAAACCGACACAGGTAGTCGAGGAGAGCATCCTAAGGTGAGCGAGCGAACTCTCGTTAAGGAACTCGGCAAAATGACCCCGTAACTTCGGGAGAAGGGGTGCTGACCGCAAGGTCAGCCGCAGTGAATAGGCCCAAGCGACTGTTTATCAAAAACACAGGTCTCTGCAAAATCGAAAGATGACGTATAGGGGCTGACGCCTGCCCGGTGCTGGAAGGTTAAGAGGAGAGGTTAGCTTCGGCGAAGCTTTGAATTGAAGCCCCAGTAAACGGCGGCCGTAACTATAACGGTCCTAAGGTAGCGAAATTCCTTGTCGGGTAAGTTCCGACCCGCACGAAAGGCGTAACGATTTGGGCACTGTCTCAACGAGAGACTCGGTGAAATTATAGTACCAGTGAAGATGCTGGTTACCCGCGACAGGACGGAAAGACCCCATGGAGCTTTACTGCAGGTTGATATTGAGTGTTTCTGCCACATGTACAGGATAGGTAGGAGCCATTGAAGCCGGGACGCCAGTCTCGGTGGAGGCGCCATTGGGATACTACCCTTGTGGCAGGAACATTCTAACTCGCCGCCCTTATCGGGCGGGAGGACAGTGTCAGTCGGGCAGTTTGACTGGGGCGGTCGCCTCCTAAAAAGTAACGGAGGCGCCCAAAGGTTCCCTCAGAATGGTTGGAAATCATTCGCAGAGTGCAAAGGCAGAAGGGAGCTTGACTGCGAGACAGACAAGTCGAGCAGGGACGAAAGTCGGGCTTAGTGATCCGGTGGTACCGCATGGAAGGGCCATCGCTCAACGGATAAAAGCTACCCTGGGGATAACAGGCTTATCTCCCCCAAGAGTTCACATCGACGGGGAGGTTTGGCACCTCGATGTCGGCTCGTCGCATCCTGGGGCTGTAGTCGGTCCCAAGGGTTGGGCTGTTCGCCCATTAAAGCGGCACGCGAGCTGGGTTCAGAACGTCGTGAGACAGTTCGGTCCCTATCCGTCGCGGGCGTTGGAAATTTGAGAGGAGCTGTCCTTAGTACGAGAGGACCGGGATGGACACACCGCTGGTGTACCAGTTGTTCCGCCAGGAGCATCGCTGGGTAGCTATGTGTGGACGGGATAAACGCTGAAAGCATCTAAGCGTGAAGCCCCCCTCAAGATGAGATTTCCCATCACTTTAAGTGAGTAAGACCCCTGAGAGACGATCAGGTAGATAGGCTGGGAGTGGAAGCACAGCGATGTGTGGAGCGGACCAGTACTAATCGGTCGAGGACTTAACCAAGAGAATGGCAACGGCAGATGGGTTGGTC
>NZ_JARBEA010000100.1 GCF_028863945.1 Jeotgalibaca caeni | reverse complement strand
AAATGGCTCTCGCCACCCCAAAAGGGATCTGCGAGAGCTATTTCTTTATTCATTTTTCTGGTTTTGTCCCAGCCTCTGGATTGAAGATGTTCATAAAAGAAAAGAAACTTCCTTTTACCCATGCCACTCAGATTTTCATCCATGTGGCATTTGCTCGCGCAAAATTACTTTAGCCCCATAGATACAAACAAAGTTGTCTCGTTTGTATCCATGCGGTCATGAGTACAAACGTCATCTAAAGAAGCTAAAGTAAAAGTATAATGCTGAGTTGGTTGTTTTCTTTTCGGTTATCATGAAAATCCCTCACACGTTTATATTTTTTAGTAATAACGATATCTTACGTGATTGATAATGAGATGTCAATGATAAAATTAAAATAAAATTAGAAAAAGTTATTTATGATAGTGTTCTTGGCTGTATTCACGGCTATATCTTCTCACTAAACTTTTAATTACCATAACGGCCATGATTCCCTTGATGATGTCTCCTGGTAGAAATAGGAGGACTCCACTGGTAACTATCTCTACAAAGGATAAACCACTTTCTAACACAACGTTCAGAATAAACACCATGTAAGGCGTCCCGATGAGATAGATGATTAGCGTCGCAAGAATGGTTAACAAGGTGAAGTTACGAATATTTCGCTTGTTTTTCAACCAAGCAATGAAAGGTGCTACGACCACAAATGCAATCAAAAAACCAAAGCTTGGAGCCATCACAATCGATGCTCCACGAATGAGAACAGCTAACAAGAGATGTAACAATTGCGCAAAAAAAGCTGCTCTTTCTGATAAGATAAAACCAGTTAAAAGGACAAATAAGGTTTGTAAGGTAATGGGCACGGGTCCCAACGGTATTACTACAAAGCCGCTAATAAAGGTTAAAGCCGCCATAAAGCTAATGCGAGTTAAATCTTGTGCCTTGAATTTCATTTTGCTGCTCCTTCCGTCCAACCGATACTAATTTCTCCGTATGAAAGAGTCGTCTCTGTTCCATCTTGCAAGCGAACAACTAAGGCCCCTTTATCATCAATGGCGGTCGCCATTCCTTCTAAGTATTCTTTATTACGAGTGAAATTGACTTGTTTGCCTAAGACAAAACAACGACTGCGGTATTCTTCCAAATACTCGTTCTTGTCCAGTTGAGAATAGAGCAGGTAAAATTCATTTACAATACTGATTGCTAACTGATTCCGGGTGATAGTGGGTTCCTCCGCTACAAAAAGTGCTCCCATTTTTTCTTTTAATTCTTCTGGCATGCTTACTGGTTCCAACTGAACGTTTAATCCAATTCCAAGTACGATTGAGTCGATCGTCTGAGTCTCTAGATTGATAATGCCTTCTGTTAGGATTCCGCAGATTTTTTTCCCATCTATATAAAGGTCATTGACCCATTTAATTTGAGGATTACGCTCGGTCAATTGCTCAATGGCACGACAAACTGCTACCGCTGCCATCGTCGTTAATAAGGTAGGATCCATTTGAGGAGCTAATTTTACTAGGCCCAAACTCATATACAAACCACTTTTAGCCGGTGAGAAGAAGCTTCGTCCCAAGCGGCCTCGTCCTGCTGTTTGTTCATCAGCAAGTACCAATACATCGTTTCTTTCTCCTTCGCTTAACATACGCTTTGCTTCTGCGTTTGTTGAACCAAGAAAAGGATGCACAAAAACAGCTACCTCTTCACGAAGTTGAGATTTTATTGTATCGGCGTGTAAAAGATCCACATGGCTGGATAATAAGTAACCAGCATTTGGTAGCGATTGAATTGCGAAGCCCTCTTCTTTCAAAGATTGCACTGCCTTCCATATAGCAGTCCGACTTATTTGTAAGTGATCAGCAATCGCTTGACCTGAAAATACTTTTCCTGGATTTTGATTAAGTAGATTTAACACTTTATTCTTGGTTGTCATTAGATTCACCTCTTCTGATGCAATCATAATCAACGATAAAAGCATTGTCAACCATTTATTTCTATAGGTTAACGTTCTTTCTAAAAAGAAAAAGCTCTACACCGGAGTGCAGAGCTTTATTTGTGTCAAATTAGTTTGCAGGAATAACAGTGATTGTCATTTGACGACGGCCAAACGCAACAGCTGTATTCAAGTCAGTAATATGAACGTCAATACGGTTTCCTTGAATAGCAGAACCAGTATCTCCAGCAATATATGTTCCGTATCCTGGAACAATGACAGTAGATCCTAATGGAATAACGCTTGGATCAACCGCGATTACGTTTGGAGTTTGACGAAGGTTAATTCCTGTGTATGTATAATCACTTAAAGACGGTTGGTTAGTAGAATATGCCGTTGCTTCTACTGTAAGGGAATAACCTTCCGCTGCAGGAGCTGGCGCTTCAACTACTTCTTCAACTACAGGAGCTGTTTCAACAGCAGGAGCTGCAACTTTTTCTTCTTCAATTGCATTATACTCTTCGATTACTTCAACTGGTGTTTCAACTTCTACGACTTCTTCTGTACTTACGTCATAAGATTTCGCTGTTTCACCTTCACCAACTGTTACTACTTTTTGGTCTGCAGAAAGGTAAATTGCATTTCCAGCAATAATCATGTCTGCATTTGCAATGCTGTTTACTTCTACTAATGTGTTCAAAGGAATTTCAGTTGCTTGTGCAATCGCAGATAATGTATCTCCCCATGCAAATACGTATTTGCTTCCTTTTTCGTTTGCCTTAATGTCTAGTTTGATTTCTTCAACTGTACGAGCTTCCCATGTTTCAGCTGTGTATTCAGCTGCGCTTGCTTCTGTTGGATTTGCAAATGCCAAAATGCCCGAAAATGCGATAGATGCGCCTGTCACCAAAATCTTCTTTTTGATGTTCATATGTTTTTATTCTATCCTTTCTTTCTTGCAATTTCTTATTGCAAGTACCCTTAGATTTTTGACCTTCTCACTTAGAAGGCCTCTCTTTCTTAAGCCACAGTTATCCTACCATGGATTTTTACCAATGTACGGAAATTCATGTGTTTGTTAAGCTCTCTTAACGCGTTTGTATTAAAAGTAAGTAAACATTACAAAAAAGAATCAAATATTACGAATATTTCAAAACATATGTTTTTATTACATGAAAGAAGCAAGTGAAAACAATAAAATGAAGCTTTCGGAACAGGAATTAAATGAAACAATTGTTAGAATTTGATGACAAAAAACTTTATGAACGCTCCGCGTTCTATGCCATGACGGAAAATCACGTGCAGGAGTATAATAGGGATGGCAATACA
>NZ_JARBEA010000010.1 GCF_028863945.1 Jeotgalibaca caeni | reverse complement strand
CCTGACTGCGAGCCAATTTGAGCCGAAGGCACTCCATTACAAGGAGGAAAAGCGCCGACAAGAAGAAAAAGAAAAAGCCAAAGCGAGTTAGTCTTCGCTTTGACTTTCATTTGGTCCACCAACACTATTTGACATAGAACCTTCTTTTACTATTTGAACAGTGAGAGTTGCTACAACTTCAGGATGTAGCCGTACGCTCATTTTGGTAAAGCCAAGAGAACGGATTGGATCCTTCAAATCAATCTTCCGTTTGTCTAGCTTCACTTTAAATTGTTTGTTTAACTGCTCAGCAATTTGCTTGCTCGTGATTGATCCAAATAAACGGCCATCTTCTCCTGACTTCGCGGTCAATTGAATCACGGTGTCATCTTTCTCTAAAAATGACTTTAATTGTTCTGCTTCAGACTTCACTTCTGCTGCCTTTTTCTCTTCTGCTTTTTTCTGTCCTTCTAAAGCAGAGACACTTGAGTTATTTGCTTCTTGAGCAAGGCCATTCTTAATTAAGAAGTTCATAGCGTATCCATCTGCTACATTCTTCACTTCGCCTTTTTTACCTTTACCTTTTACGTCTTGTAGAAAAATTACTTTCATTTTCTTTCCCCTTCCATACTTTCTTCTTCGTTCTTCAATACACGCATCAGTTTCTCGGTGGCTTCTGTTACGCTACAGTTTTCAATTTGAGTTGCAGCATTGGACAAGTGCCCACCACCACCTAGTTTTTCCATAATGGTCTGCACATTGATTTGTCCCAGACTCCGTGCACTAATACCAATTCTACCATCATTTCTCTTCGTGACTACAAAGGAGGCTTCCACGCCTTCCATCGATAGCATTGTGTCGGCGGTTTGAGCAGCGACTACTGTATCATACTTCCGGTCGTCTTCTCCTCTTACTACAGCCATGCCTGGAGTAACAAATTCCATCGTCTCTAAAAGATGACTACGAGTCAAGAATGTTTCTAAGTCTTCTTTCAACGATTTTTGAATCAAAATCGTATCTGCTCCATTTGATTGCAGATAACTAGCCGCATCAAAAGTTCTAGACCCCGTGCGCAAACTAAAGTTCCGTGTATCTACTATAATTCCAGCTAACATCGTGGTTGCTTCTATTTTATTAATGGTATCAACGTCGTTTGACTGATACTCAAATAATTCGGTAATTAATTCTGAAGCTGATGAAGCATAAGGCTCAATATAAACAAGGACTGGATTTTCTGGGAACTCTTGCCCTCTGCGGTGATGATCAATAATGACTACTTTATTGGAAACCTTCATCAATTCCGGTGCCGGAAGCATGGAAGGTCGATGTACATCAACAAGAATAATAAGTGAATCTGAGGTAATCATTTCTTGTGCATGTTCTGGATCAATAATGTGTCTAGAGATATTGCTGTCTTTATCCACCACTTCCATCATCCGTAACATGTCATTGGAAAGTTGTTCCATGTCCATGACGACCCATGCTTCTTTATTATTCATTTGTACAATTCTGCGGATTCCTAGAGAAGAACCTAAAACATCCATGTCCGGATACGTATGCCCCATTACGAATACTTTATCAGCGTTAACAATTAATTCTTCTAAGGCTTGGCTGATCATACGGGCACGAATACGAGTTCGTTTCTCCATGGGGTTTACTTTTCCGCCGTAAAACCGTGCATCTTCATTTTCAGCTCTGACAACGACTTGATCTCCACCACGCGCTAAAGCTAGATCGACATTTGCTTGCGCGAGCTGTGCGATATCTTTCCATTTTACTTGCGTTGGACTCATGGTGTATGAGAATCCCATGCTTAAGGTTAATGGGAAGTTTTGTTTATAGGTACGTTCTCTTATTTGGTCTACGATTTCGAATTTACTCTTTTCTAGTCGCTCTAACGTTTTCTTTGTTAACAAGGCAATGAACCGATCATCTTCTACTCTTTTTAAGTAGATGTTGTTGATGTTCGCCCAATTGGTAAGTTGATTGGTGATGTAGTTATTTACATTAGACCGTTTACGGTCATTCATTGATTGAACCGCTTCATCATAATTATCAATAATAATATTTCCAAAGACAACACGTTCATTCTCATACTTTACTTCTATATTAGCGTACTGGGTAATATCCATTAAATAGAGTACGCCAATATTTTCTTGAATGATCATTTCAAATGTCCGTTCGCCCCAAACAACTTTTGTTATTTCATTTGTTTCATATTTTTCCATCCATTGATAAAGCTCTTCGTCTACGTCTTTAATCTTTCTCCCTAAAATATCTTTCTTTTCAAAGTACTTTAGTAAATAAGGATTTGTCCATTGAATTTCCTTTTCTTGATTAAATAAAAGAATTCCAATTGGCATTTGAATTAATGCTTCTTGTTCACCTTTTTTAATTCGATACGACAAATCAGAAATATATCGGTTGGTCTCCTCAACAAGATAATCCGAAGAGTAGTTCAACAACCAAAGTATCAAGAGGAGGATGAACAAGAGGGCAATACCAATCATCCAATTCGCTACAAACGTTAATACAGTGAAAATCACCATAGAAGCAAGTAAAAAAGTAGCAGGAACCTTTATTTGATCCGATCGGACAAAGGGAGGAAGATTCTTTAATTTTTCCTTTAGTTTCATTATTGCTCCTTTTCTTCCCTCATTTTTTCAGAATTACGTCTTCATATTTTACCATAATCGAAGTTGAATAGCTATATTGCTATTTTTATTACGCTCTCAAAATGTTTCACGTGAAACATTATTTCCACTACTAAAATGTTCCACGTGAAACATTCTGGATTATCCACGTTAATAGTTATCCACAGGTTGATAACTATTAACGCTTCGTATTTCCCTTTGGTACTGCTTATTTCATAGCTTTATACACATGTGCATAACTATTATTATTTTACCATACATACTGTGGATTATCTTGTTTTTCTTCTGTTTAGTGCGAAGTATTATCCACAGGTGGGTTCGGTGGCTGTAGCTACAATAATGGTAAGGAATTTCCATATAACGACAACTTCTATCTATATTTATGATGATAATTTTTTATGCAAAAAAACAGCTTCCAATAAAATTGGAAGCTGTTTGTTTATTTATATTATTCAGCGATTGTGAAAGGCATAAGAGCCATAATGCGCGAACGTTTGATTGACATTGTCAATGGACGTTGATGTTTTGCACATGTACCTGTTACACGACGAGGTAAGATTTTACCTTTTTCAGATACATAACGTTTCAATAGATCAGTATCTTTGTAGTCTACATGATCAATGTGATTTGCGCAGAAATGACAAACTTTTTTACGCTTACGTCCGCCGCGGCGGCCACGTTGTTGAGCCATGTTAATTTCCTCCTTTTTTACCCTTTACTATCAAGTATATATTAGAATGGCAGATCGTCATCAGAGATGTCGATAGACTGCCCACTTGATAGGAATGGATCATCATTTGAATTATAATCAGAAAAGTCATTTGATTGACCGGATGATGAGTAAGATTGATTATTAGATTCGTTGTAATTTCTGTTAGATGACGAAGATTGGTAAGAATTACCTCTGTCATTGGAAGTCGAAGAAGAGTTGTTTTCTCTTGGTCGTTGTTCCGTAACACTTCTAGATTCAAGCAGGGTAAAGTTCTCTACGACAATTTCAGTAACGTAGACCCTTTGTCCTTGTTGATTCTCATAGTTCCTCGTTTGAATTCTACCTTGAATTCCAACTAACGATCCTTTTCGAGTGAAATTAGCAAAGTTTTCTGCTGCTTTTCTCCAAATTACACAATTGACAAAGTCCGTTTCTCTTTCGCCTTGTTGATTCTTAAATTGACGATCAACCGCGATGGAGAAGGAACCAATTGCCGTGCCGTTTGAAGTATAGCGTAAATCTACATCTTTCGTTAATCTTCCGGTTAGTACAACATTATTAATCATCGTTTCTTACCCCCTTAAAATGTTTCACGTGGAACATTTTATGCTTCTTCTTTAACGATAATATGACGAAGAATGTCATTATTGATTTTAGCTAGACGGTCAAATTCATTAATCGCTGCAGCTTCTTCAGATTTGATTTTCACGATATGGTAGATACCTTCGCGGAAATCGTTGATCTCGTAAGCTAAACGACGTTTTGACCAGTCTTTCGATTCAATAATTTCAGCTCCATTATCAGTTAAAATAGAATCAAAGCGTTCGATCAATTCTGCTTTAGCTGCTTCCTCGATGTTAGGACGGATAATGTAGTTAATTTCGTATTGAGTCATGTTGACTGTCACCTCCTTATGGACTATTGGCCCTTCCTTTTTGAAAAGGCAAGGAGAGTATTTTGAAAATACTCACGTCTAAAGATATTACCATACTTATCAAAAGAAAGCAAGAAAAAAGAGAAAGCTCCCTTCGCTCATGCGTCAGAATCTCCCTCTTTCCTTATTTACTCTTCGGTATCTTCTAAGATGTCATCTGCAAAATCTTGCATATCCATCTTCAATGTTTCATCGTCTTTTCTTGGATCCATTCCAATTTCCTCGGTAGGAGACTGTTCAACAGGTACTTCGACCGTTTCCTCTTCATCTGGTTCTACAACAGCCATCGTAGAAACAGTAGAAGCATCGTCTAAACGCATCAAACGGACTCCCAAGGTAGCACGTCCTGTTTGAGAAACATCTTTCGCGTGGAAGCGAATCATGACTCCTGTATCGGTCATAATCATAATGTCATCTTCATCACGAACGGTTGCTAGACCTACTAGCTTGCCGTTTTTCGGCGTTACGTTCACAGTCTTGATTCCTTTACCCCCACGGCCTTTAATCGCATACTCGCTAATTTTGGTACGTTTCCCGTACCCATTTTCGGTAATGACAAGGACTTCTTTTCCTTCTTCCAGAAGATCCATCCCAACGATATAGTCGCCTTCACGTAAACGTGCCCCACGAACACCGGTAGCTGTACGTCCCATAATTCGAACGTCATTCTCATCAAAGCTGACAGAGTAACCAAAGTGAGTTCCAATGATAATTTTCTTTGTACCATCGGTTAGAAGAACTTTGATTAGTTCATCTCCTTCATTCAGGTTAATCGCACGCAAACCGCTTTGACGGATGTTACGGAAGTCCATCGTATCGGTCCGTTTTACTACACCTTGACGGGTAGCAAAGAAAAGATTTTCACCTTCTATTGGCTCATTCCCACTCAAGTTGATAATGGTTTGAATTTTTTCATCCGCATCCAAGTTTAGCAGATTGATAATCGGCAACCCTTTCGCTTGGCGACCATATTCAGGTACTTCATAACCTTTCGTACGGTAAACTTTACCTTGGTTAGAGAAGTAGAGCAGGGTGTCGTGGGTAGAAGCGGTAATCAAGGTTTCAATAAAGTCATCATCATGGATGCCCATTCCTTGTACACCGCGACCGCCACGTCTTTGTGCTCTGAATTCACTACTTGGTACACGTTTGATGTATCCGTTATTGGTTAGAGTAAGGACCACTTCTTCTTCTTCAATCAAGTCTTCATCTTCCAAGGACAGTACTTCACCAACTAAAAGTTCAGTGCGACGTTTGTCTCCGAAGCGATCTTGAATTTCCAACAACTCTTCTTCAATAATCGTGAACATCCGAGTTTCGCTGCCTAGAATATCTGCTAAATCAGCAATCAGAGCCATCAAATCATCATACTCACCGTCAATTTTTTCACGTTCTAAACCAGTTAGGCGAACCATCCGCATATCCAGAATTGCTTGTGCTTGGCGATCAGATAATCCATAGTCTTCCATGAATGTTTGTTTGGCAATATCACCACTTGGAGAACTACGAAGAATATGGACAATTTCGTCAATATGATCCAGGGCAATTTTCAAACCAGCTAAGATATGAGCCCGGCTTTCTGCTTTTTGTTTGTCATACTGGGTTCTACGACGAATCACTTCTTTTTGGTGATCCAGGTAATGCAGAAGAATACTCTTTAAGCTTAGGGTTTCAGGAATCCCGTTTACAATCGCAAGCATGTTAAATCCGAAAGAAGATTGAAGAGGAGTCAGCTTGTAAAGATTATTCAAAATAACCGATGCACTCATATCTCTTCTCACATCAATGACGATTCGCATACCATCACGGTCTGATTCGTCTGCTAAGTCGGTAATTCCTTCAATTCGTTTGTCACGTGCTAATTCAGCAATTCGCTCTACTAATTTCGCTTTATTGACCACATAAGGTAATTCTGTAATTAGAATTCGTTCTTTGCCATTTTTGAGAATTTCAATTTCTACTCGTCCACGAACAATAATGGAGCCTCTACCTGTTTCATAGGCTTTACGAATACCTGATTTACCCATGACGATTCCGCCAGTAGGGAAGTCAGGACCAGGGAGAGCTTCCATTAATTCAGCGGTCGTTGCATCTGGATTCTTCATCAAAATATGCAAGGCAGAAATAACTTCGGTTAGGTTATGCGGTGGAATATTTGTTGCCATCCCAACTGCAATCCCTGAAGCTCCATTAACTAATAAGTTCGGGAAACGAGCAGGAAGCACATCTGGTTCCCGCTCACTTCCATCGTAGTTATTATGATAGTCAATGGTGTCTTTGTTAATATCCCGTAGCATTTCAAGAGCAATTTTTGACATCCGAGCTTCGGTATAACGCATCGCAGCTGCGCTGTCGCCGTCAACCGATCCGAAGTTCCCATGCCCGTCTACTAATGGATAACGGTAACTGAAGTCTTGTGCCATCCGTACCATGGATTCATAAATCGCACTGTCACCGTGGGGATGATATTTACCCATTACGTCTCCGACAATACGAGCAGATTTTTTATGGGATTTATCAGGTGTGATTCCTAGTTCACTCATACCGTATAAAATACGGCGGTGAACAGGTTTCAATCCGTCCCTTACATCAGGAAGGGCACGCGCAACGATTACACTCATTGCATATTCCAAGAAGGATTTCCGCATCTCTTTGCTGAGTTCGCGGACTTCCATTCCTGAATCTAATTCTTTAAATTCTTCACTCATTTACTAATGACCATCCTTCCTAAATATCCAAGTTTTCAACGTACTCAGCATTGTCTTGAATAAAGTTACGTCGTGGTTCTACTTTTTCACCCATCAGCATGCTTAGTACGGCATCTGCTTCAATCGCATCTTCAACCGATACTCGGGCGAAGCGACGATTTTCTGGATTCATGGTTGTATCCCATAGTTGTTCCGCATCCATTTCTCCAAGTCCTTTATAACGTTGGACAGATGGCTTTGGTGTCGCAGGGATTGAGGCAATGTATTCAATTAATTCTTCTTCACTTTGCAGATATGCTTCTTTCTTGCCTTGTTTCACTTGGAACAAAGGTGGTTGCGCAATATAAACGTATCCTGCTTCAACCAAAGGACGCATATAACGATAGAAAAGGGTAAGCAGCAAGGTCCGAATATGAGCGCCATCGACATCCGCATCCGTCATGATTACTAACTTATGGTAGCGAGCCTTTGTCACATCAAAGTCTCCGCCGAACCCTGTTCCCATGGCTGTAAAGAGGGACCGAATTTCTTCATTGGCTAGAATACGATCCAAGGAAGCTTTCTCTACGTTCAAAATTTTCCCACGAATCGGCAAAATTGCTTGGAAATGACGGGAACGTCCTTGTTTAGCTGAACCACCCGCTGAGTCTCCCTCTACGATAAACAATTCTGATTCAGAAGGATCCTTACTTGCACAGTCAGCTAATTTACCAGGAAGATTACTGATTTCTAAACCACTTTTCTTCCGGGTTACTTCACGTGCCCGTTTTGCAGCGAGACGTGCTTTCGCAGCCAATATCCCTTTTTCAACAATTTGACGAGCTGTTTGAGGATTTTCCATTAAGAATTTCTCAAAGGTAGAAGAGAATAGACGATCCGTAATGGTCCGCGCTTCTGAATTTCCTAATTTGGTCTTCGTTTGTCCTTCAAACTGTGGATCAGGATGCTTGATGGATAAAACCATTGTCAATCCTTCACGGACATCTTCACCGGTCAAGTTTTCTTCGTTTTCTTTCAAAATTTTGGTTCGTTTTCCATAGTCATTGATAACCCTTGTTAGTGCGGTTTTCGCACCTGATTCGTGGGTACCACCTTCATAGGTATGGATATTGTTAGCAAAACTAAACAAACTAGTATGGTAACCATCCGTATACTGCAAGGCTACTTCCACTTGGATGTCATCTTGTTCTCCTTCGACATAAACAATCTCATCGAAAAGAGGTTTTTTATTTTGGTTTAAGTATTCAACGTAGCTTTTAATTCCGCCTTCGTAGTAATACTCATGAATAAGCGGTTCGTCTGGACGATTATCTGTAATAGAGATATTCAATCCTTTGTTTAAGAAGGCTAGTTCGCGTACTCGAATCGACAATTTTTCGAAATCAAATACGGTTGTTTCTGTAAAAATTTCTGGATCTGGCCAGAATTGAACGACTGTCCCGTGCTGATCGGTTTCACCAACAATGGTGAGGTCCGTCATGATGACGCCTTGTTCGTATTGTTGCTGATAAATATTACCGTTTTTATAAACTTGAACAATAAGCTTTTTAGAAAGAGCATTTACAACGGATGCTCCAACACCGTGTAGCCCACCGGATACTTTATATCCGCCACCGCCGAATTTCCCACCTGCATGCAAGACAGTATAAACTGTTTCTACTGCTGGACGACCGGAGTGAGCTTGAATATCAACCGGAATTCCACGACCATCGTCGGTTACTTTAATGCTGTTGTCTTTTTCAATAGAAATTTTGATGTTTGATGCGAAACCGGCAAGGGCCTCATCAATCGAGTTATCTACGATCTCCCATACTAAGTGATGTAAGCCAGCTCCACTAGTGGAACCAATGTACATTCCTGGACGTTTCCGAACTGCTTCTAATCCTTCTAATACTTGAATCTGACTCGCATCATATTCTTGGGCTAACTCTTGTTTTGTTTTTTCATGTTCTGACATTTATTTAAGCACCTTCCTTTTCTACCGTACCTGCATGAATATGAAAAATTGTCGGTTCTTCAATCTTATTTCGTTTAATTCCGTCTAAACTAGTAGTCGTTAAAAAGGTTTGGACTTTTTTCTCAATTGTTTTTAAAAGATGCGTTTGCCGATCATCGTCTAACTCTGACAAAACATCATCTAATAAAAGAATTGGATATTCGCCCAAAACTTCCTTCATACATTCAATTTCTGCTAATTTGAGACTCAAGACTGTTGTGCGCTGTTGCCCTTGAGAGCCGAACTGGTGCACATTTTTTCCATTTACATAAAACGTTAAGTCATCACGGTGAGGGCCAAAAAGAGTCGTTCCTTGTTCCAATTCCCGATCTTTCACCCGTTCGTATTCTTCCATCACTTTTCCATAAACGGTATCTTTATCCATCGTTTGTTGAACTTCGATCGTAGATTTATAGCGAATTCGCAAGTGCTCTTTTTCATTGGAGATCTGATAGTGAAGCGGATCTGCCCATCTCTCCAACTGCTCCAAAAATTGGAGGCGAGAGTGAATGATGTTCGCCGCTAGTTTCACTAATTGCTCCGTCAGCACTTCTAAATAGACCACATCGTTCTCTTTTCTAAATAACAATTGTTTTAAGTAGAGATTGCGTTGTTTCAGCACGCGTTGATATTGGACTAAATCATATAAATATACTTGGCTCATCTGTCCGATTTCCATGTCGAGGAATTTTCTTCGCTTAAGCGGCGCTCCCTTTACCAGATCTAAATCTTCTGGTGCAAACAGAACGACATTTAACTTCCCTACATACTCGCTCAGCCGTTTCTGCTCCATGTGGTTCACTTTTGCCATTTTACCCTTTTTGGAAAATTGTAATTCCAAAGGGTAATTGCCGTTTCGTCGCTCAATCTGACCGGTAATATGCGCGCCGTCTTCCTCCCACTGAATCATTTCTTTTTCATTGGACGTGCGAGGGCTGCGAGCCATGGAAAGCGCATAGATTGCCTCCATTAAGTTCGTCTTCCCTTGAGCATTTTCTCCCAAGAATACATTGATTCCGGGAGAAAAAGTAAGAGAAAGATCAAGATAATTACGAAATTGTCGTAAAGTGATCTCTTTCAAAATCATAGAGAAGAGCCATTTTCTGTTTCAGTATTTTTTTGAACAACAAAAGTTCCTTCACCTGGTACTTCTACTACAGAACCTGGATAAATTTTACGGCCACGACGGTCTTCTTTCTCCTGATCGACATATACGATATATTCGGATAAATACCACTTCGCCATTCCTCCGCTGGAAATAATATCTACATGTTTGAGTAGTTGCCCAAGCGTAATGAAATCTTCATCAATATGAACAATATTTTTCAATGATTTCACCCTTTTCCATTAAAATATGCGTGGAAACTCGCGAATCCACGCACCAACGCTTTTCATTTATTATTATACCATTTTTTTGATGAAAATTCAAATAAACGCCAAAAAAACGCCTTTCTAAGGATTTTAGTATGAAAATGATGTTTCAGTCCATTACGTATAAAAAACTGATATTGCACAAATTTGCGTAGGAGAGCAGATTAAATAAAAAATTTAATGCGAATATTGAAAAAATATAATAAAAAAAGAGGATAGAATTTTACTTCTACCCTCTTTTATCGTTTTTAGTAAGTTCGTACCGGTGTAATCAGTTGGATAAAGGATTGTTCAATCGCTGTATTGTCATCTGCTGGTACGACCGTGAATGGACGGATTGGAGCAGAAAAACCGACGCGCACGTTTTGTTGCCCGAATGTACGAAGTGCGTCTTTCAAGTAATCTGGGTTGAATGAGATCACCAATGGATCACCTGAAGCGTCCACATAGTTTAATTCTTCTTCTACCGTTCCAATTTCTGGCGAATTGCTGGAAAGCTCTACTTGATTTGCTGAAATAGTTAGTTTAACTACATTGTTCTTTCCTTCATGAGATAACAGAGACGCACGATCCGTTGCTTGCAGCAACTCAGCTGCGTTCATGGTTAACTCAGTCGAAGAGCTAGTTGGAATCAAGCGGTTGGTATCTGGATAGTACCCTTCTAATAAACGAGAGTAGAAGTAAATGTTCTCTGCTTTGAAGAGAACTTGATTCTCAGTCACCATCATTTCAATCGTATCCTGATCTTCTACAATCCGGGATAGTTCTACCAAACTTTTTCCTGGAATAATAACTTTGTAACTGTTCTCGCGCAAGTTTTCTGGAACCGTGATTGGAATAATCCGTTGGCTTAAGCGGTGGCTGTCTGTAGCAACTGCTTTTAGGGTGCCATTTTCAATCGTAATATTTACCCCCGTCAAGATTGGGCGGCTTTCTTGGGTCGATGTTGCAATAACGGTATGTTGAATCACTTGTTTGAATAAGCTGGTTGGTAAGGTGATGACCTCATTAGAGTCAATCATTGGGAAATTCGGATAATTGTCGACGTTAATGCTGTTGATCTTGAAGGATGCATTAGCTGAAGTAATATGGGTTTGGAAATGGTCTCCTACTTCAATCGTTAATTTTTCATCCGACATTTTTCTTACAATCTCACTGAAGATTCGAGCAGGAAGAACGATTCCTCCTTCTTGGAATACTTCTAATTGGTTAGACTCGTCTGCTACAGGAACAAATATTTCAATCGAGATGTCTGAGTCGCTACCGCTTAACATCAATCCACTTTCATCAGCTGTAATTTTTACCCCTGTTAATACAGGAATCGTAGTTCGGCTGGAGATCGCTCTTTGAACATCGGTTAGGTACTTAATGAATGCAGGACGATTAATCGTAAACTTCATAATGCTTCCCTCCGTGGTAATTTAGTTTATTTAAAAAATTAGTAGTAGTAGTAGGGCTTGTTAATACTGTGGAAAACTAAGAAACGAATAGAAAACATAAAGTTTTCCACTTGTGGATAGTCTGGGCATAACATTGCCCTTTTTGAAACAGTTTTCCACATGTGCAAAATGCAAATAAAAGTACTATTTATTTTTCAATGTTTCTTTAATGGTTTCTATTTCATTTTTTAATGAATGATCCTTCTTCAATGCAGTAGATATTTTATCATACGCATGCAAGACGGTAGTATGATCTTTCCCACCAAACTCGGTTCCAATTTTCGGTAAGGAACTGTCCGTCATTTCACGAGAAAGAAACATGGCGATTTGACGAGGCATAACGATGCCTTTTGTTCGTTTCTTCCCTTTTAGTTCTTCAATCGTAATATGATAGAATTTCGCCACCGTTTGTTGAATCGTATAAATGGATAATGATTTCGGTTTGTCTGTCGGCAAAATGCTCTTTAATGCATCTGCTGCTAAACTCGTTGAAATATCTCTTCCTTGAATCGCTGAAAAAGCCTGCACTCTTACTAATGCGCCTTCTAGTTCACGAATGTTGGAATCAATCTGGCCTGCAATGTAGCTTAACGTATCATCTGGAATTTCCAGACGCTCACTGTTGGCCTTGTTGCGCAGAATCGCGATTCTAGTTTCTAAGTCAGGCGGAGTAATATCGACAGAAAGTCCCCAAGCAAAGCGGGAAACAAGTCGTTCTTGCAGTTTGGGAATTTCATTCGGTAAACGATCACTGGTAAGGACAATTTGTTTGCGATCATCATAAAGAGCATTGAACGTATGGAAAAATTCTTCCTGCGTTCCTTCTTTATCTGCAAAAAATTGGATATCGTCCACTAATAATAAGTCCACGCTACGATATTCATTCCGAAATTGTTCTTGAGTTCGGTTCTGAATGGAATTAATGAAGTCATTCGCGAATGTTTCGCTGCTGACATATTTTACTTTTGCATTCGGTCGTAGTTGGAGCATTTGGTGCCCAATCGCGTGCATCAAATGCGTTTTTCCTAACCCAACTCCTCCATAGAAGAAGAGTGGATTATAAATCGTCCCTGGTTCTTCAGCGACGACTAGTGCTGCAGCATGCGCCATTTGGTTTCCTTTTCCGATGACAAAGGTATCAAAGGTATATTTGCTGTTTAATTGTGCTTGTTTGAATGGTTTTTTAGGTCCATTCTTTTGCGTGGTGGTTGTTAGAGATGGCATTTCTTCATTTTTAATCATAAAGATGGGTGAAATCTCTTTTCCACTAAATTCATAAATTCCTTCTACTACACGGGTGGCCAAATTATTTTGCCAGTAATCCTTATGCAGCGAAGAAGGTACTTCAATAATGATATTTGTTTCAGTGATTCGTAAGGGAATCGCACTATCAATCCAGGTATCATAGCTCACTTTCGATAAGGACTGTTTAAATTTATCCTCCAAGTAACGCCAAAGAGAAGTAAGATCTTCCAATAGGAGCTTCCTCCTTTTCTATTTTTTTTCTTGATACAAATATGACTTCCATCAAAATTTCCAAGTACCTCATATTCTAGCATTTTTTATTAAAGTTTTCCACAACTCTTTCTTCTGTGCATAATCTTTTCAAACTGGGGATAAAAAGATATCCACAACTAAGAATTGAGGTGGGGATATCTTTTGGAAGATTTGAATAGCCACAAAGACCTGTGGATAAAAACTATTTTCGAAACCCCTATCTAATAAGGTTTTTAAGAGTTATGAACAATTTTAATGAGTTATCAACAAAATAAAGTACACAAGATGTAGCTATGTGGATAACCTTTGACTAACTCGTAGACAACTATTTTCTCTTTTTTTATTATCCCAAAGCTTGTGCAAAAATGAAAGAGAAACTGTGGATAAAAATATAAAAAAGTGGAAATAATTTCTCTTCCTATAAGAGAAAAATTATGCTATGATATTCAAGTGAGTTTAAAGATTTATTTTTTACTTGACAGTTGGTACTTTGTTTTTCTATAATGTTTGAGACTGTCTATGAGAAAATAGATAATTTATTGAGGAAAGTTTTATCAGGAGGTGTACGAACAAAATGAAAAGAACATTTCAACCAAAAAAACGTCATCGTCAATCAGTTCATGGATTCCGCAAACGTATGAGTACAAAAAACGGCCGCAGAGTTTTAGCAAGTAGACGCCGCAAAGGAAGAAAAGTATTGTCTGCATAAGATCACTGACCGTCAGTGGTCTTTTTTTGTAGAAAGCATCAAGAAACGGTCATTTCCATGAGTCAGTTATTGATGAGGAAGTGACCTATTTTTGTTTTTTACGATTATAAAAACATCCAGAGAGAGGGATCACGATGAAAAAATCCTTCCGGGTAAAAAAAGAAAAAGAATTCCAGATGGTATTTCAAAGCGGTTCCTCTAAAGCGAATCGCCAATTTGTAGTTTATACGTTACCGAAACCGGGTCAACTTCATTTTCGAGTGGGAATTTCTGTTGGAAAAAAAGTAGGCAATGCAGTCGTACGAAATGCAGTCAAACGCAAAATTCGTCAGGCATTGCTGGAATTGAAACCAGAATTAAAAGCAGAAATAGACTTTATCGTAATTGCTCGTCCCCCGGCAGCGAAAATGTCTACAGAAGAAGTTAAAAAAAGTTTAATTCATGTGTTAAAATTAGCTCATGTATTAGAGAAGACTATGTAATAGTTTGAAGGAGGAAATTTTGTTGTCTAAGCGAAAGCGATTACTTTTTACACTCGGACTTGTTCTTGTTATGATGGTATTATCAGCTTGTGGGAATGGAAGCCAAGCACCTATTACTTCTGAGAGTACTGGATTTTGGGACGGAATGGTCATTTATAATTTCTCCCGCGTCATTATCTGGTTGTCAGATTTATTCTTCAATAATTATGGATTAGGAATCATTGCCTTTACGGTAATCATTCGGGTTATTTTATTACCTATTTCTTATTTCCAAACGAAGAGTACCCGCAAGATGCAAAGTGTACAACCTCAAATTAAAGAACTTCAAGAACGATATGCATCTAAAGATACGCAAACGCGTGAACTTCTCCAAGCGGAAATTTCCCGTGTTTACCAAGAAAATGATGTAAATCCTTATATGGGCTGCTTGCCAGCAATTGTACAAATGCCGGTTATGATTGCTTTATTCCAAGCCATTAATCGGACGGAAGTTTTAAGTTCAGGAAACTTTTTATGGATGAACTTAGGTGAAAGTGATCCGTTCTTTGTTCTCCCAATCTTAGCAGCAATTTTAACGTACTATACATCGAAGTTAACCTTCATGACGCAACAAGATGGCGGCGGTCAAGGAAAAGCGATGATGTATACCATGCCGGTTATGATTTTAGTAATGGGGATTAGCTTACCAAGTGCTCTTTCCTTATACTGGGTAATCAGTAATGCCTTTACGGTTGCTCAAACTCTTCTTTTGAGTAATCCTTATAAAGTGGTTCGTGAACGTGAACAAGAAGAGCAAAGAAAACGTGAATTAGAAAAAGCACTACGTAAAGCACAGCAACCGAAGAAGAAAAGAAGAAAATAATTAACTTTTTTGAAATGGAAGGATGGAACAACAATGGAAAATGAGAAACTTGTGGTAAAAGAAATAACCGTTGATAAAGCAATCAGCAAAGGTTTAGCGCAACTTAATTTAGGAAGCCATGATGTAGACATCAAAATCATTTCAGAAGGTAAAAAAGGACTTTTCGGATTTGGTCAAAAAGACGCAGTTGTAGAAATAACACCAAAACAACTTCCTGAAATGAGAGAACCTGGAAATATAGCGGTTTTTGAAAATGAGGAACGTGAAGATTATATCTCCGAACATATGGAAGAAGAAAATCTGAACAACGAAGAAGATGGCTATGATTATACAGAGACCGTTGAATATGCCGGTCAGGCTGATAATGAGAGCCGTGTAGCAGTGGTTGCTGATACGTTAGTAGATGTAGAATATGAAGACGATGAATTTGAAGATGACCTTTTGGATGAAGAGGATGAAACAGACGGCTCTTCTCGGAAGGAAACAATGGCATATATTGTTGAATATTTGACGAATACGGTAGAAGTATACGGAGCTGACGCAACTGTAACAACGGAAGAAAGTAAAAATGCGATTACCTTCCACATTGATACCAATAAACCTGGATTAATTATTGGGAAACATGGGAAAATCGTAAATGCTTTGCAAACTTTGGCACAGACCATTTACCAACAAAGAGAACGCCGCCGTGTATCGGTAGTCGTAAACGTTGGAGATTATCGGGAACGCCGAGCAAATATCTTAGAAAACATTGCTGATCGTACAGCAGAACGTGTATTGCGGACGAAGCAACCCGTTTTCTTAGAACCTCTTCCAGCATTTGAACGGAAGCAGATTCATGCTCGTTTAAGCAGAAACGAACGCATCAAAACCCACTCAGAAGGAAAAGAACCACACCGTTACTTGGTAGTGGAAATCGCTGAATAAAATGAAAAACCTCATCACCTAGAAATAGGTGGTGAGGTTTTTTTGTTGACTGGATATTAAAAGAAAATAGAAATCAAGAAGATCGCTAGGACTACTTGAACAACAGAAAGGGTGAGCCCATATAGAAGTACTTTTGGTCCTTCTTTTGCAATTTCTGCCACTCTGATCCGCATTCCAATTGCGGCCAGAGCCATGATCTCGAATTGACTGCGGACATTCGAAGAAAATGAAAGAAAGGATTCCGGTAAAATATCGAGACTCCTGATCCCAAAGAAAAGAAGAAACCCAATAATGAACCAAGGAATCGTGAAGGAAACACTTCGAGCGGTTCCTTTAGTGGAGGAATGAAAGAGTGGTTCCTCTTCTTTGAGGTTCAAGCGGCTGAAGATAAGGGCAACTCCTGCAATCATCAAGACCCGCAATAACTTGAAAACTGTGGCCAAGTGCAACACATCGTCGCCGACGATTTTTGCGGAAGCGACCACTTGCCCAACGGACTGGATCACTCCACCAATCAGAGCGGAGGTTGGAACAACTGCTTGGTCATAGAGAAGGGCAGCCAGCAGAGGCAGTCCCATCATTAAAAAAGTCCCCATTACATTGACGGCAGTGATGGACATACCTTTTTCTTTACTTTTTGCGTCTAAGATAGGAGAAACGGTTCCAATCGCAGCCGTACCACAAACGGCATTCCCAGCTCCCATTAACAAGGAAAACACTTTTGTGAAGCGAAAGAGACGGCCAATGCCATAAGCAGCCACAATCGTCAGCGTCATTTGAAGAAGGACAAAGAGAAGTCCAGCCAAGCCAATTTCTCTCATTAGTTGAAAATCAAGGGTAAGACCGTTCAAAACAATGGCTATTTCCAACAATCGTTTCTCAGCAAATTTTGTCCCAGCGTCAAAAATCGGTTGCTGGAAAAAAGTATTTCCGGCGATAAGCCCTAATAAAATAGCTAATAAAGCAGCACCAACTGTAGGAAGGAACTGAGCCAGCAGCTGACTGAGAATGGATAAAAGTAAACTTAATAATAATCCAGGAAACAGGATTTTAATACTATTTTTCATCAAGGTGGAAGATTCCTTTCTACATATAAAGATTGTCTTTAACTATAAGTGAATCGAGGAATTTAGTCAAAAAGTAAAAATATGGACCTATTTTGGAAATATAAATTTAATACGAAAATATTTTGAAAAATGTTTAACAATCTCTGTCCAAGAGCCGATAAGAAAGATAGAGTATTTGATTGAACAAAAAGGAGTGATTTTGTTTGGATACAACGCAACAAGTAGAAGAAAGTAAGAAAATTGTGTGGAAAGAACGGCTCAAAAAGTTTCAGCCAGACTGGAAAAACTGGAAACAAAAATTCCAGAAAATAGAATGGAAAAAGTTGAAGCAAGGAAACCGAACCATTCGAACGCGTATTTTAATGGCTTTCGGTGTGTTGCTGATTCTCTCCCTTGGCTCAGGAATAAGTAGCTATTATACCCTTCAAAAAGTAAATCAAGACGTAGAGAAACTCGTAAATAAAGATATTATTCTGATGCAAAATTATGAAAAAGTATCGTATTATATGGCCCAACGCAATTCTTCCTTAAGAGGGTATCTTCTTACCAGCAAATCAGAATATTTGAACCAATTCACTGACTATTCCGCCATGATCAAGCAACATCAAGGTGTCATCGTAAAACACGATGATTCTGCTGAAAACCAACGGATCTTCAGTTTGATGGATGAGTGGGAAACCTATACGAATGAATCGGTCTTAGCACTGATGGCAGATAATCAACGAGCCACAGCCATGCAGAATATGAATGAATATGTAAATCCGAAAGCACAACAAATTCAAAATGAAATATCTTCTCAAGCAGGAGCTCAATCGGTAGCAACACTCATGCAAGCAAATGCATTAATCGATAATAACAAGCAATCCATGCTTTTCATGGGAATCAGCCAGGTAGTTATTATCGCTGTCTCCATCTTACTAGCACTCATTTTTTCTAATAGTATTTCTAAGCCAATGAAGCAGATAGCGAACCGGCTACATGTCCTTTCTACCGGTGTATTGAATAAAGAACTAGTGGAAGTGAAAGCAACCGGTGAAATTGGCGAGCTGCATACAGCAGCAAACAGCTTACAACTCCGCCTCATTGATATTATTACGAAGTTAAGTAGCGGTGCCGAACAGCTTGCCCAGCAAAGTGAAGAACTTTCTCATTCTGCAGCAGAAGTGAAATCAGGTTCAGAACAAGTTGCTGTTACGATGCAGGAGCTATCTATTGGTACAGAGAACCAAGCTCATTCTGCCAGTCTATTGGCAGGAAACATGGATGTATTTGGGGAAGAGTTCAACCAAGTATTTGCTCGCAGTGAACAGATTGACAACCGTACGGATGAAGTATTGCAACTTTCTGGAAAAGGGAAGGAACTGATGATGTCCTCTCATCAGCAAATGGAAAAAATTAACTTTATCGTCCAAGAGTCAGTAGGAAAAATGGATAATCTCGAAAAAGCGAGCCAAGAAATTACTAAATTAGTAGTGATTATTCAAAATATCGCGAAACAAACCAATTTACTTGCTTTGAATGCTGCAATCGAAGCAGCGCGGGCAGGAGAACATGGTCGTGGTTTCTCTGTAGTCGCTGATGAAGTAAGAAAATTATCCGAACAAGTTGCTCATTCTGTGAAAGATATCACGCAATTCGTTGAAAATATCCACATCGAAACGAATGATGTAACGAAATCTCTGAATGAAGGATTTGAAGAAGCAAAATCAGGGCTTCTTGGAATCAAAGAAACAAACGAAACCTTTGATCACATTAATCAAGCTCTCCATAACGTAGTGGAAAACATTCATGAGGTAAATGAAAGACTGCAAGTATTGACGGAAAGCAGTAAGGAAATGAGCCATGCAGTTGCGGAAATTGCTTCGGTTTCTGAAGAGTCAGCAGCAGGGGTGGAAGAAACTTCTGCAGCGTCTGAAGAAATTAACAGCACCATGGAGGAAGTGGCAACCAACGCTAGTCAAATTGCCAGCTTGTCTGAAGAAATGAGAACTATGGTAGGGAATTTTCAAATCGATTAAATGTGTTCTAAAAAGTAGACCCACATCGTTCATTGTGCAGATGTTGGGTCTGTGTTTTGGATAGCACGAAGAACGAGAAAGAGGGAACATATGAATAAGTTTGTATTATTTAAGTCTCATGAACAATTTTTTGCTGTTTCAATTGCTATTATTGAAAAGATTATCCTTTTTCAACCACCTACCCTCATTCCAGATACATCGGCTTATATTTTAGGCTACCTGCCTTATGATGGACAGCCATTGGCATTAATTGATATGCGGATGCGCCTGTTCCAAGTAGCAGGAGTTCCTGATGAAGAAACGAAAATTATCGTTATTCATTGGAAGGGGAAAAAGTTGGGGCTAGTAGTAGATGAAGTAGTGCGAGTCCAAGATTTTCAAGCAGACTCCAATCGCGAAACCCGTTCAGAAGACGAAAAAACGAATTACATCGTTGAGATATTCCAAGAGAAGGATGAAATTATCTTGCACTTGGATATAGACAAGCTCTTCTCTGAAGAAGGTGTGGAAGAAATCGAAGCGATTATCGAAAAATGAGGGGATTAGGCGGGAATGGAAGACAGTATAAAAGTAGGAATCGGTGAGTACAAAGTCTCCCGATCACCGCATTCATTAATCACCATTGCGTTAGGATCTTGTGTTGGCATTGCCCTGTATGACTCCACCAATAGAATTGGAGGATTAAGTCATATCATGTTGCCCGACAGTACGGCATTCCAAGGAGAACAAAAGGTAGGGAAATTTGCTGATTTAGCAATTCCCTCCTTAGTAGAAGAATTACAGGCAATGGGTGCCTCCAAGCACTTAAAAGCAAAAATTGCCGGTGGTGCCAGTATGTTTAAGATCAGCAACCCTGTTCCGCAGATGCAAATCGGACAGCGGAATATAGCGGCGGTAAAAGAAGTGTTGGCAAGTTTAGACATCCCAATCATCGGTGAACACACAGGTGATCATGTCGGGCGTACGATGTGGCTGGATCTAACAAATCTGGCGGTAGGAGTCCGGACTGCAACAAGAGAATACATTGATTTGTAAGGAAGAAAGGAATTAAAAATGAATAAACGCATCTTAGTAGTGGATGATTCAGCATTCATGAGGAAAGTATTGACCCAGCAAATATCAGCGGTCCATGGATATGAAGTAGCAGGTACCGCTCGAAGTGGTGAAGATGCGCTGAAGAAAATGGAACTAGTAAAGCCGGATGCCGTCACATTGGACGTGGAGATGCCTGGAATGGGCGGACTAGAAACCCTCACGCATATTAAAAAACAGTATGATATTCCGGTATTCATGTTGAGTTCCTTGCAAGGAAAGGAAATTACGATTCAAGCTTTGGAAGCAGGAGCTACGGACTTTATCGAGAAGCCTAGTAATTTGTTGGAGAATGCAGCAGATTTCCAGGAAAGGTTAGAAGCTCATTTGTCAATATTGTTAGACAATAAGAGAGTCGTTTCTCCGTATCCTTTGCCAATAAAACAGGAAAAGATGAGCATGAAAAAAATAAAAGCAATCGTGATTGGCGCCTCCACGGGTGGACCCAGAGCGTTGCTACAAGTAATCCGATCATTACCTTCCGAACTCCAGATTCCTGTTTTTATCACCCAACATATGCCAGAGGGTTTTACTACCTCTTTTGCCAAGCGGTTAGACGATAGTGCACGGATACCGGTAAAGGAAGCGGAACATGGAGAACTGATTCAACCAGGTACGGTTTACGTAGCGCCAGGAAATTATCATATGGCAATAAAGGGAGACCGAATTTACTTAGACCAGACTGAGAAACTGAATGGCGTTCGTCCAGCGGTTGACGTGCTGTTTGATTCTGCTTCTCAGGTATATAAAGAAAATCTATTAGCTGTGATCCTGACTGGAATGGGTAAGGACGGTACAAAAGGAATGAAATCGGTGAAAAAGCTGGGTGGACATACGTTGGCCCAAGATGAAGCTTCTTCGGTCGTATACGGAATGCCGGGCAATGCTGTAAGAGCAGGTGTGGTAGACCGATGTGCAGATTTAGTGGAGATAGCCGATATTCTGAAGGAAGTAGCAAAGGTGAGTAAATGACATTACAATTTGAAGAATTTTATGCCTGGTCCAAGCGGGAGCTGAACTTGCAGCTGGATGGCTACAAACAGAAGCAATTACAACGCCGCATCACAACCATCATGAAAAAAAGCGGATCAGACAACTTAACCATGTATGCTCGTACGATAAAGCAAGATCCCGAGGTAAAGAAAGCATTCCTAGACTACATCACGATTAATGTGACGGAATTTTACCGGAATGACAAACTATTTGCCGAATTCGAGCAAATTCTAGTAAATGACATTGCGCCGAAGTTTCCTTCACTGAAAATTTGGAGTGCTGCTTGTTCAACAGGAGCAGAAGCCTATTCGGTAGCGATGATTCTAAAAAAACAGAAGCTAGAGAATCGCAGTACGATTATCGGTACGGACATTGATCAGACCATTTTACAAAAGGCGCGAGAGGGCATCTACCGAGATGGAGAAATTAAAAATATTCACCCCACTGACTTGAAGCAATACTTTGTTGAGAAAGAGGGGCAGTATCATTTAACAGACGCCGTTAAGAAAATGGTAACCTTTCGCCAGCATGACTTGATTCTTGATGCGTATCCAAAAGACTGCCAAGTAATCATTTGTCGCAATGTAATGATTTACTTCAATGATGAAGTGAAGGAAAACATTTTTAAGAAGGTAAGTGAAGCTCTTGTTCCAGGCGGTATCTTCTTTATCGGAGCAACAGAAACCATTTATAATCCAAGTCAATATGGCTTGCGAAAAATTGGTTCCTTTCTATATGAAAAAGTAGGAATAGAGGAGGGATAAAGATTGGACGATAATACACAATATTTAGAGATGTTCTTTGAGGAAACGGATGATCATCTGCAACGATTGAATGAGTTGGTACTTGATTTGGAGAGCGACCCATCTGACTTGGAGTTGCTAAATGACATTTTTCGTTCTGCTCATACCTTGAAGGGAATGGCTGCAACGATGGGATTTGTCACCATGACAGAAGTAACCCATCACTTGGAAAACGTCTTTTCCTTGCTGAAGGAGCAAAAGATAACAGCTGATGAAGATGTCATTACTCTTGTATTCAAGAGCTTGGATGCTTTGTCGGAAATTGTTGAAGACATTCGCCAAGGGAGAAATGAAGTTCGTGATTATTCAGAAGTCATCGAATTATGCGACCGAGTTGCCAGTAGAGCAGATGACTCTCCAACAGAAGGACCAAAAGAAAAGCAAGCCGTGAACACTCCAGCAAAAATGGAAACATTGGATTCCTCGGATTATGACGTTGCCAGAAAGGCAAAGGAAACAGGATATCATGCCTATACCATCGCGGTTCAAATAGAAAAAGAAAGCGTCATGGTAAACGCTCGTGTCTTCTTGGTATTCAATAAACTCGAGGAATATGGGGAAGTACTTAAAACAGAACCCGCAATGGAAGTGCTGGAAGCAGAAGAATTCGGTCATTTCTTCCAATGTCTCTTTTTAACAGAACTGGAGCAAGCAGAAGTTCAACAGATGCTGGAAGAAATTAGTGAAATAGAATCGATTCGAGTAGAGAAACTAGAAGAACCGGTAGCAGAAACGGAACAAGCGAAGCCAGTCGAAGTGGAAACCAAAAAAGCAGAAGGAAATACGCAGAATGCGCAGTCTCATAATCAATCGATTCGAGTAGACATTGGCAAGTTAGACTCCTTCATGAATTTAGTGAGCGAACTCGTTATTTATCGCACGCAGCTAGAAGATATTGGGCAAAAAACGCAGAATAAAAAATTAACGGAAACACTAACCTATGTATCCCGTATTACGGAACAACTACAAACGTTGGTCTTAAATATCCGTATGCAACCTCTGCACACTGTAACGAGTCGCTTCCCACGTTTAGTGCGTGACTTAAGCAACGATACAGGAAAACCAATGGAACTAGTGATTGAGGGAGACGAAACGGAACTTGATCGGACAATTGTAGCGGAACTCAGCGAACCGCTGATTCACTTAATCAGGAACAGCGCCGACCACGGAATCGAATCGTCAGATGTACGCGAATCGTTAGGGAAAGCTCCAAAAGGAACCATCAAAATCAGTGCTTATCAAGAAGGAAACCGCGTATTTATTACCGTTTCTGATGATGGGAAAGGACTGGATGCTGAGGCAATCCGTCAGAGTGCCGAGAGAAAAGGCATCGTGACAGAGGGGCTGACAAGTCAGGAGATTCAAGAATTAATCTTCCATCCAGGCTTCTCTACTGCTAGCACGGTAACCAAAATTTCTGGTCGCGGAGTAGGGATGGATGTTGTAAAAACAAAAATTGAGGAACTGGGCGGAAGCATTGACATTAAGAGTACGCCACATGTAGGTACTTCTTTCCGCTTGAGTTTGCCACTGACCTTATCCATTATTCCAGCTTTATTGGTCCAAGTGGAGAATCATGTTTTTGCTTTACCGTTAAGTGTGATTGACCATGTCATCCATACCCAAAAAGAGGACATTAAACAAACTCATCATGGAGAAGTCTTGATGAACCGGGGGAAAGCTGTACCAGTCATTCGTTTAGAGGATCAGCTAGGCATGACAGGCGATACGATGCATTCTACTCATATGGTTCTTGTCACCATTGATGGCAAAGAGTATGCCTTGTCTGTAGATTCCATTATTGGTCAACAAGAAATTGTGATTAAAGAATTAGGACCTGAATTCAAATCAATGAATGATTATTTAGGCGCTGCTATTATGGGAGACGGCAGCATCGTACTCATCTTAAATGTAACGGCTATTTGTATGGAAAGGAATCAAGTTGCTTATGTCTGAGATGTATACAGAAATGGAACTGGATGTCCTAAAAGAAATCATTAATATCGGCGGCGGAAACGTTGCGACCAGTATTTCGAAACTTTTAAATAAACGAGTAGAGATGGATGTGCCCGTGATTGTCCATCAAACGTACGAAGAAGTATTTGAAACGATCATGCCAGCAGAGATGATGGTCAAAGCAGTACAAATCCATACGAGCGGCGATTTATCTGGAGCGTTCCTATACATTCTTCATGAAGAAGGAATTAAGAGAATCGCTTCCGAACACTGGCAAGCTTTCCAAGAAAATCCAGAAATTGCTGATTCAGCTTTGTGTGAGTTGGCCAATATCTTGGTGAACAGCTTCTTAAATGCAGTCACTCGCTTCTTAGATTTGAACACGCAGTCTTCTGTTCCATATTTAGCGGAAGACATGTTCGGTTCTCTTTTAACGAGTGCTTATCTAGAAGAATTACAATATGATAATCGCATTTGGATTTTTAAGAATGATTTTTGGATTGAAGAACATAAATGGGAATCGTCCTTGTACTTTGTGCCACAAAAGGGTATCTTTGAAAAGCTAATAAACACAATCATGTGAAAAGGGGAAAAATAAAATGGGAAAAAATATTTTAATCGTAGATGATGCAGCATTCATGCGCATGAAGTTGAAAGATATTTTACAAAAAAATGGCTATACAGTAGTAGGTGAAGCTCAAAACGGAATAGAAGCGGTGCAATTGTATCAAGAAGTACAACCTGACTTGGTAACCATGGATATCACGATGCCAGAGATGGACGGAATTGATGCATTGAAGAAAATCAAATCCATAGATCCAGCCGCAAAAGTAATCATGTGCAGCGCAATGGGGCAACAAGGAATGGTAATGGACGCCATCAAAGCCGGAGCGATTGATTTTATTGTGAAACCATTTGACACCACTCGTGTCATTAAATCAATCAGTAAAGTAGCATTATAAGGAGGGATAAAATGCAAATTGTCATTTTTTCCCTAATGGATAAGCTTTATGCCATTCCTTCAGATGATGTAGAAGAAATTACGGGTAAAGTAGCGTGGACCGATGTACCTAAAACACCAAATTGGCTGTTAGGGTTGGTTAACTTGCGCGGTACGGTTATTTCTTTGATTCATTTTGAACAGTTTTTGAACTTTACAAGAACGAGTCAAGAAACAGAAAATCTATGCTACAATAATACCGTTATTGTTAAAAACGGCAAAACGAAGACAGCCTTCGCGGTGGATCGAGTAGAGGAAGTTATTCATTTGGATGAAGAAGAACTCCAATTGATTGGCAACCAGGATACCGTGCAAGGTGTATTTTCGAGAAAGGATCAGATCGTCAATCTCATCCATTTGCCGACATTATTTTCAAAGAATGAGGGGTCTATTTGAATCCAGTTTTATCACAAGAAGAAATTGATGCGTTGATGGCTGGCATGATAAGCGGTGAAATTGACGTCATGGCTCTGGAAGAAAAGGAGCAGGTAAAGGTCAAAGACTACGACTTCAGAAGACCGGTACGTTTGTCGAAAGAATACGTATCAACATTGAACATGGTCTTTGAAGAATACGCCAAGATTGCCGAGAATTTACTTACTACACAGCTCCGTTCTAATGTCGCACTTGAATTGAAATCCATCGAACAAGTGAGTTTCGATGAGTTTCTCCACTCTGTCCCTCATTTCACGATGATGGGTGTCTTTCATGCGGATCCTCAACCAGGGATTCAAATCATGGAAATGAACCCACAGATTTGTTTGCAATTAATTGAGTTATTGTGTGGAAGTGCAGAAACGACGACTTTTAATTACAACAATACGAAAGATCATTTTACTGAAATCGAACAAGCTATTTTAGAAGAAGTAGTGATTCAATTTGGGAAGGCATTTCAAGCCGCATGGCGCGATATCGTTGGGCTTCAAGTCCACCTCGATATGATGGAAACAAATTCCCAAATGATTCAAGCTATTTCACCGAATGAGCCCGTAACGTTGGTTACGTTTGAAATAGAAATGCTGGGAACGACCTCTTTCTTGAATTTGTGTATCCCTTATGTATTCTTTGAATCCATTTTGGATAAGTTGAGTTTACGTAATTGGTTCCATACGGGTAAGGGCGCGGACGCTGCAGACCAAGGACGTTTGGAACGCAATCTACAACATGTAGAAGTGAACTTGGAAGTCGTGCTTGGAAAAACCGAAATGAGTCTGGAAAGTTTCCTGCAATTGGAATTGGGAGATATTATTCCGTTAGAGAAGCGAACGAATGAACCGCTCGTTCTATCGATTGAAAAAGAACCCTATTACCTTGTAAAGCCAGGAATTGTGGATCGTCGCATGGCAGTAGAAGTATTACAAAATATTGGAGGAAATCAGGAAGAATGAGCAATGGAGCATTAACGCAAGAAGAAATCGATCGGTTGTTAAACCCCACTCCCGATGATACAGCGGTACAGTCGGTAGATGCATTAAGTCAAATGGAATCTGATATTATTGGTGAAGTCGGTAATATTTCTATGTCCCAAGCTGCTACAACTTTGTCCGAACTCCTTGGTAAACAGGTGAGAATTACGACGCCACGTGTACAAACGACGACAGTGGCCACCATCTTAAAAGAATCGCATATCCCAAAAGTGATTACTTCCATTACATTCAAAAAAGGAATCACTGGTAAAAACATGTTAATCTTGGATGTGTCGGATTCAGCTAGTATCGCAAACTTAATGATGGGCGGAGATGGCCAAGCCGAAACAGATACACTGGGTGAAATTGAGCTTAGTGCGGTAGCGGAAGCGATGAATCAAATGATTGGCTCGGCTTCTACCGCTATGGCTACGATGTTAGATCGTACCGTAGACATCTATCCTCCAAGCGTAAACATGTGGGACGAAGAAAATGAACACAATATGGATGAAGATTTGGAAACAACTGTATGTGAGATTTCCTTTGAACTAGAAGTGGAAGGAATCTTAAAGAGCACCATCATGCAAGTATTCTCTTTGGATGCGGTTCATGATATCACAGAGTTGATGTTGGGAGATGAGGCAATCGTGGTAACGGATCATGTAGAAGAACAGCCAGTTCCAGTAGTTGCTCCAGTAGAAGAAGTAGAGAAAGTTTCTGTCCATAAACCCGAATTCCAGCAGTTAGACAATCAGCCAACGCATCATCAGCCACAAAATTTAGATTTAATTATGGATGTGCCGCTTGAATTCAGCGTTATGCTGGGAGAAAGCAAGAAAACAATTCGTGATATCCTTTCGCTAGGAACAGGATCTGTAGTCGAGCTAGACAAAATGACAGAAGAACCACTTAGCATCTACGTAAATGGGAAAATGATTGCAGAAGGCGAAGTGGTAGTCATCAATGAGAACTTCGGTATCCGCATTACGAATATATTGAGTAAAGAGAAACGATTGAATAACATCTAGAAAGAAGCGGCATTGTGCCCGCTTCTTTTTTCTTTTTAGTAAACGAAGAATCACACAACTTCATCCTTTTAAGATAGAATAGGGAAGGATACTTTTTTCTATTTTCTGGTTAAATTAAATAAAAGAATGCCGATATAGTAAAAGAGCGAGAAATAAATCGGAAAAAGGAGGCACTTCCTATGAAAATAACCAATGGACACCAACAATATCTACGTGCAATTCAAAATAATCACAAAGCGCCTGCCGGAAATCAATCAAAACCAATTGAAAAAACAACCAAAGAAGAATATGTTTCGGTAGAAATATCTGATGAAGCTAAAAAACTTTCAGCTACTACTCAAGAAGCTGCACCAAGTGAACGCGCGGCTGCCATTAAAAAAGCAATCCAAGCAGGCACCTATCAAGTCTCCGCTGAAAAAGTTGCGGATGGCATGTTTGAGGCCATTACCGCTCAGAAAAAGGTTGAAGAATAATGAATCAAACCGCAATTACTTTTTTAACAGATTTCCTTCAATTACTGGAAACAGAAAAAGACGCATTGATGAAGAATGATGGTTCAGCAATTATCACCATCGTAAAAGAAAAGGAAGTTTTTGTAGAGGCATTTCCTACGATGGATTTTAAGAAGGTAGACCAAAAAGAGGTTACTCGACTAGTCGGAGACATTCGAAAGTTGCAAGAAACCAATTTATTGTTAACCAAACAAAGCCTTCGTTTCCATGAAACAGTAATGGAAGCTTTGAGCCAAGGCGCACAGAAAAATGGAAAAACATATTCGAAACAAGGTCAAAAGACGGGTTTGGACCAAGCTAATTTATTGAACCAGTCATTATAGGAGGTACATCGTGTCAGGATTATTTAATTCACTAAACATCGGAACGAGAGGGATGACTGCAGCGCAGACCGCATTGCAGACAACGAGTCATAACCTTTCGAATTTGAATACAGAAGGTTATTCGCGCCAACGCGTTGATTTACAGGCGAGCAATCCCTACCATATGCCCGGCGTAGGCCAGTTAGGTACCGGAGTGACGATGTCTGGAGTGATTCGCGTGGTAGATGATTATGTAACCAAGCAGATCCAACAAGAAACGAGTTCCTTCAAAAAATACGAAACAAAGTCCGACACGTTAGCCCAATTAGAAATGATTTTCAATGAGCCTTCTAAAGCTGGATTAAGTGAAGGGTTTAATCGTTTTTACTCTACATGGAACTATTTAGGGGCCAATCCAGAGTTGGCAACCGCAAAAACGATGGTAAGCCAAGAAGCACAAACCTTGACGGATACTCTTTCTAGTATGTCAAAACAAATAGAAGGTCTTAAGGGAGACACGACGTACGCAATTGAAAAAGATGTTCTTGATTTCAACAGCAAGGTCGATCAATTAAACACCTTAAATAAGCAGATTTTTAATGTGGTCGTAAAAGGCCACACCCCAAATGACTTGTTAGATCAGCGTGATCGTTTGACAACGGAACTAGCTGGAATTGTAGATGCAGACTTCAGCTATGATAAATTTCAGCGCGTAAGTATCAAGGTTTCTGGAAATGATATATTGAATGAAAACAGCAGCCAAAAGTTAGTCAACTTAGCAGATGGCCAAGTTGGTTTAGCAAATACGAACCAACCGATCACTGTAACAAACGGCAGTATCAAGGGTTCTCAAGAAGCCTTGCAGGTGATTACAGATAAAGGCAAAGAATTGGATCAAATGACTTATACCTTTGCGAGCGCTGTGAACAAAATTCATAGCGATGGAGGAAAAGGAATTGATTTCTTTACGGTTTCTCCAACAGATTCTGCGAAAAGTCTGAAAGTAAACAAAGACATTATTGCTGATCCAAGTAAAATAAATGCAGGAAGTTCCCTGATTAAACCAGTAAGCGGTGATGGATCAAGAGCGACTGCTATTTCATCCCTTGCCAATACGTCTCTTCTTTATTTTAACGGCGGACTTTCCAATGATTATGACGCCGATACGATGTCTTTCATTTCAAAGCCAGGCGGAACTACGACAGACGGCGCTTATAACAATATGATTACTAGTATGGGGATCATCAAGGAACAAGCTGACCACATGACGACCAGCCAAGGTGAAGTACTAGGATTTTTGAAAGATCGAAGAAGTTCGATTTCCGGTGTCAACATGAACGAAGAAGTAGTAGATATGATGAAATTCCAGAGTGCTTTCCAAGCCAATGCTCGAATTATTTCGATGGTGGATGAGATGCTGGATACTTTAATTAATCGGACAGGAGTGTAACCATGCGTATTAGCGACCAAATGACTTCCAGAAGTTACTTAACAAACCTTTCACGGAACCAACAAAACGTGCAAAAGTACCATGAACAGCTCTCAACGATGAAAGAAGTTTCCAAGCCTTCTGATAACCCACTCTTGGTTTCACAAATCATAGACTTGAAAACGAATATCAGCCAAAACCAACAATATCAAACGACAATCGAAGATTCGTTGGACTGGACGGACATGCAAGACGCGTCCCTCAAAGATGCATCAGATTCCTTGATGCGAATTAGTACATTGGTTCAATCTGCGGCGAATGATACGATGAGTTCTTCTGACCGTTTGGCAGTCAGAGCTGAAGTGGAAACAGAAATTGCAACGTTCGTGGATGCACTGAATACAAACTTCGGTGGCCGTTATATTTTTGGCGGTACAGAAACGATGACGACTCCGTTCGAGATTACTCGCGATACAACGGGTGAAATGACCGGAATCACTTATCATGGAACCGAACAAAATCTTTCCCGAGAAATTGCAAGTGGCGTGAATGTGAGCCTGAAAACGGACGGAGCCTCTCTCCTGCAATCAAAGGATGGCGATATCGGCACTTATTTCTCTGAAGTTCTCAGCGCCCTTAAGAACGATGAATCGGAAAAGCTAGGCGGATCGTTACTTAAAAAGGCCAATACTAGTATTGACCAAGTCGTGACGTATCGAAGTGAAATTGGTGCGATTTCGAACCGCTTAGAATCTGCCAAGACCAGAAATGAAAGTCAAGATCTCAATCTAAAAGGGATGCTATCTTCCAAGGAAGACATTGATTTCGCTGAAAAGTACATGCAATTCATGATGGAACAAGTTGCGTATCAATCTTCCTTGCAAATGGGAACCAAAGTATTGCAAACGACGATTTTAGACTACCTGTAGAGGTAGTCTTTTTCTTTGTTAAAAGCTATAAAAATAATAAAAAGCACTTAACAAAAATGAAAACCCTCCGATAAATAAGATAGAGGCAAGACCTCACTAAACATTGAGAAAACAGGAGGCAATACAACATGAGAATTAATACAAATATTTCAGCAATGAACACTTACTCTCGTCTAGGAGCAGCAAACTCTGCTAAATCAGGATCTTTAGCAAAACTTTCTTCAGGACTTCGTATTAACAAAGCAGGGGATGATGCAGCAGGTTTATCTATTTCTGAAAAAATGAAAAACCAAGTGAGTGGTTTGACTCAGGCTACTCGTAATGCCCAAGATGGTATTTCTTTAATTCAAACAGCTGAAGGTGCTTTGAAAGAAACGCACAGTATCTTGAATCGCATGCGTGATTTATCTGTGCAAGCAGCAAATGAAACAAACAGCTCAGATGACTTGACTGCTATTAAATCAGAGATGGATGAATTAGGTAGCGAAATTGATAGAATTGCTAAGACTACGAAATTTAACGAAAAATCTCTTTTAGATACTGAATCTAAGGCGTTTGTTTTACAAATTGGTGCTAATGTATCAGAAAACGATGCATTAACAGTTACAATTAATGCAATGGATACCGCAGGTCTTGAAATTGATGCGTTAGATGTAACTACAACGGCTGGGGCAACTGCAGCTATTAACACTTTGGATTCAGCAATCAAAGAGGTATCAGCGCAACGTACTTCTTTGGGGGCGAATCAAAATCGTTTAGAGCATACAATCAATAACCTGACAACTACCAAAGAAAACCTTTCCGAAGCGAACTCCCGTATCGTAGATGTTGACATGGCTGAAGAAATGATGAGCTTCACGAAATCTAATATCTTGTCTCAAGCAGCTACTTCCATGCTTGCTCAAGCAAACCAAATGCCTCAAGGCGTATTGCAATTATTGCAATAATCTTTATAAATTCTATTTTGAACTGGAAGCCGGCATCTGTCGGCTTTTGGTTTTCATTTTTACTACATAATAAAGGGGTCGTTTATCATGGAACCAGTGCCATCGATGAATCGGGTTTTATTTGATGCAAAGCAACGCTATATTGAGCAAGTCGAAAGAAGCGGTAATCCTACTGAATTGAGCAAAGGTGATAACAAGGAGCATCTCCATTCAGAAACCGACTTAAAGCGAGTGGTCAGTGAGGCGAACCGCTATGTAGTGGGCTTGAATGTAGAATTTTTTATCGAGACACATGAAGCGACCAATCGAACGATTGTCCAGTTGCGTGATATAGAGACGGATGAGATAATTAAGGAATTCCCACCAAGAGAACTGTTAGACATCGTGGCAGATATTTGGGAACAAGCGGGTATCTTGGTAGACAGAACGGAGTGAAACAATGGCAAGTACAATGAATATTTTGGGAACCTATTCCGGGATTACCATGGATACAATCGAACAACTGGTTCAAGCTGAAGCTAATAAAGTTGTAAAGTATACCAATGAACAAGAAGAAATAAAGCAAGAACAAACGGTTTGGAAGGATATTCAAACACGTCTAGATAACTTAGCAAGTAAGCTAAGCGACTTAATGAAACCAGAATCATTTGAATCTAAAAAAGTAACAGCTTCTCCAGAAGGAAAAGTTGTTTTTACAGCAGGAACAAAAGCAATCTCTGGTGATTATTCAATCACTGTTTCCAAACTTGCGACTCGTACGCAAGTGACCGGAAATAAGTTGAATTTGAGTGAAACCAAAATTACTGAAGCTTGGGGTAAAAACGGCACTCTTAAACTGACTTCTCAGAAGTCAGATCAATCAGACGAAGCAAAGTCGATTGAAATCGAGATTACTGCGGAAGACAGTTTAGAAAAGGTAATGAATAAAATCAATGATAAAACCAAAGACAGCGGCATTTCTGCGGTCATGATCGACAATCGTATTGTCTTGCAAGAGCAGGCCTTTGGTGACCGTACGATTTCCATTGAGGGAGACATTGCGAAGGACTTAGGTCTAGAGAACTCGGAAACTCGGAAAGGTCAAGCTGCGAACTTGACTGTTAATGGCATCCCTATTACAAGAGACAGCAATCAAATTACGGATGTTATGGACGGCGTAACCTTGGACTTAAAGGCAGTCACCTCTGAACCCATTCAAGTCAGTGTAGAAGATGATTTACAAAAGGCATCTGACACGGTAAAGGCATTCGTTGACCAATACAATTCCACTTTGAAATTTATCGAAGAGAAATTGGATGTAGGCGATCCTTCAAAAGAAGATAACAAAACCGGAGCATTATCGGGCGATAGCAGCTTGATGCGGCTGCAATCACAATTGCGAAGTCTCCTGACCCAAGCTGTAGACAATGGCAATAAAGGAATGAATACTGCTGAAGCAGTCGGAATAACCGTAGATCGTTACGGTGCAGCAACATTGGATGAAGGAAAGCTGAAAGAAGCATTGAAAGAAAATCCACAAAAAGTGATGGATCTCTTCAGCTTTACCAAAACGACAGAAGTAACTGAAGATGGTACAACGGTTACGAAGAAAGAAGAAGTAGGATTAGCGCAAAAATTTAATACGCTACTCAATAGTTTTACTGATTCCAAAGAAGGCGTTATTGCCACAAAGAACGAAACCTATGACAAGTTAATCAAAGACTTGAACAAGCGTATTGAAACGTTTAATGAGCGTTTGGAAGTAAAACGCAAAGGCTATATCGAACAATTCACTGCATTGGATATTGCGATGATGGAAGCAGAATCGCAACTTAGTTATTTAATGAGTCAAGTCGGTACGACGAATGGAAATAAATAGCAGCACGAAGGTAAAATGGAGGTTATGAAGTGGAAGTACGTTCTTTGACAGAAGATCGGACGATGGTTATCGAAAAGATGGATAAGTTGCTTCAATCTTGGGATGGAACAGCAGATTCTGGTCCAGTTATCATTGAGAAAATGAAATACTTATTGGATGAATTACAACAAATTCAGGAAAATAAAGGAGATTCAATCCCCTATTCTACAGAAGAAGCAACACTCTTAACGCAAATTTATCGTACAGAAAAGTTGTTGTTATTTGCCATGAGAAATCGAAAAGAATACTTGGCAAAGGAAATGATGGGGATGAATAAGAAAGAGACATTGGTCCAAAATTACTTATACCCGCGTAAGGCACCTGTTTTCGTGAACCAGCATTTATAAGGAGTTAATCATGTACAACCAAAATATTAAAAATGTCTATTTACAAAATCAAATCCTAACGGCTTCTCCTAAGAAACTTGTCTCGCTACTCTACGAAGGAGCCATAAAAAACTTAAAGCTAGCAAAAATCCATATCCAAAAAGAGAATTTTTCTGAAGCACATCAATCTCTCATAAAGTACCAAGATATCGTTGAAGAATTGCAACGCACCTTGGACTTTGAAGAAGGCGGAGACATTGCTAGCGACCTGGATGCTCTTTATTCATTTTTGTTGACGCAAGGGATGAAAGCAAACATTCAAAAAGATGTCACAATTATAGACACATCTGTCAACTTATTAGAAGAATTGTTAGAGACATGGAACCAAATTTAACTCTAAAAAGTGTTGATTTGAAGCCCTTTCTGGTTGTTTAACCAGTAATAAGGGCTTTTTTGTCGCGTAAAGTTACGACAAAATGTTTATATAAATTTTTTAACTATTTTTCTTTATCATCTTGTACAATAACGTAGGTGAGCAAACAATAGTTTGACTTTTATGAGAATTTTATAATGGAAAAGACTTTAAACGGTGTACTTTATAGATGTACGTGCATCGAGTACTTTGATGTTCAAATAAAACAGACAAAATTGAAAGGAGTTTTCCTAATTGAGTACGATCAATCTATTAAAGCAGTCCTTGAATGCTGCATCTTTCCGGCAAGAAGCCATATCAAGTAATTTAACCAATGCGAATACGCCTGGTTATAAAGCGAGTCAAGTACAGTTTGAGAGCTTACTTGGAGATGCGCTGGAAGGGACTGCTTTGCGGAAAACCCATCCCAATCATTTTGGTGTAGGGCCAGACATGAATGTGGAGCCAGTCCTCCAAAAACAAACCAATACGAGCGTAAAAGAAAACGGCAATAATGTCGATGTCGATATGGAAATGGTGAACTTGGCGCAGAATCAATTGCATTATCAAGCACTCATTTCTCAATTGAACGCACAGTATCGCCGTGTAAATACGGTAATCAATACGTAATAGGAAGGAGAAAGTCTTTTGTCCATTTTTGATTCATTACATATCAGTGCCAGCGGATTAAGCTTGGAACGGTTAAAACTAGATACGATTTCTACTAATATCGCGAATGTGAACACGACTCGTACGGAAGAGGGTGGACCGTATCAAAAGAAATCCATCGTTTTTGAAGAAGCATTAAAACAGAGCGGTCAAGCTTTTTCAGTTGGGAACGGTCAAAAAAGCTTTGGTGTGCGGGCGACTGAAATTACCGCAGACGAAACGGAACTTAGAGAGTATCAACCAACCCATCCTGATGCGGACGAAGAAGGGTATGTCCTCCTCTCAAACGTAAACATGGCCGATGAAATGGTCGAGATGATGAAGACACTCCGTGCATATGATGCGAATATTACCTCGTTAGAAGCAGGAAAAGATTTACTTAAACAAGCGTTAACTATTTCAGCAAAATAACCCGTAGGAAGGAAATCGATCATTGAATATTGAAGCAAGTACACGTGTCCTATTAGACAAAATGAATGCCATTCAAAATGGCGATTTACAAGCAATGAAGAAGCCAGAGGAAAGCCAAGCGTTTGGCGGGATTTTTGGGCAAGCAGTTCAACAGTTTGAAGCGTCACAGTTGTCTGCTGAGGAAGCAGTCCAGTCATTAGTAAAGGGAGAAGACGTGCAATTGCATGACGTCATGATACAAACGACAGAAGCACAACTTTCCTTAGAATTAGCGGTTCAAGTACGGAACAAGTGCCTGGAAGCGTATAACGATCTCAAGAATATGCAATTCTAGCATGAGTAAGGAGCTGCGGGAATACAATGGAAGTTGTGAATAATTTAATAAATTCAATCAAATCTGGTTGGGGCAGCATGTCAAAAGGTAAAAAAATTGGTCTAAGTACGATTATTGTTCTTTTCCTCGTAGGAGGGCTAAGTCTTTCGCTATTTTTGAATAAAGTTCAATATACCATGCTCTTCTCGCAAATTGAGGAAGAAGACGCAGGGAATATCGTGAATGATTTAGAGGCGCAACAAATTCCTTATCAGTTAGCTGATGGGGGAACGACCATTTATATTGATGAAAATTATGTCGATAAATATCGGATTGAACTCGCGGTAAATGATTTACTACCGAATAACTCCATCGGGTTTGAGATATTTGATAATACGAGCATGATGGCGACCGATGAAGACCGTGAAGTCATGCGTCAGCGTGCCATTCAAGGTGAGTTAGAGCGGGCAATCGGTTCTTTGAGCGGGGTGGAAAGTGTAAAGGTCATCCTATCGATGCCCGAGAAGAGTATCTTCACTCGTCCAGATGAAACTTTGCCGGCGAGCGCTTCTGTTATGTTGCGAACGATAAACGGACATACGTTATCTACACAGGCAGTAGAAGGGATTGCATCGCTTGTTTCTGGGGCGGTAGACCAATTGCCGAAAGAAAATATCAGCATCATCGATCAAAACGGAAATGTATTGAGTGCCTTTATCCAATCCGATACAGGGATGCAGACTGCTGATCTAGCTTCCCGTAACCGAGAAATGGAACAAAACTATGCACGAGAACTAGAGCAAAAACTATTAAAAACGTTATCTCCTATTTATGGAGCGAATAATCTCTCCATTTCTGTAAACGTAAAAATGGACTTTTCTATGGAAGAAATAGAAGACACGGTGTACGGAGATGCTCAGTTACGAAGCCAAGATATTTCAGCTTCCGGTGGTGAAATCGTTGGAGACGGCGAGGCAGGATTAAGTGGGAATGATGTTGCAGTTTCTGAAATTATTGAAGGAGAGACTGGAAATTCAGCTTCCTATCACAGCACGACCAATAACGAAATCAATACAACGATCACCCATACGATTAGTGAAACCGGTGAAGTGACAGCAATCACTGCCTCTATTCTCTATAACACCGGAATACCTGGCATGAATGAAGGGGATTTACAACGTGTAGCACTGAGTGTCTTAGGACCAGCTGAAGCACGGACTGTCGAAGTACACGGAGCAAACTTCTCTGTCCCAGAAACGGGAGACTTCACGGACCCAGTTGTTGCAGGGAATCCATTAGAAGCAATCTGGGAGCAATATGGCATGGTAATTGTGGCAGGCGTAGGTATTTTATTATTTGCGGTCGTGACAGGTTCCATCGTTCAGTCTTTGCGCCGGAAGAAACGGATGCAACTAGAGGAAGAAGAGTGGGAAGAGGAAGTTTCGCTCGACTCTGCACGTGAAGAGGAGAAAGAAACCAAGACCCTACAGGATCTGCTACAAAATGAGAAGTTGCAAAAAGAAGGCTCGGCTATGAAACATGCCAAGGACAATCCGGAATTGGTAGCTGATCTGATAAAAATGTGGATGAAGGATGAGTAACGAATGGAAGATATGTCTGGGATCAAAAAGGCGGCGATCCTGTTAATATCACTAGGGGCTGAAACGTCGGCTGAAATTTTGAGGCTATTACCGGACAGCTATATCCAAAAAGTGAGTTATGAAATCGCCAATATTGACTATGTGAACCCTAATGAACGAGAAGAAATCCTAAATGAATTCACAGAAATGTCGCAAGCTCGCCAATACGTAGTAGATGGCGGTGTAGACTATGCTCGGGAAGTATTAAACCGTGCGTTAGGGCCGCAACGAGCGAAAGAAGTGATTGATTTACTAAATCAAATTCAACTTCGTGAACGTCCTTTTAATATTGCGCGAAAGGCAGATCCGATGCAATTGAAAAACTTGTTATTAAACGAACAGCCGCAAACAGTAGCTTTGGTTCTTTGTTACATGCAACCGGATAAAGCGGCTCAAATTCTTGGTCAGTTTCCATTAGAACTTCAAACGGAAATCGCCGAGCGAATTGGGACGATTACGCGGACTTCACCAACTGTTATCGAACGGATTGAGAAGGTAATCGAGAATAAATTCTCTAGCTACGTTGAAAATGAAACAGAAACGGTGGGCGGCGTTCATGCGTTGGTTGAGATTTTGAATTCAGTAGGACGAAGTACGGAGAAAAATATTCTGAATGCCTTGGAAGAACGGCATAAAGAGTTGGCCGATGAAGTGCGGTCAAACTTATTCACCTTCGAAGACATTACCACATTGGAAAATTCCGATGTTCAACGAGTACTGCGTTTTGTCGATCAAGACGATTTGATGCTCGCTCTCAAAGGCGTTTCCGACGAAATTCGCAATTTTATCTTCAAAAACATGTCCGCACGTTCTGTGGAGACCATCAAGGAAGATATGCAATTTATGGGAGCCGCTCGTTTGTCTGCGGTAGAAGAAGCACAACAAAAAATCGTGGGTGTTATTCGCTCGCTGGATGAATCAGGCGAGATTTACATAAGAAGAGGTGAACAAGATGCAATCATCTCTTAAAGTTATTAAGGCACAGCAATCCCTGCAACCAGTTGGAATGGCAAAGGTACAGACGGAATTGCGGGTAGATGAAACATTCGAAAAAAAGATAGCCGCGAAAACAGATTCCAAGCAAGCCTTCTACATGGACCGCATGGAACAGTTAGTCAGAGAAGCAGAAGCTGAGAAAGAACAAATCATTCTAGCCGCTCAAGAGGAAGCTGAACAAATAAAGGCAGCTGCTCAACAAGAAGGGTACCGAATCGGCGAACACGCTGGGCGAGAAGAAGGATACCAAGCTGGCTATCAGGCAAGTATCCAAGCCGCCATAAAAGAAGTAGAACGAATGAAGCAAGCAGCCGATCAACTTCTAAAGGACGCTGCTAAGGAAGTAACTCTTTATCATACGGAAAAGAGACATGAAATCATTGAACTAGCTGCCCAAATGGCGGAAAAAATCATTCATGAAAAAATTAATACGTCAGATGAGACCATCATGGGGTTAATCGTGCCAGTATTGAGTCGCATGGAACAAGAAAGTAAGTTCATTACCATCTCCGTGTCTCCTGAAAAGGCACCGGTTGTGAAAGAAAATATCAAGACGTTGGAAGCTGACTTTCCCTTTTTCCGTTTTGCTGTACTGACAGATGCTTCACTTGAGGAGAATGGATGTGTGATTGAAAGTCCGCATGCCATTATGGATCTACAAATCAAGCAGCAACTGACTGCTATGGTACAAGATTTACAGGAACTGAAGGTGGATGAACATGTTTGACGTTCCTGTTGCTGCCTATAGTAAACAACTGAAGAAGAAGAGCTATATCCAAATCAAAGGAAAAGTATCTGAAGTGACGGGTCTAATCGTGAAAGTGGAGGGACTCGAAGCATTCATCGGTGAAGTATGCGAGATTGAGCTGAAAGCTACCGGCAAAATTGTGTTAAGTGAAGTAGTTGGGTTTGTGGAGCGCACGGTCCTTTTGATGCCTTTAGATAACTTAGATGGCATTGGCCCTGGCTGTGTAGTAAGGCCAACGGGACATTCGTTACAAGTGGAAGTGTCAGATGCACTGCTTGGAACAACGATTGACGGACTGGGGCGCCCGATGTCACATGAAACGACACCGAAGGGAACTTTCCATGAAGTAAATGGTTCTGCTCCGGATCCCTTTAAGCGTAAAAAAATCGAAACAATCATCCCTACCGGTATCAAAGCCATTGATGGTCTTCTAACCATTGGCGAAGGACAGCGGGTTGGGATTTTTGCGGGGAGTGGGGTCGGAAAGAGTACCTTGCTCGGCATGATTGCCCGCTACTGTGAGGCGGATGTGATTGTAATAGGTCTTATTGGGGAACGGGGCCGTGAGGTGCTGGAGTTCATTGAAAAAGACTTAGGACCAGAAGGATATAAAAAATCAGTTGTTGTCTGTGCCACTTCTGATTCACCGGCACTAGTGCGGCTGAAGGGTTCCTACACAGCTACTTCTATCGCGGAGTATTTCCGTGATCAAGGAAAACGGGTTGTTTTGATGATGGACTCGGTCACGCGGGTAGCGATGGCCCAACGAGAAATCGGGCTGGCAATCGGAGAACCGCCTACCACGAAAGGGTACACTCCCTCTGTTTTTACTACTTTGCCTCGATTATTGGAGCGATCGGGTATGTCTGATAAAGGTTCTATTACGGCCTTTTATACCGTTTTGGTAGAAGGAGACGATATGAATGAGCCGATCGCCGATACGGTGCGAGGGATTTTAGATGGACACATCATCTTATCGCGGAAGATTGCGGCTGAGAATCAGTATCCCGCAATCGATGTGCAAAATAGCGTCAGTCGGTTGATGAAAGATATTGTTTCTGAAGAACACCACCAACTAGCTGGAAAGTTAAAAGAAAGTATGGCCATTTACTCCGAATCAAAGGACTTGATTGATGTCGGTGCCTACCAAAAAGGGACAAACCCAACAGTAGACCGAGCCATTCAATTACATTACCCAATTAAGAACTTCTTGAAGCAACAAGTCGAGGCTCCTTTTACTTTTGCGGAAAGTCTTCAATTGTTGCGTAAAACAATCGAGTAAAGGCATAGGAGGAAAAAGGATTGACACAGTTTTCCATGGAAAAAATCTTGGATTGGCGTTTGGACTTAGAGGACGAAGCGAGAATGCAGCTGTCCCGCTTGGAAGAAAAGTGGCAGCAAGAAAATCGTCAGCTCCAATCGTTGATACAAGAGAATACGAAAGTAAAAAATGACTATCTGAAAAATGTACAGATTTACACGTTGCGTTATAACGATTATTACAAACTCGTGTTGGATGAGAAAATTGTCAAACAAAAAAATCAAATGGATCGTACGCAAGCAGAGATAAAGACTGCTCATGAAGAGTTAATTGAAACGCATAAAAACCGGAAAGCAATGGAAAAGCTGAAGGAAAAGGAACTGGACTTGCTGTACCAAAAAGAGAAATGGCAAGAACAAAACCAACTTGATGAAATGGCAACGATGAATTATAGACGAAAAGCCCTTTAATGAAACTCATGGAAAGGAGGTGAAACTGACTGGAAAATGTAGTTTTATCATCTGCTTTTTTGCAGATAACGGTTCCTCAAGTAGGGGAGATTCCCCTGCTACATGTAGATGGGGAGGAGTTCCAACAATTGTTGGGGCAGTTTTTGGAAGAAGGGAAAGAGACACCGGAAGCAGTGGTAGAAGAGACTCTAGAACTTCCTACAGTTGAAGAGGAAGAAGCTGTAGAAGAGGTTTTGTATCACATGATGCACACGTTCTTGCGAATCCCACCTGCAGAAACAGGCACGGTCTCCAAACAAGGTGCGCGTTCAGAGGAAGAGGTACGGGGAATCAGCACGTTGTCCATGCCGGATGTAAGAGAGACGGTGAACGAAAACGTTGTTGCAGGAGCGGAGCAAGTAGAAGAAAACGCTCCAGAGCAGCTTGAGCAATTGCCTGTTCAGCAATCGATGTCTTCTCCTCCACTATCGAACAGTGCTCCAGTACCGCTTAAAGAACCACCAGAGAAACAAGAATCAGCTCTACAGATTGAACCGGCAAGCCTAGAACAATCAAACATTAACAAAACAGTATCAGAAAAAGAAGGAAATAAGGTCACGGAGTCCGTGACAGAATTCAAACTTCCCAACGAGAAAGATTTAGGAGAACCAATTCCGCTCAAAATGATAACGGAGGCTCCAGATGTATTACAAAAGGATTCCCTGCCACCATTGGAGTTTGTCCCTGCATCGTCTGCCGTTGGAGGAACGAAAGAAGTCACCTCGCCACAAGTAGCAGAAAAGGTGGTCCTCCATTTCCAAGAACCACAAGTATTCATGAAGCAAATAGCTGAAACAATGACGATAGCGATCCCGAAACAATCCATTGAAGCGCCAAAAGTCGTGCAGATAAAACTGACACCCGAAACGCTGGGTGAAATGGAAATCCATTTGGAATGGCAAGGGGAGCAAGTAGAAGCAAAAATTTATGTTCAAAAAGCAGAGTTAAAGCAAGTCTTGGATGAACAAATGCCTCTTTTACGGGAACAGCTACAAGTAGATGCACTGATTCAAACCTTATCAGTTGAGGTTTTACCGTCACAATCTTTCTTACCGCAATTTGCTGGTGAATTTGTTCCTCATAAACAAGGAACCAACCAACAAGGAAAAGGACGCTATCAGCCTCATCAAGAAAGGGAAGAAGAAGGGGAAGATCCGCCATCCGCCTATGAGCGGTTAACAGGATTAAGCCTTTATATCTAAAGAAAGGAGAAAAAGAAATGGAAATATCACCAAATTTTACCATCGGATCCATTGACCAAGCGATTGTGAAAGGAAAAGAGTCCAACTCCGATATGGATATGGATGATTTCATCAAAATTATGGCCGCCTCGCTTAAAATGCCTTCTCCAGATGGCGAAAGTGGAGGAAACAGCTCGACTGATTTTATGGGACAAATGATTCAATTCAGTACCATGGAACAATTAAATACGCTCACCGAAACGTTATCGACTACCATGCTGATGACCCAACAACAACAAGCACTTGCGATGATTGGGAAGGAAGCTACCGTTGTTCAAGACGGCACTATGGTGAAGGGAACCGTTGAAAAGGTAAAGTTCTTTAACGGCTATGCCACCATTCAATTAAACGGCAAAGATTACTACATGAATAACGTTCAAGAAGTGGGGCTTGGTCAATCGTGAGTATAAGAATCAATCAAGTTCCCTATCAACCGATTCAAAAACAAGTAGCAAATCCAGTGAAAACAGCAGATTCTTTTGAAACGCGCATAGCGGCTCAGTCGTTAAAAATCTCCAATCATGCACAAAAACGAATGGATCAACGAGGCTTTACCTTGGCCGAGAATGATTTAACGCAGTTAAATTCGGCAGTCGACGAGCTACAAGAAAAAGGTTCAAAAAATTCTTTATTGTTATACAAAGATTTAGCCCTGATTGCAAATATCCATAACCGGACAATCATCACTGCATTAGACCGGGAAGAAGTAGACACCATAACGAATATTGACAGTACTAAGTTTGTAAAAGAATAAGTCAGGCTGGACCGCAAGGAAGCCTTGTCCGTGGACGGAATGAAGCGGACCTTAAAATGAACCCTAATTGGAGGAATATCAAATGTTAAAATCTCTATACTCAGGCGTAAGCGGAATGAAAAATATCCAAACAAAAATGGACGTTATCTCGAATAACATTGCGAACGTAAATACAACAAGCTTTAAGAGTGGTCGGGTTCGTTTTGAAGATATGATGAGCCAGACATTGGCACAAGCAGAAACAAATCGTAACGGTAAACAAGTTGGTCTAGGTGTACAAATTGGTTCGATCGATACCGTTATGAATGGTGGATCACTCCAATCAACCGGACGTGATTTAGACTTTGCTATCGAAAATGGCGATAATTCTTTCTTCACAGTCAGCGCAAATGGCGAGGACGATCAAAAATTATACACACGTGATGGCGGATTTTATTTGAACCCGGACAATCAACTTGTTACGGCTTCTGGTTACCACGTGCTAGGGGTAATGGCACAAACACCCGTAAAGTATGATGATAATTTTAATATCAATAGCTTGAAATACAATGAACAGACCGGCATTAGCGCTCTATCGATTCCGAAAACCATTCAAGCCAATGGTGCACAAGCCCTTGATAGTTATGGGATTGATGGAAGTGGTTTGATTGTTGGGGTCTACAATGGTGAGTCCTATGTATTGGGACAAGTTTCCTTGAGCAACTTCAGCAACGCAGCGGGTTTAGAGAAAGCAGGGGCAAATCTGTACTTAGAAACTGCTAACTCCGGACAAGCCGACATTGGTGCTGCTTCAGAAGAAGGTTATGGTGAAATCCGTTCTGGGTTCCTAGAAATGTCAAACGTTGACCTTTCAAATGAATTTACAGAAATGATTGTAGCAAGCCGTGCTTACCAAGCCAACTCTCGTAGCATCACAACTTCTGACCAAATGTTAGAAGAACTGTTGTCCTTGAAACGTTAATCGCTGAGGGATAAGATACGATGATTCCATTAAGAACTGTCACAGGAAAAACCTTTTATATAAATAGTGATTTGATTTACCGCATAGACGAAAGCTTTGACACCATGATTACCATGGTGAATGGCAATACTGTGCGCGTTGCGGACACAGCGGAAGAGATTAACCAAAAAATAATTCAATACAAGCGCACCATCATGTGTCCGGAAAGAGAGGCAAGAGAATGAAAAAAGATTATGTGCCCGTCCTCTCGTTAGTAGCGGGCGTACTGCTCATCTTTTGGGCAATTTCAGATGGAGGATCATTAGCCGGATTTATTGATGTTCCTTCCATTATCATTACCGTTTTAGGGTCATTTATGGCGTTACTAATCAGTTACCCAATCGCTCAACTTAAAAAAATCCCACAATATTTCATAAAAATTCTAGATACGGTGGATGATGATCGACAAGGATTATTGTCTACAATGACCGACTTAGCGCGGACCGCACGTAGTCAAGGGCTACTAGCATTAGATAATGAATTAGAAGGCTTAGACAATTCTTTTTTAGTGGAAGGGTTGCGAATGGTTGTAGACGGGATGGAGCCTGATTCGATTCGAGAAATTTTGGAATTAAAAATCAGCAACATGGAAGATCGTCACAGCATCGGCCAAGGAATTTTTCTGAAATGGGCAGAACTAGCGCCAGCATTCGGAATGATTGGAACACTGATTGGTTTGATTAACATGCTTGGTTCCTTAACGGATCCAACTACATTAGGTACAGGAATGGCAGCTGCTTTGGTAACAACTTTTTACGGAAGTTTCTTGGCAAACCTAGTTTTTACTCCGTTTGCGCAAAATTTGAAGTCCAAAACAGAAACAGAGGCGTTAATTGCTGAGATGATTACGGAAGGTGTTCTTGCTATACAAGCCGGACAAAATCCGCGAGTGATCGAACAAAAATTGGCCAGCTACTTAGATGGAACGAAAGTAAAAGACAAAGACGAAGAGGGAGTCCTGCAAAGCGAGGGACAAGGATATGTCTAAAAGAAAAAAGAAGGAAGCAAGTGCAGCAGCAGGTTCTCCAGCTTGGATGACCACTTTTTCAGACTTGATGACGCTCCTCTTAACCTTCTTTATTCTCCTGTTCTCCATGTCCAGTATTAGTGAAGAGAAATTTCGCAGCCTATCACAATCTCTAGCCAGTTCTTTTTCTGGAGGGGAAGGGATTTTAGAAGGAGTCATTATCCCGCCTGAAAATGGCGTAGAACCAGTTAATCCTGATGCCTTGGATCCAGCCTTACTGGAGATGTACAACAAAGTTACGCAATTCATTGAGAAGCACGACTTAGGTGACAGCGTAGCGATTACAGCTGATGAGAATGGGATTTACGTCAACCTGAATAATGCCATCCTTTTTGGGAAAGAAAGTGCATCGATTACGCGAGAAGGAAAAAAGGTTTTGCGTTCGATTGCTGATTTACTGAATGAGATTGGCAACAATGTCGTTATTGAGGGGCATACCGATAATATCCCGAATGCCTACGGTCAGTACCCGACGAACTGGGAGCTATCGACAACGCGGGCTGTCTCCGTTCTTCGTTACTTAAGTGAGGAAGAAAAGGTCAACCCGATGCGATTATCGGCAGTTGGCTATGGGGAGTATCGTCCCTTGGTACCGAACGATACCGCGGAAAATCGAGCGAAGAATAGAAGAGTAAATATCGTTGTTGTTTACGAACCGGAGGATGAATAGATTGAAAAATCAAAAAGAAAAATCGCCACTATCCATCCAAAAACTAATTGTATTGGGAATCGCAATGCTAGTCCTTGCGATTGGAGGCGGAGTACTAGGTTCTGCTATTGCGTCAGGAAAAGCTGCAGAATTGTTGGCTAGTACGAAGGAAGAAGAGAAGGAACGAATAATCGTTCCTTCTGAAGAGTTTCTCCTTAACCTAACCCCAACAAACCTGAAGAATAATTTTTTGAAGATTGAACTTTCGTTTTTAGTAACCAATGCGGAAAATGAGGCGAAATTAACGGAAGAAGAGGCCATGATTCGAGATGCAATCATCACGAGTCTCCGTAAAAAAACAGCACTGACTGTGTTTGAAGAAGCTGAAGGAGAATTGGTTATAAAAGAAGAACTGAGAACACAAATCAACCAAATTCTAGGCGCAGAGATTGTTGAAGAAATTTTTGTTACGAATATTGTAATGCAATAAGAAAGAAGGCCAGAAATACACGATGGGACTTGAATATGTGCTTAAAAGTGTAGCTGCTTTGGTGGTGATCATCCTTTTAGCGAATGTACTAATTAAACAACTGAATCAATTGTCTAGAAGGGGCAGCAAACATCTACGGATTGTAGAGAAGCTGCCGTTAAGCCGTACTTCTTCCCTCTATGTTGTCGAAGTAATGGGAACCTACTACTTAATGAGCGGCACGGAACAGCATAACGAGATTCTCAAGGAACTGTCGCAGGAAGAAGTAGAATCCAGTGAATGGCGTAAGGAAAAGAGGAGCCAATCATGAAGAGACGGATACAACAAATTGGTTGGACCCTTTTCCTTTTCTTCCTTACAGCGCAACCTGTACAGGCTGCGGAGCTTGAGAATGTGTGGAGTGATGTAGGTTCTGCCGACACGGTTCAGCTTTATTTAGTTCTTGGGTTGCTAAGTGTCATTCCGGCATTTTTAATTTTAACCACTAGTTTTACCAGGATTATTGTTATTCTTTCTTTTCTGCGCAGCTCTCTTGGTACGCAGCAGAACCCACCCAATCAGGTGTTGGTAGGATTAGCTTTATTCTTGACCTTTTTTATCATGCAGCCTGTTTACACAGAGGTGTACGAGGATGCCATCAGTCCTCTCGTCGAAGAAGAAATTTCATTGGAGACTTCTCTTAGCCGAGCAGAAACGCCGATTAAGGACTTCATGTTGGATCAGACCCGGGAAAAGGATCTGCAGCTGTTTCTTGACTTATCAGGACAAGAGGCAGAAGTTAGTGAGCGAAGAGAATTGCCTTTGACGGTAGTCATTCCTGCATTTGCGATTAGTGAATTACGAACTGCCTTCACAGTAGGTTTCTTATTGTTTATTCCGTTTTTGATTATTGATATGGTGGTTGCCAGCATTTTGATGTCGATGGGGATGTTCATGCTGTCACCGGCTATGATTTCCTTGCCGTTTAAGTTGTTGTTGTTTGTGTTGGTGGATGGCTGGTACTTGGTTGTCGAGTCCGTTGTCTTGGGCTTTTATTCATAGAAGAGGTGAAAGATGTCTTTACAAGGTAGTTTAGATGTATTAAGAGAAGCATTTATGACCATTTTAACGGTGTCAGCACCGGTCTTGTTAATTGCCCTTGTGGTAGGACTGATTATTAGTATTATTCAAGCAGCCACTCAAATTCAGGAACAAACCTTAAGTTTTGTACCAAAAGTATTGGCTGTCATTGGCTCTTTGATTATTTTCGGAAACTTCATGTTGAATGCCATTATTGCCTATACCGAAAAAATTTTTGAAATTATTGCAAGTTTGTAGGTGCTGGATGTGACAGCACAACTTCAAACCTTTTTATTGATTTTTATCCGAATTGCCACGTTTGTATTTGTTTGTCCGGGTTTTTCATTAAAGGGGATGCCCAATTTCATGAAAGTGGCGCTATCTCTCGGAATAAGTTTGCCTGTTTTTAGTCTTCAAACCGCGATAGGAGGAGAGCTAGGCATGTTTGCTCTCATCTTCTTAATCGTCAAAGAAGCGTTAGTAGGACTTGCGATCGGGTATATCGCTCAACTTTTTTTTGCGGCTATTGAGATGGCAGGTTCGTTTGCTGATGTGCAAGTCGGCTTTTCCATGTCGCAGTTGTTTGATCCGTCGATTGGAATCAATGCATCTTTCTTAGGAAAAGTTTATTACTGGATTTCGTTAGCTGTTTTCTTTCTAACCGATATTCATCACCGCGTGATTGAAACGTTAGTGGGATCATTCCAGCAGTTGCCGGTACAGTCGCTCCTATTTAATCCAGTGGATGGTATTTTGCACTTATTCACGCTTGTCTTCGGGACAGCGTTTCGTCTTGCTGCACCACTGATGATTGTAGCTCTGTTAACCGAAATCCTGCTTGGTGTGTTGTCCAGAACGGTTCCGCAGATTAACGTTTTGATTCTGAGCATGCCGCTAAAGGTTTTAATTGTTTTGATTTTTCTGTTGGCCTTTTTCCCGACCTTGTACCGGAATATTGCCGACTTGATGCCACAAATGTTGCAGTACATGAATGAATTCATTTATTCGTTCAGTCAAAGGTAAAGGGGCGGTGATGAAGGATGTCAGAAAAAGATGGCAAAACAGAAAAACCCACCCCCAAGAAATTAAGGGACGCTAAGAAGAAGGGTGAGGTGGCGAAGAGCCAAGAACTAACCAGTTCCCTCACGTTTGCGGTGTTTGCATTGGTGGGGGTGAGCATGGTCACTCGAACGTTGGAGCAGAGTTTTCCTATCCTGAAGCGCCAGTTGTCAACGAATTTGATGATTGAGAATATCGGTGAAAACCTAGGCAGCATTGGCATGCAAGCCATTCTCTACTTTTTCGTATTAACCGGCCCTTTTCTGGCGATTGCTTTTCTCGCTGCTATTATTGCAAACGTGGCACAAGTAGGACTGTTCTTCTCCAAAGAGTCGCTTAAATTTAAGTTCAACCGATTGAACCCGATCTCGGGTTTGAAAAATATGTTTAGCAAAAAGGCTCTTTTCAATTTGTTGAAGAACCTTGCTAAGTTGGCTCTACTCTTCTGGGTGGCTGTTTCATCCGCCCAAGAAGCGAGTTACTACGCATTAAATTCCGGCTCCGTTGGGATGGAGAAGCTCTTTTTTGTTGTATTGGAAATAGTGAAAGAGGTCAGCACCAAGCTGGCAATCATCTTGTTCATACTAGGCGCTGCCGACTTTGCCTTTCAAAAGTATGATTATCAAAAGAACTTACGTATGTCGAAGCAAGAAATCAAAGATGAATACAAAGAGATGGAAGGGGACCCGCACATTAAGTCCCAAAGAAAACAAAAGCATCGCCAGCTAACCAGGCGGATGCTGCAAGATGTAGAGACTGCATCGATTATTATTACGAATCCGACCCATCTAGCGATTGCAGTGCGTTATGACCGGGAGAAAGATCCGGTCCCAATCGTAGTGGCGAAGGGGGCGGATCATATGGCTGCCAAGATTCGGGAACGCGCCACAGAACACGGTGTGCCCATCATGGAAAATAAACCTGTTGCTCGAAGTTTATATAAGAGCGTAGAAGTTGGCCAGTCCATTCCTGCCGATCTCTACCAAGCTCTGGCTGAAATGTTAGCGTTGGTCTACCAAATGGAATTATTGAAAAAGAAAAAAATTTAACAGAGATTCACACAGCAGAAAGGTTGGCGGAAGAAAATCATGGCTACAAATTTACTGAAGAAAAAGAAGCAATCAACTGGATTGATGGATATAGGGGTTTCCATCTTCGTCCTCTTGATTTTAGCGATGATTATTCTTCCTCTCCCACCTGGATTACTGGATCTCATGTTGATTCTAAATATGGCATTATCATTTGCCATTTTATTACTGACTTTGTTTACGAAAAGTGTGCTGGAATTCTCCAGTTTCCCTACTATTTTGCTGATTACTACGATGTTTCGCTTAGGGTTAAACATCTCCTCTACCCGGCTCATCCTGACAAAGGGAGATGCAGGGAAAGTAATTGATACGTTTGCGAACTTAGTGACAGGGAACAACATCATTGTAGGGGCAGTTATTTTCCTTATCATCTTCATCATCCAGATTGTTGTCGTAACAAATGGTTCTGGGCGTGTTTCTGAAGTGTCGGCTCGTTTTACCTTAGATGCGATGCCCGGGAAACAAATGTCCATTGACTCGGACTTAGCTTCTGGATTGATTACGGAAGAGCAAGCTCGTTCCCGGCGCAACGATTTAGAGCGGGAAACACAGTTCTATGGGGCAATGGATGGAGCGAGCAAGTTTGTTAAAGGAGATGCGACTGCCAGCATTATCATCACCTTGATTAACTTAATCGGCGGGATTTTGATTTTCTCTTTGCAACACGGGATGGGGATTGGCGAGGCGCTGAATAAGTTCGGCAAGTTGACGATCGGAGATGGCTTAGTTGGACAAGTTCCTTCCTTATTAATTTCGATTGCGTCCGGTATCTTGGTGACGCGTTCGGGTAATGATAAAAGTTTTGGTAGTTCTGTAATTCCAGAACTATTCTCTACAGCGAAAGTCATGTTTATTCTGAGCGGTGTGATGGTTGTTTTCTCCTTCGTGCCGGGATTCCCAACCTTTCTATTCTTACTGGTGGGGCTCGCTTCAGGAGTAGCCGGATACTTGCTCATGGAAAACGAAAAACAAGAACAAGCAGCAAGCATTGCACAAGAACAAGCTCAACTTGCTAATAAACGGACCGAACGCGATAAAAACCGCGGAGAAGTAGTGGTTCCGTATCAAATTGATCCGGTTGCGATTGAAATCGGGTATGGGTTGATCGGGATTGCGGATGAGAGTAAAGACGACAATATTATGAATCAAGTACTTGTTATCCGCAAACAGTTCGCCCAAGAGCTGGGGATTTTACTGGGACCTATCCGTATCCGGGACAACTTGCAACTGGGCGTCAATGAATACGTCATTAAAATAAAAGGCAACGTTCAAGCCAAAGGTGACTTGTTCATGGATAAAGTATTGCTATTGATGCCAGAAGGGGAAGAAGTTCCTTTCAAAGGCATCCCTGCGAAGGAACCGGCTTTTGGGTTAGATGCGCTATGGATTGACGAGAGCGACCGAGAAATGGCTGATTTAACTGGCTTCACAGTTGTTGATCCACTGACGGTATTGGTTACCCACTTAAAAGAGACGATTCGCCAGCATAGTCACTTCTTACTTGGACGCCAAGAAGTCAAACAATTACTAGAAGGTTTGAAAGAGAAATACAGCGTAGTAATTGATGAGCTGATCCCCGACATTATGCGTCTTGGAGAAGTGCAGAAAGTATTGCAGAATTTATTGAAAGAAAAAATTGCCATTATCGATATGGTTACCATTCTAGAAACTCTGGCCGACTATGGCACAACCGTCAAGGACACGGAAGTGCTGACAGAATATGTTCGTCAAGCTTTGAAACAAACAATTGTCCAAGATTACTTGGATGCAGAGCGGACCTTAAATGTCATCACGGTGCATCCAGATACCGAGGAATTAATTAGTCACAGCATCCAGAAATCATCAGCAGGTTCCATTCCAGTTCTGCAAGGGGATCTGGTTACCCGCTTGTTTGACAGTGTGAAGAGCAATCACTATGACTTAGAAGGAAAAGGAATTCCGCATGTGCTGCTTGTATCTCCAAAGATACGACCTGCTATGAAGAACCTATTGGCGTACAATTTCCCTGAACTAGCGGTATTGTCGCTGAATGAAGTACCAAATGAAATCGCGATTACAGCGGTGGGAATGATTGAAAAAGTTGTTTAAGGAGCAGTGGGAGGTGGACTATGTTTCAGGCACAAGATCGGGATGAAGAAATTCTTCACTACTTGCCGTTAGTTGAAAAGGTAGTAAGTGGGTTACGAATGAAGAACTCCCAGCATGAACGCGGTGACTTGATTAATTTTGGCGTAATCGGTTTGATGGATGCGCTGGATAAATACCACGGCGATAAAAATGTTCCCTTTGAGAGTTACGCGTATACACGAATTCGTGGCGCAATTATTGATGAAATTCGCAAGACTTCACCGATTTCCCGAACGGGGATGGACAAACTAAAAGCATATTACCGCGTCAAGGAAGAACTGGAACAGGCGCTGAGAAGAGAGCCGACGGAGCATGAAATTGCTGCTCGCTTGAATCTTTCCAACAAGCATCTGGATGACATTTACGATATTATTCATCAATTGTCCGCAGTGAGTTTAGAGATGTTGGTATTCCAAGATGAAGGGACCCAATCAGAATTGGTGAACTTTGTGGAGGATACCCACGCGCTTAGCGTAGAAGAAAACATTTTAGAACAAGAGAAAAAAACAGAATTAACAGAAGCCATTCGCTTGTTGCCGGAACGGGAACAACAAATCTTGCAATTATATTATGTAGAGAAGTTACCATTAAAAGAGATTGCCTTTATTTTTGATATATCTGTGCCGCGAGTATCGCAGATTCACGGCAAAATCATTGCGACTTTGCGCGATTATATGAGGAGGAAAGACCTTGATTAGAAGTATGGACACGTTACAGCACAATTTCCGCATTTTGCAAAAGAAACAGGAGATGGTAGCCGGGAACTTTGCGAACATCAACACGCCTGGGTATCAAGCACAAAAAATGGTCCAACGTGCTGGAGAAGAGCGGGCAATGGTGAATCACTTAGGAGGACCTGATCGAAACCTGCAGACGGATGTCGGCGGATTCACCTTCCAGAACTATATCGATGAAGTGTATGTTGATGAAACGCCAGGAGCTATCAAGGAGGATCCAACTAATCCAGGGTCCTATATCGAGATGTCAAATGTAAATACGGCGGATGAAATGGTCGAGATGATGAAGATTTCCCGTGAATTTGAAGCCAATCAAAAGGCCTTGCATGCGAGTGACGAAACTTTACGTAAAGCAAGTAATGAAATTGGGAAAGTGTAGAGGATAAGATGATGAATCAATTATTAGGGATTTCTAAAAGTGGCCTACATGCTTTCCAATATGCGATGGACACGGTAGCGAATGACTTAGCGAATGTGCAATCAACAGGCTATAAAGGCCGCGATGTTCAGTTCACAGAGCTGATGGAAAACATGGAAATGACAGGTGATAGTCTGCTGTTAGATGATGCGATGGCAGATGTACGCATCAATAGTGGCGCACGAAGCGAAGATTACCAATTGAATCTGACTCAAGGAAGTTTGGTTGAGAGTCAAGGGGAGCATCAATATGCAATTGTAGGTGAAGGCTTTTTCCGCGTCACCGATCCTGCAGGAGAAACGTTCTATACACGGGACGGAGATTTCCAACAAAATGCAGACGGCAGGGTTACGAACGCTCGTGGAGAGGCGTTGTATCGTCTACCAGACGGAACCGTGCCACTTTTCCAAGCAGCAACCTTCACGCCAGTAGGGGAGAACAAGTACGTAGCGGCAGGAGCGGTAGTTCCAGCAACCGGTACAGTTCAAGAAGGATTTTTAGAAAATGCAAATGTCGACTTAGCCACTTTATTCAGTGAAATGATGATTCTGCAACGGGGATATGCCATGAACATACGGGCAGCCCAGAGTACAGATGAAATGATGAGTGGTATCAATCAGTTCAAGCAATGAGAAAGAGTGTAGGACATGAGTACAATTATTGAATGCAAAAATGCGACGATGACCTATCCCCGAAACGTCAAAGGAATTGAGAATGTATCATTGGCGATTGAGGAAGGCGAGTTTGTTTATTTATTGGGGGCAAGCGGCTCAGGGAAATCTTCTTTGTTGAAGCTTCTGTACCGGGAAGAGAAGCTGACGAAGGGCTCGATGTCCGTTTGCGGGATGGAACTGAGTAAATTAAAGAACAAAGACTTGTACAAGTTGCGCCGAGAAATCGGTATTGTTTTCCAACAATACAAGCTGATGCCGAATAAAACGGTCTACGAAAATGTTGCGTTTGCTCTTGAAATTATTGGCATTTCTGCTGAGGAGTGCCAGCCTCGCATCTGGCAAACATTGACCTTGGTTGAGCTAGCGGACAAGGCCCATTGCTATCCAGATGAGCTGTCAGGTGGGCAGCAACAGCGCGTCGCCATTGCACGTGCCATCGTGAATGAGCCGAAGCTTTTATTGGCGGATGAACCAACGGGGAATTTGGATCCAAGAACTTCGAAGGAAATTTTCCGTCTGCTCTACCGGATCAACCGCCGCGGAACAACGGTTGTCTTAGCAACGCATGATTACCATATTGTAGAGAACTTCCGCTTCCGTCAATTATCTATGAAGGATGGGAGCTTAATCCAAGATGAGGATAAGAAGGCACCAGGTTCTCTGCAGTACGACTTTAAGAAAAAAGACTTTTATATTGTCTAGGAGAGGGAGAGAACGCCAGTGAAAAAAGCTGAGAATCAGCCTTTTGTTCCCGTTATTTTGGGAGGGAATCGTGGCGCTTATGGATTAGCACGTGCTTTTTATGAAGCCTATGGCATAAAAACACACCTGATTAGTCCCTTTCTAACTGGCCCGATTAACCGCTCCACAATTATTGAGCATTATCTTGTACCCAGTATGACCGATTTTCATTCCTTTCAAAAAACAATGCTCCAGATTGAGAACCAGTACCCAGATTGTCAGAAGTTGCTCTTTGGCAGTGATGACCGTTATGTCGAAGATTTACTTCGTTGGCGGGATACATTTCCTAGTCATTGGGTGGTTCCGTACGTGGAGAGAGAAACGTATGAGGCTGTGACGAACAAGGTGCGTTTCCATGAACTTTGCGAAGCCGTTGGAGTTCCTCATCCAAGGACAGTGGTTCTGACAAAAGAGGATCAGGACTTCACTCTGCCTTATCCCGTCATTATAAAACCTGCCGATACTCCGGCTTATCAACGAATGGATTTTGCAGGAAAAAAGAAGGTGTACATCTGTCTGGATGAGGTGGAAGCATCAAGAAGAATAGCGCTTATTCGTCAGAACGGCTATCAGGAAGACTTGATTGTCCAAGAATATATCACCGGCAATGATGAGACGTTGGGGGTAGCCATGGTCTATGTGGCGAAATACGATCGCAAGGTGAAGCTTCATTCCTTTGCCAATGTGCTGGTGGATGATCCTACTCCTTCCGCAATCGGCAACAGCTTAGCCAGCATTGTGGTAGAAGAGGAAGAACTGACTGAGTCCATCGAGAAAATCTTTGCCGCAACGAACTTCTATGGATTTGCTACCTTCGATGTGAAGTACGATTCACGGAAGCAGCAGTATGTTTTCTTTGAACTGAATGCCCGATTAGGGTCAAGCAATTATTATGTGACGGCAGCAGGGAACAATGTGGCGCAACTCTACGTGAAAGACTTCTTGTATCAACAAGAATTGCCTGAGCCCGCACCGCAAAAAACAATTCTTTATAGCTCCTTGCCGAAATCGATTCTCCTTCCGCGAGTTGAATCCCCACGCTGGAAGCAAAAAATCAAAGACGCCTATCAAAAGGGGAACGTGATCCATCCTCTCGCTGCATCTTATGAGAAGAGTTGGCGAAGGAAAGCGTATATTGCGTTAGCGGGGCTAAACTATTGCTATAAACTGTGGAAGTTTCCTTCCTTAGAACAGAGCAACCAGGAGAATCAGGCCCGGGAGAAAGAAGGACCCTCTTTCCCAAGCTCGCTATCCTATTTGCAAAAAAACCATCACCTTTAATACGATACAAACAGCAACTGATCCTTCGGGATGAGTTGCTGTTTTATTTTCGTGCAAGTGGGAGCTTAAAAAAAGCTCACTTGTACCATTTTTGCCAAAAACGTGCAAGTGAGGTCATAAAAAAACGCCACTCATACCATAATCGTAAAAATGGTATGAGTGAGCGCTAAAAAAGAGCCCACTTGCACACTTTTGCAATTTTATTTGTTATTTTTCTCCCTCCAGCCCTTTTTGTTTGCTTTTTGATGGTAAACGGTTGCATTATTTGTTTGTAAGAGTTAAAATAAAGGTACCAAAAACTTGTCTATACAAGTTATAAAAGGAGGAAGAATTACCATGCCAGATTTCAAGCAAGATGCCAAAGATTTGCTGGAACATGTCGGTGGTCCCGATAATATTTCAGCTGTCACGCACTGTGCCACTCGGATGAGGTTTGTATTGAATGATCCAGATGCAGCGGATGTAAAGAAGATTGAAGACATTCCTGCGGTAAAAGGAACGTTCACACAAGCTGGACAATTTCAGGTAATTATCGGTAATGAAGTTCCCACGTTCTACAATGAGTTTACGGCAGTTTCTGGTAAAGAGGGCGTTTCGAAAGACGAAGTAAAATCGGCTGCGAAACAAAATCAAAACCTAGCGCAACGCGCAATGTCTGTATTAGCAGAAATTTTTAGTCCGTTAATCCCAGCCATTATCGTTGGAGGTCTTATTCTCGGTTTCCGAAATGTTCTAGGAGAAATTCAATTTGCGAACGGCACGATTGTTTCAAACTCCCAATTCTGGGCAGGGGTCAACGATTTCCTTTGGTTAATCGGGGAAGCAATTTTCCACTTCTTGCCAGTTGGAATTACATGGAGTGTCACTCGTAAGATGGGTACCACGCAAATTCTAGGGATTGTACTAGGGCTTACACTCGTATCACCGCAATTATTAAATGCATACGGCGCAGCAGGTGCAGCAGCAGCAGGGGAAGTTCCATTTTGGGACTTCGGATTCTTCACCATTGATAAAATCGGGTATCAAGCACAAGTCATTCCAGCCATGTTAGCTGGTTTCACCCTCGTTTATCTAGAAAAATGGTTGCGTAAGTGGATTCCACAAGCTATTTCCATGATTTTTGTTCCATTATTTGCTCTACTTCCAACCGTTATTATCGCGCATACTGTATTAGGACCAATTGGTTGGACAATCGGTGACTGGATTTCTGATGTAGTGTACGCAGGAATCACGAGCAGTTTCAGCTGGTTGTTTGGTCTATTGTTTGGTACCTTCTACTCGCCGCTTGTTATCACAGGGCTCCATCACATGACGAATGCGATTGACCTACAGCTACAAAATGCCTTTGATGGTACTCAACTATGGCCAATGATTGCTCTCTCTAACATTGCCCAAGGTTCTGCCGTATTGGCGATCATCTTCATGCACCGCGGCAATAAAAAAGAAGAGCAAGTTTCGATTCCAGCGATGATTTCCTGTTACCTAGGTGTAACGGAACCAGCGATGTTCGGGATTAACATTAAGTATATCTATCCATTTATCGCAGCAATGATTGGATCTGGTATTGCAGGATTGTTCTCAGTGGCCACTGGTGTAACAGCGATTACGATTGGTGTAGGGGGACTTCCAGGTATCTTGTCCATCTACCCAGAGCACTACATCACATTTGCTATTAGCATGGTAATCGCCATTGTGATTCCATTCCTACTGACTGTCTTCTTCGAGAAGAAACAACTCTTCGTGCCAAAAGGCGATATAGAAGATGCACCAGTGATTGAAACAAGCAATAAGTAAGCAGAATAAATTCATCGAGGAGCAAAAAGGAGAATACGTACCTTTGCTCCTCGTTTTTTTAGAAGGAGGACATTATGGAACATTTAAAGGATAAAGTGATTTATCAACTTTACCCAAAGTCATTCAATGACACAAACGGGGATGGCATTGGGGACATCAGAGGAATCATAGAGAAGCTCGATTATTTAGAGCAGTTAGGCATCGATATGATTTGGATGAATCCCATCTTTGTATCTCCGCAAAAAGACAATGGGTATGACATTACCGATTACTATCAGATTGATCCAATGTTTGGAACAATGGAAGAATTGGAAGAGTTGATTCAAAAAGCAAAAGAAAAAAATATTGAATTAATGTTTGATATGGTGCTAAACCATACTTCCATCACACACGAATGGTTCCAACGAGCATTGGCGGGCGAGAAAAAGTATCAAGACTTCTATATCATCCGTCCAGCCAAGGAAGATGGTAGTTTGCCAACCAATTGGGAATCCAAATTTGGCGGTCCAGCTTGGGAGCCGTTTGGCGATACCGGTGAGTATTACTTGCATCTGTACGACGTCACGCAAGCAGACTTAAATTGGCGCAACCCGGAAGTGCGCAAAGAGCTTTATAAAATCGTGAACTTCTGGTTGGAAAAAGGAATGACCGGCTTCCGCTTTGACGTGCTGAATGTCATTGGTAAAGATGAGGTGCTCGTTGACAGTACAGGAGATAACGAAAAGAGTCTCTATACCGACACGCCAATCGTCCATGAGTGGGTGCAGGAGATGAACCGAGAAAGTTTCGGTGCACACGAGAATATTATTACGGTTGGAGAAATGTCTTCTACAACGGTTGAGAATGGAATCTTGTACTCTGATCCGGCTCGCAATGAACTATCGATGATTTTCAGCTTCCACCATCTAAAAGTGGATTATGAGAACGGTGAAAAATGGACGGATGTGCCCTTTGATTTCTTGGCGCTGAAACAAATTCTTGACGAATGGCAGGCGGGTATGCAAAAAGGGAACGGCTGGAATGCACTCTTTTGGAATAACCATGACCAACCTCGTGCCAACAGCCGCTTTGGCGACCCAGAAAAGTACCCGTATGAAACAGCGACCATGTTGGCGCAAACCATCCATCTCTTAAGAGGAACCCCGTATATTTATCAAGGGGAAGAAATCGGGATGACGAATCCAGATTTCAATGACATTAGTGAATATGTGGATGTGGAATCACACAATGCCTATGAGAGCTTGCGTTTAGCAGGCAAAACACATGAAGAGGCGATGACGATCATTAAACAGAAGTCTCGTGATACAAGCCGCATTCCGATGCAATGGGACAGCAGCTTGAATGCTGGTTTTACAACGGGGACACCTTGGTTGAAAGTAGCAGACAACTCTTCCCACATCAACGTTGAGAAGGAACTGGCGGAAGGAAGAATCTTCCCGTATTACCAACAGTTGATTCGGTTGCGCAAAGAGATGCCGATTATAGCAGATGGTTCCTATGAAGGAATCTTGCTGGATGACCCAGAAGTCTTTGCCTACGTACGAGAAAAAGAGGACGAAAAACTGTTGGTCTTGAGCCACTTCTACGGCACGGACTATGCCTTTACCCTTCCAGAAGAATTCACAACCGCTGAAGCAAAATGGCTGGTTGGAAATTATGAGGAAGTCCCTCTAACTACAGAGATGACACTACGACCCTATGAAACCGTGGCTTTTCTATTAGAGTAAGAACGAAGAGAGTGGGACAAACACTCATGTTCGCTTCCGCGAACACCCTGATGGATGAAAATAGTAACGGCCTCCGGCCCTTTT
>NZ_JARBEA010000001.1 GCF_028863945.1 Jeotgalibaca caeni | reverse complement strand
CCTGACTGCGAGCCAATTTGAGCCGAAGGCACTCCATTACAAGGAGGAAAAGCGCCGACAAGAAGAAAAAGAAAAAGAAAAAGCGAGTTAGTCTTCGCTTTGACTTTCTTTTGGTCCACCAACACTATTTGACATAGAACCGTAATTTCTCATTAGGAAATTACTTGCTGTTTTTCTATTCGCTAGGTTCAAAAATAACACCAGCCGCAATACGGTCACCCGCATCACCGGATGGTTGGGATTCATAATCATCCGGGTTGGCGTGAATCACTAAAGAAGTTCCTGCTGGCTGAGCCAAGCTGTTTTCTACATCAGGGTTTAAGCTCACACCGGTCAAAATAAATTCTGCCTCGACCGTTCCATCTTCTTCTACTACTAAGTTCGGTATGTCGCCTAAGTGTGGGCCATTTTCGCTATTTTCACCATGTTCTGCATCGGTTGGATTGAAATGGTCTCCTGCTGATTCAAAGGAAGGCGGCTCAACGATCCCCTTTTCGTGAATATGGAAGCCATGTTCACCAGGAGGTAAGTCCGTTGCACTAATGGACAGAACAACTTGATCTTGTTCTTCTGTAAGCAGAGCTTCTCCAATTTTATCTCCATCTGCATTGATTAATTCTACTGTTACAGAGTCGGCTTCTTGAATGGTCGTCGTGTCGGTTGCAGCAGATTCAGAAGGAACATTTGGCGTCTGTGTGGTAGATCCGCAAGCGGTAAGTATCGAAAAGGAAGTCAATAAAAATAAAACCTTACTTTTTAACGTCATCCTAATCTCTCCTTTCTATGTGTTCAGTGTACTAAAAAGGGTGGGAGAACTCCAAAATAACGACTATCCTTTGAAAGGAAAAGAGCGCGACTATTCGAAGTGCACAAAAGAAAACAGGAATTTGTCAGATAGCGCAATAGCATATGGATTCAAAAACGCTTACAATTTGAAGTAGATAAAGAAACTCAATGTATATCATAGGAGGCACATAGAGATGGATTTAATGAAACAAGTTCAAGAAAATGTAGACCTATTATCACAAATTGGAAGCGATCCAACAGGCGGAATGACACGTCTCTTGTATTCTAAGTCATGGTTAGAGGCACAACAAGCAGTCAAAGCGAAGCTAGAAGAAATTGGCATGGAAACCCGCTTCGATGGGATCGGAAACTTATTCGGCCGTATCGAAGGGTCAGAACTGCCAGAAGAAACCATCTTGTCCGGTTCTCACATTGATACAGTAGTGAATGGCGGTACATTGGATGGTCAATTCGGCGTCATTGCTGCTTACTTAGCGGTTCAATACCTTGTGGAAAAGCACGGACAACCACGTCGCTCCTTAGAAGTTATTTCAATGGCGGAAGAGGAAGGCAGTCGTTTCCCTACTGTTTTCTGGGGCAGCAAGAACTTCGTAAATGAAGCCAAACCAGAAGATGTGAAAGACATTGCGGATTCGAAAGGCGTAAAATTTGTCGATGCCATGCGTGAGTGTGGGTTTGATTTCATTCCAGCTGAAGAACAAAAATTGCGTGACGACATCAAGGCATTTATCGAGATTCATATCGAACAAGGAAATGTATTGGAAAACGAAGGACTGCAAGTAGGTGTAGTGAATAGCATCGCTGGTCAGAGACGCTATACGATTACCTTGAGCGGTCAAGCAAACCATGCTGGAACCACGCCAATGGGTTATCGGAAAGATACCGTCTACTGCTTCAGTAAAATCTGTTCCGAAGCAATTGAACGAGCAAAAACCTTAGGCGACCCGCTCGTATTGACATTTGGGAAAGTGGAGCCGAAACCAAATACGGTTAACGTGGTTCCGGGAGAAACGCTATTCACCATCGATTGTCGTCATACAGATAATGAAACGTTGAAATCATTCACAACGGATTTGGAAGCATTCATGACAGACACGGCGAATGAGATGGGCATTGATATCAACATTGACTTGTGGATGGATGAAGAGCCTGTACCGATGGATGAAGAAATTGTTCAAACAATTGAAAAAGTAGTGAAAGAGCAAGGAATGAACTATCGTGTGATGCATAGTGGTGCTGGACATGATGCGCAAATCATTGCTCCTCACTATCCAACGGCAATGATCTTCACCCCAAGCATTAACGGAATCAGCCATAACCCTGCAGAAGAAACAAAACTAGAAGATTTGGTTGAAGGGGTAAAAGCACTGGCTGGTACCTTATACGAATTAGCATATTAATTATTTCAAAGAAAGAGTGGGATATCGAAATGGGATATAAAAATGGAAAAACAGGTTACAGGGATGGACTACTAGAATCACGTGCGGTCATTAAACGCGATAACTATGCCTTGCTTCCTCATGATGGTTTGGTGAAAAACGTTGTTCCGGGATTCGAGAATGTATCCTTGAGCATTCTGGGTTCACCGAAATTAGGCGCAACTTTTGTGGATTACATCATTACTTTCCATGAAGGCGGCCAAAACAAACGTGGTTTTGGTGAAGAAGGGGTTCAAACCTTCGTTTACGTGATTGAAGGAGCTCTAAACGTAAGTGATGGAGAAGAAACACATGAATTAACTTCTGGCGGATATGTATACTTGCCAGCTGGGGTAACCATGTACCTTGAAAATGCTCAAACAGAAGATACAGAAGTGTTCCTCTACAAGAAACGCTATGAGCCACTAGAAGGACACGAAGCACATAAAGTGGTCGGCAATATTAATGAACTGGAAGCTATTGAATACGAAGATATGCAAGATGTTCTATTATGGAATCTTCTTCCAACCGATGATTTAGGGTTTGATATGAATTTCCACATTTTATCCTTTGAAACAGGCGGGAGCCATGGTTATATCGAGACGCACGTGCAAGAACACGGTGCGTACATCATTTCCGGTCAAGGAATGTATAACCTGGACAACGAATGGATGCCGGTAGAAAAAGGGGACTACATCTTTATGGGAGCGTATTGTCCGCAAGCTGCTTATGCAGTAGGACGTGGCGAGCCGTTAAGTTATGTGTACTCCAAAGATTGCAACCGCGATCCGAAAATATAAAGTAGGTGATAGTAGATGACAGAAATCGTTACCGTGATGCCGGATGAATTGCATCGCTTAATTAAAAATAAACTAGAGTCAGCTGGACTTCGTTCCGAACAAGCTGAAGAAGTAGCGAAGCATTTAGTATATGCGGATGCATGTGGCATCCACTCGCATGGAGCAGTCCGAGTTGACTACTACGCAGAACGCATTGCAAAAGGCGGAATCACGATTGATCCGCAATTGAAATTTGAAAAAACAGGTCCTAGTTCAGCAATCTTCCATGGAGACAACGGGATGGGACATTACGTAAGTAAACTGGCGATTGAAGAAGCGATTCCTTTCGCAAAAGAAACAGGAGTAGCCGTAGTTGGTGTGTCTCGAATGGGTCACAGCGGTGTCCTTTCTTACTACGTGAAGAAGGCAGCAGAAAATGATTTGATTTGTATCGCAATGTGTCAATCAGATCCAATGGTCGTTCCTTTTGGTGGAGCAGAGAACTATTATGGTACGAATCCAATCGCTTTCTCTGCGCCGCGTAAGAATGGTCATCCATTTGTATTTGATATGGCGACCACGGTTCAAGCATGGGGGAAAATTCTTGATGCACGGTCTAAAAACCAAGAAATTCCAAATACATGGGCAGTAGATCAAGCGGGTGTTCCAACAACTGACCCTCATGATGTTGCAGGGCTCTTGCCAATTGCAGGTCCGAAGGGATATGGCTTGATGATGATGGTAGACATTCTTTCTGGAATGTTGATGGGACTTCCATTTGGGAAGCATGTTTCATCCATGTACGATAAAATGAATGAAGGCCGTGAACTCGGGCAATTATACATTTTAATTGATCCTTCACGCTTCACCAGCCTCGAGTTGTTCAAGGAAAATATGGAACAAACTTTCGAAGAATTGCATCAGATTAAGCCTGCTGAAGGGTTTGACCAAGTGTATGTGCCAGGGGAATTAGGCCAACAACGCTACGAGAAGTACAGTGTGGAAGGAATTCCAGTGGAACAAAACATTTATAACTATCTCGTGAGTGAGACGGTTCATTTTGATAAGTATGGCGGCCTCAATGCATTTGCTGAGAAAAGCTAGTTTGCTTGAAATAACCCCGATTGCTCTTTTTGGAGAGCAGTTGGGGTTATTCGTTCCTTATCCAGATGAAACAAGGTAAGATAGGGGCGAATAAAACGTTATGAAATGGGGCGAGTAGAATGTATCGAGAAATCAATATACCACAGCGGGTAATTATGACACCAGGACCTGTAGAAGTTTCTCCAGTCGTTCTTCGAGCGATGGCGACACCGATCCTCGGACAGTTTGACCCTGCTTTTTTACAGATTATGAATCAAGTAAGGGAAATGATAAAAGTTCCGTTTGGCACAAAAAACGAACATGCCTTTGCCATTGATGGGACATCACGTTCAGGTTTAGAAGCAGCACTGATTGCACTCATCGAGCCGGGGGACAAGGTGTTAATTCCCGTGTATGGTCGCTTCGCTTACTTACTAGGCGAAATTTGCGAACGGGCCCAAGCAGAAGTTACTTATCTGGAGAAAGACTGGGAAAGTGTCTTTGACCCAGAAGTGATAATAGAAGCAATTGAAATGCATCAACCAAAGATTGTGGCAATGGTGCATGGAGAAACGGCAAACGGACAAATGCAGCCACTAAGTGAGATTGGAAACTACTGTAGAGCAAACGACATCTTCTTCGTGGTAGACATGGTGGCGACCTATGGCGGAGTTCCCCTACACGTAGATGAGTGGGGCGTTGACATTGCAGTTGCCGGTACACAAAAGTGTTTGAGTGTTCCCTCTGGTCTTTCCTTGATTACCTATAATGAAAAAGTTCGGACGTTCATTGATTCACGCTACCAGCAAGAAAAAGGATTAGGTAACAATATCCGGAACGACCGACACATCAGCAGTAACTATTTAGACCTTAGTCAACTTCAAAGGTATTGGAATGAAGAGCGCATCAACCATCATACCGAAGCGACGAGTATGATTTATGCTCTGCACACTGGGTTGCGCATGCTGATTGAAGAAGGGATAGAGAATAGTTATCAACGACATGCTCAAAACGACGAAGCAATCCTCGCTGGAATTCAAGCAATGGGACTTTCTGTTTATGGAGAGCGTTCCAGTAAGATGCCAACGGTCACACCCGTCCTTATTCCAGAAGGGATAGACGGTGAAGAAGTAAGGAAAACCATGCTCCTTCATTTTGGAGTAGAGATTGCCTCTTCCTTCGGTGAGCTGGCAGGGAAAATTTGGCGGATTGGTAATATGGGCTACAGCAGTCGGAAGGAAAATGTTCTACATGTATTAGGGGCACTTGAGGGCGCTTTGCTGTATCATGGAGCGCAGATTCAACCAGGGAAAGCAGTGCCAGCAGCACTAGAAGTTTACCTGTAACGAGTGATTATATAAAGGAGGAGAATGGTTCCAAAATGTCTCCTCCTTCTCCTTTAACAAGAATGAGAGCCTTTTCAGTTAGGAGAGGAAGAAATGTCAACAAATGAAAGTACTGAGAAGACACTGGAGGAAATAAAGAAGCGCGGTTATAACGATGATGTTCTTCCAAAAACGAAAGAAAAAAGAGACATGAGTGCCGTAAACTATTTCACTTTATGGATGGGATCGGTTCATAATATTCCTAATTACGCTGCAGTAGGCGGATTCTTATTTTTAGGGTTGTCACCCTTCAATGTCATGCTTGCTTTAGTAATCAGTGCTGGTGCAGTTGCGGCGTTTATGGTTTTCAATGGGATGGCAGGATCCAAATATGGAATTCCTTTTTCCATGCATTTGCGTGCTACTTATGGGAATGCGGGGGCGAAACTGCCTGGCTTCCTACGCGGATGTGTAGCTGCGATTGCGTGGTTTGGTCTTCAAAACTACACGGGATCGCAAGCCATGCTGCTTCTGATCGGGAAAATTTGGCCAGAATTCTTGCAGATAGGCGGCGATTCTACCTTTTTCGGAATTCGTATACCGGGATTGATCGCCTTCACTATTTTCTGGGCCATCAATGTCTCGATTGGATTCGGCGGAGGGAAAGTCCTGAATAAGTTTACGGCTTTTCTGAATCCTTTAATTTATCTCGTATTTGGTGGGATGACCATCTGGGCGATTCGAGTCAGCGGTGGAATTGGAAGAATCCTAGCCTACGAGCCGACTGGAGGAGCAAGTCAAAGTCAGCCGTCTTTTCTAGTTTATCTTATGATCATCAACGCGGTGCTAGCTGTATGGGCAGCACCAGGAGCAAGCGTCTCGGATTTCACTCAAAATGCAAAAAGTACTCGCGCTCATGCAGTCGGACAAACTCTTAGTCTCTTGGTTGCTTATCTGATTTTTGCCGTATCGAGTGTGACCATCCTGATTGGCGGTTCTATTCATCTGGGTTATCAAGAGTGGAATATACTGGCCATCATTGAGCAGTGGGACAGCTTGCCTGCTATCGCGTTGGCGATGGTTGTGTTATTAATGACCACCATCTCGACAAACGCGACGGGAAATATTATTCCAGCTGCGTATCAATTGTCCGCTTTATTCCCGCGGCACATCAACTATAAAAAGGGTGTATTGCTTGCGTCAGTTATTAGTTTCCTGATTATGCCGTGGAAGCTGATGGAGAACGCAGATAGTATCTTTACATTCTTGAATATCATTGGGGCCATCTTGGGCCCAGTGGCGGGGGTTATGCTGGCACAATACTATTTTATTTTGAAGCAGAAAATAAACCTAGACCTTTTGTACATGGACTTGAAAGAGAAGAACAAAGACAATCCCTATTCAGGTATAAATGTGAATGCCTATATCGCTACAATCGTGGCTCTTGTTGTTTCACTGAGCGGACAATTCTTCACGTCGCTGGAATTAATATCTGATTTATCTTGGTTTGTCGGCGCTGGAATTTCTTTTGCACTCTATGTCTTGCTAGAAAATCGAAGAGGTGAATAGAATATGTATGATTTAATTATTAAAAATGGGACGGTAATTTTGGAAAACGGAGAAATCGAAACGGATGTAGCCGTTAAGGATGGAAAAATTGCTGCTATCGGAACCGGGATGGAACAAGCCAAAGAAGTAATTGATGCAAAAGGACTGATTGTAAGTCCCGGCATGATTGATGCTCATGTTCATATCACAGAGCCAGGCGGTGGTTACCGTGATGAGTGGGAAGGTTATGAAACGGGAACTCGCGCATGTGCGAAAGGTGGCGTAACGACGTTCATTGAGATGCCCTTAAACCAAGTGCCAGCTACTGTGGATGCAGAATCATTGCAGATAAAGTTGGAAGCCGGAAAAGGGAAAGTATGGGCAGATGTTGCTTCTTTTGGTGGACTTGTGCCGACTAATTTGGCTAGTGGAATTGAAGAATTAAGTGATGGCGGTGTAGTTGCTTATAAATGTTTCATGGCGACGTGCGGAGATCGTTCCATTGAAGGAGACTTCGAAAATGTGGACGATTACAGCCTATACGAAGGAATGAGACAGATTGCAAAGACTGGCAAGGTACTTGCAATTCATGCAGAAAATGCAGCAATCACAGACAAACTGGGGAAAATTGCGTACCAAAATGGAGAAACATCCATGGAAGCTTACGTAGCAACACGTCCCGTGTTCACAGAGTTAGAACCAATCCGGAAGGCCATTCTGTTTGCTAAAGAAACAGGATGCCGCATCCATATTTGTCACATTGCTTGTTGGGAAGGAGTCGTAGAAGTAGCGAAAGCCCGCGAAGAGGGCGTTGATGTAACGTGTGAAACGTGTACCCACTACCTATACTTCGATACAAGTGAACTGAACGAACTCGGTGCTGTAGCAAAATGTTCGCCTCCAATTCGCGAAAAAGAAAATCAAGAGCGGATGTGGGATCAGGTTCTGGCTGGAGAGATTAACTTTGTCACTTCAGACCATTCCCCGTGTACCCTAGATTTGAAAGACAAGGACAACGCCTTTGAAGCATGGGGCGGAATTGTCGGTGTGCAAAATAACGTAGATATTCTCTTCGATGAAGGTGTACAGAAGAGGGGAATGACGTTGGTACAATTCGCTAAGGTGATTGCGAGTAATCCTGCAGACCGCTTTGGGTTGCATCACAAAGGGCGGATTGCGATTGGAAAAGATGCAGACTTTGTCCTGATCAAACCAAACACAGCCTACACGTTGGCTGCGGAAGACTTGGAGTATCGAAATAAAATTAGTCCGTACATCGGCAGGACCATAAATGCTCAAATTGAGCGCACAATTCTCCGCGGTCAAACGATTTATACGAGCGAAGCCGGAGTAGTAGAGACGCCAAGCGGAACATTCTTGTTAAACAAGGGAAGTGCTTCGATTAAAACACGTCCCGTTCCAGAAGAAGATACTGAAATGAAGAAAGCACAAACAAATTAAAAATCAGGAATGAGTCCGCGACTCATTCCTGATTTCTACTCATTATTTTCTGACAGCTCTAGTGCGAGACGAATATTCAAACTCACATCAGATCCAGTAAGCTTAAGTCCAACAATTTCTTCGCACCGTTCAATTCTATATTTTACAGTGTTTCGATGGATGTATAACTCGTGAGCAGTCTTGGTTATTTCACATTGATTATCTAGATAGGTTTTAAGTGTTTTTCGTAATTCAATTAAGGAACTGTCATCTGGAAATGCTAACTCTTTTAATGTGGAAGTAACGAAGTAACTCACTTCGTTTTTGTCTAAGTTATTGAATAGCTGCAAAATACCTCTAGGACGATAATAATTAAACCGTTCTTTTTCTAACATCGACAATGAATTCTTATAGGCAAGTTTTGCTTGGGTATAGGAATCGCGTAGATGATGGAGCGTTTCGCTACTATGTCCAAAGGAAAAAGTAAGGAAAACGGGTATAAATTGTTCGACTCGTTCGGCTAGTGATTGGAGTTGCTCCTCAATATTAGGAATTTCTGATTGAAGGATTAATAAGGTTTCCTCGTTTTGTTTGATCCGTGCTAAGATCGCATTAGGAATTTGCTCTTCCAGTCTCTCTTTCAACCAATTGGTGACGATTTCATTTATTTCCATTTTGTATTTAATCTTTTGTTTAGCTTGATTCTTCACAGAAATATCAATGTAAATCATTTGATAGTGTTTGGAATCAATGATGCCAAATTTGTTGCTGATTTCTAAAAGATTCGAACGATTTTGTTGTACGGTTTGTTGGTCTAGCAGCAAGTTTAACAAAATATCACTTTGAATCGTAAGTTGAGATTCACTGATCTTCAAGTTTTTATAGAGGGTATAAGACAATACCAAGACGGCTTGCTCTAGGGCAAATGAGGAAATCGGATATGGAATATTTTCTGGACGGAACACAACCATGTAGTAAGGGATGTATTGATAAGAATGGATAGGGTAAATCGCTACTTGTAATTCTTTGTCATCCACATCTTTGATTAAGAAACTGTCCACTTCTAAAATGTTGCCTCTTCTTGACTGGATGATCTGATTAATGTAATACGGAGCAGGGAAACGGCTGCTTTGGAAGTATTTGGAAGAAGCAATTTCTTCGTGAAAAGGATTAAGCAGCAAGACTGGGGTATGGAACATTTTTTCTAGTTCCATGACAAAGAGCCCAATGTTCGCGTCATTAATGATTAAATTTGAAAAGGTTTTTTGAATATCTAGAGCATAGAAAATTTCTTCTTGTTTTTTATCCCATAGAAAATTCATCATGTGATGCAGGAGCGTACCTAGAGGAAACGTACTTGGAATGGAAATAATAGGGAATCCTTTTTGGTCGGCATATGCTAAAACGGCATCGTCCACCATTCCTAAAAATCGGTTCACTTTTATCGCCAGGCCTGCTACTTCTCCTTCAATTAAGGAATCAATGAAAGAAATCAATCCTTCTTGATCATCCTTAAAGGACATCGCGGTAGTCAGGATTAGTACATTCTTAGGTATGTAGTAGGATACGTCCGGTGTTTCGGTAATTTCGACACTTTCAACTTTGTGATCGAGTCTTCCATGCTTATTCAGTACTTTTAGACTTGAGAAGCGAGGAACTGCTAATAGTTCTTCTAATGTGCTCATAATTCTTATCTCCTCCCACTTCATCTTAATAGAATAACTTTCAAATTGCGATAAATTTATACCTTTTGTATAAAGAAAATATAAAATTTGTTCAAAACGAATGGTGTAACCGTTTTTATGAAAAGGTATTATGATAGTAAGAAACAGGAGACATATCGGTTTACCTGGAGTTGTTTCATATTTTGAAGAGAAAGGGATGGCGCGAAAGAAAAGGAATCCGGATACAAAGGTATATTGTGATAGATTAGCAATAATTTTCGAATGAAGATCGGAGGAATTATAGAAGATGGATAGAACAACGAATCAAACAGGTTCCATGGAATATTGGAAAAAAATAATTATCCTTTTATGTGCAGGTTGGATCACCATTTGGATTTATCGCTCGGCGTTATCCCCAGTTTATCCACAGATTAGAGAATCACTTGGTGGAGACGTTACAGATACAGCGCTAGGATCGATTTCAAGTTTTTACTTCTTAGGTTATGTTTCCATGCAAATTCCAGCAGGATTTTTAGTGGATAAAATTGGTAAGAAAAAAGTACTTATTCCAGGGTTTTTACTCTTCGCGCTAGCGGCATTTTTAATTTCTCAAGCAAATAGCTTAACGATGATTTACGTGGGTAGCGTCTTGGCGGGGCTTGGTTGTGGATCTTACTATGGGTCCGCTTACTCCTTGACTTCTCAAAACATCCCGAAATCAAAAAGAAGTTTCTCTACTGCCATCGTAAATAGTGGGTCAGCAATCGGTTCTGGTCTTGGAATGATTCTCTCCAGTTACTTAGTAGCACAACGAGGACTTCCTTGGCAAGTAATGATGTATATTGCCATCGTTATGATTTTGTTGATGGTTGTTGCCTTTACTTTCGTTATTAGAGGAGCTAAAGAAGATAATGCTCATATTGAAGCACAAGCTGCAGAAGAGCAAGCAAAAGAGAAGAAACCAAAAGAAAAAGTTTCCCTTAAAACCTTGCTAGCACCACGGATGTTGTTTGCTTATCTTCTATACTTTGCTGTTTGTTATGCATACTATATGACCGTTACTTGGCTGCCAAACTTCTTGGGAACAGAACGTGGATTTGAAGGATCAGCAATTGGATTCTCCTCTTCCTTAGTTGCCTTTGCATCTATTCCAGGAGCCTTGTTCTTCAGTAAGCTAGCTGACAAATACATGAACCACAAAGTTAAATTCATCATTGGCTTGAACTTGTTGGCAGCGGCAATGTTGTTGTTGACTGTACAAGCAACGAGCTCAACTTTCTTATTAGTTGCATTAATCATGTATGGATTCTTAGGTAAGCTAGCAGTAGAACCAATCATGATTGCTTGGCTAGGTGAGAACGCACCGCAAGTTGGAGTAGGAACGACATTGGGAGTGTTCAACTTCTTCGGAATGATGTCATCCGTTATCGCACCAGCTCTAACGGGTACTATTTCAGACCAAACAGGATCAAAAGTAATGGGCTTTTATATTGCCGTAGTCTTGTTAGTAGTAGGTACCATCTTGTTTATGTACTCTGCAAGAAGTTCGAAAAAAGCTACAGCATAATTTAATCGATTCATACAGGAAAATAGACCATTTATCTATTTTCCTGTATTTTTATATCACCTTGAAAGGGCTTTTATCTCGGTGAAGAGAATCAGGAGGTCAAGTAGCAGATGAAAAAGTTTTTGAGTAATATTACCAATCAAGTGCTGATTGCTACTGTATTAGGCGTTATTGCTGGGATTTTGTTACCGGATATGATGGGTAATGTAAAATTTATTGGAGATATTTTCCTCCGTCTGATTCAAATGTCGGTAGTTGTATTAGTAATGGGCGCAGTTATCGAAGCAGTAGGCAGCCTAGAACCAAAAGAACTAGGAAAAATGGGAGCGAAAGTCTTTGCTTGGTTTATGGGATCTACCATATTGGCAGCAGCATTAGGCATTATTTTAGGATTAGTCATCCAACCAGGTGAAGGGATTGATACATCTGCGTTTGATGTTGAGGTGATTGAGACGTCTTCTCAGACTGTTTTCGAAACCATTACGGCATTCTTCCCAACCAACGTTATTCAGGCAATGGCAGATGCCAACATGATTCAAGTCATTATTTTCGCCATTCTTTTTGGATTGGCTCTGGGGCTCATCAAAGATGAAGGGAAAAATAGCATACTGATTGACTTCATCACAGCCTTCAACAACACCATCTTGAAGATGATTACGATGATTATGAAGCTAGCTCCGATTGGGGTTTTCTGCTTAATTGCTCCAGTCATCGGCCAGGTGGGAATCGCGGTCCTCCTTACGCTAGCGAAGTTCTTAATGGCGTTTGGCATTGGGACATTTTTATTTTTAACGATTTGGATTTTTATTACGGCGGTTTATTGTAAGGTAAGCCCGGTGAAACTAGCACAGAATATGTGGCGGATGACAATTGTTGCCTTGACGACTACCTCTTCAGCAGTGACTTTGCCTGTTCAACTGGAAGACGGAAAGAACAAGCTGGGAATTAGTGACCGTATTTCGAAATTTGTCATCCCATTAGGAATGTCTTTGAACAGTAATGGGTTAGCGATGTTTCTTTCTTTGGCGATCGTAACCTTCGCTCAGTTTTATGGAATTCCGATGGGGCTTGGCAACTTAGTCAATGCGGTTATTCTCTCTACCTTAGCAACACTAGGTACGGTTGTCGTTCCAGGAGGCGGGTTAGTTGCGTTAGCGATGGTCATGCCGGCACTGGGATTACCTACAGAGAGTATTGCCATCTTAGCCGGAATCGACTGGTTCTCCGGTATGTTCCGCACCGTACTAAATGTCGATGCAGATACAACGGTAGCGCTCATCATCGCAAAAGACGAAGACGAGTTGGATTATGATGTTTTTCGTGCATAATAAAAATAATTTGTTGGGCGGATTGCACAAAGTGCAGTCCGCTCTTTGTCTACATTGGATAAAAATCTGTTGAAAATTTATCTTTTGCATTCATTGTATCCGCATACAAAAGAAACTAAAATGGGAACCAATAGGAGGAGAGGAGGCAAGTTGGTTTGTTGGACAGGTGTTAGTCAAGATTCATATCTGCATTCGAAAAGAGGGATTACGATGAAAAAAGTTATTTTTACTTTGTCCGTTTTGCTAGCTTCTGCACTATTTGTACCTCATCTCGTTTTTGCATCGTCTGCTCAAGATTTAACGACTATTCCAGCACCGGAAGGGTTGATGGGAATCATTAGTATTCTACCCATTATTATCATTCTCGTGTTGTTGTTTATGAAAGTGGATATGTTATTTGCTGGCTTAATTGGTGGAGTTTTATCGATGATTATTGGCGGAATCACATTAGGTCGAGCGAATGAACTGTTACTTTCTTCCATTCCAGCAATGCTGACCATCACGGTTCCAATCATTAACTCCGCAATTGCAACTGCCGTATTTAAATCGGGTGGGTACGCTTCTGCATTAGCCTTGGTACGGCGTGGGATTAAAGGTCGAGTAGAATATTTTGCTGCTTTTATTGTACTCTTGATGGCTGCAGCAACGTATATGTCCGGTATCGGTGGAGGAACGGCAATGGTATTGGCTCCTCTCGCTTTTGCAGCAGTCGGAGCTGTTCCGGAGTTGATTGCTGCTATGTGTTTGGCTGCAGCGGTATCCTTTACAACTTCTCCAGCTTCTTTAGAAACAAGTATTGTTTCTCAACTTTCAGGAGAGAATGTAGGCAATTACGTTACCACGATGCGTCCTTACTGGATTCTCTTTACAATCATCGCAATCTTAATCGGATTCTTTGGGACGAAAATGAGAGGGGCAGCCTTCTTAGGGGAAGAGTCAGAAGAAATCAAAGCAAAATCAAATCGAGAACTTTTGATTAATACCATCCCGGCTATCTTCTTGCTGTTCGCGGTTATTGTCGGTCCTTATATCAACAATGCAGTCGGCATGCCGATTCTTGGACCTTTAATGTATTTGGTTATTACCATTGGACTGATTGCACTCTGTACAGACTTCAACATCAAACAATCCTCCACAGCACTTGTTGACGGGTCGCAATACATCTTAACTCGTTTATTCCAAGTGGGAATCTTCATTACCTTTATCAATATCATTGGTGAAACAGGGGCATTTACAGTTATTGTCAATGTAGCCCAAGCAGCTCCAGCTGCCATTTTGGTTCCGGCTTTGATTGTCGCGGGCTATGCAATCGGCGTCCCTGCCGGTGCCTATGTAGCAACCATTCTGGCATTGATTCTTCCAATTGCGGTTTCCTTAAATTTACCGCTTCTAGCCGTCGGGTTAATTACGATGGGAGTTGGATTAGGAAGTCAGATGAGTTTCGTCAATATCACGATGCAAGCACAATCTTCTGGATTTGATATTCCGATTCTACAAGTAGTAAAAGGAAACTCCAGATATATTTTGGCATCACTCGTCGTATTAGTGATTATCGGTTTGGTTATGGTTTAAGACCATAGAGAGAGGAGAACACGATGGATATTTTATTGAAGAATGTAATTGTAGATGAGTCGAACGAGTTAGTAGATATTGCGATTGAAGCTGGTACGTTCAAAAAAATTGGTAAAAATGTACCAGAAGATGCAACTCGTGTCATTGATGGCGGGGGAAGGGTGGTTATTCCCGGACTAGTAGAGTCTCATATCCATCTTGATAAGGCTCTGATTGCCGATCGGTTACCAAATAAATCCGGTACCTTGCAAGAAGCACTCCGCGTTACGGCTGAATTGAAATCGACCTTTACGCGCGAGGACGTAAGAGAAAGAGCGGAACAAGCGCTGCAAATGATTATCAAACGAGGAACAACCCATATTCGAACACATGCGGAATTTGATCCAGTAGGTGGATTCCACGGTTTTGAAGTCATTATGGAGTTAAAGGAAAGATACAAGGACTTCGTTGATATGCAAGTCGTTGCGTTTCCGCAAGAAGGAATCTTGAAATCTCCTGGAACGGAAGAATTGATGTACAAGGCGATGGATATGGGGGCGGATGTAGTAGGGGGAATTCCTTACAACGATACAGATCCTAAAGAACATCTAGACATTGTTTTTGAAATCGCGAAGAAATACGATAAAGATATCGATCTGCACCAAGACTTCAAAGATGATTCAGAAGGCCAAACCATTGAAATGGTAGCGCAAAGAGCCATTGATGAAGGCTATGTAGGGCGCGTATCTGTAGGTCATTTGACTAGTTTAGGCGCGGTTCCAGATGAGCAACTCAAACCAATCATTGAATTGATGGCCAAAGCACAAATAAACGTAATGGCTCTGCCGATGACTGACTTGCACTTAGGCGGCCGGCATGACGAATATAATGTCCGCCGTGCAGTAACACCGATTCGTAAACTACGAGACGGAGGTGTGAATGTGATTGTTGCGACGAATAATATTCGCAATCCATTTACTCCTTATGGAAACGGAGACTTAATGCAAGTTGCAATGCTCGCCATTCCAGTTGGACATTTAGGTGGAGCAGATGATCTGCATACCGTCTTGCCAATGATTACCAAAAACCCAGCCAAGACTCTGAAGTTTGAGGACTATGGCATTCAAGAGGGTAATTCAGCGACACTTGTGTTACTGGATAGCCATCGCTACCAAGATGCAGTCATTGATATCCCGGACCGTTTGATGGTCGTGAAACGTGGAAAAGTGACCGTTGAACTGGATAAAAGTATTCAAGTTGACTGGCCAGAATAAAAACAATAAAAGGCGGAGCTGTGCTCCGCCCATTTTGGTATCTCATCTTCAAGTTTTGCTTAACCAATCGAGCATGCGTGAATAAATTTCCGTACCGATGCCACCAACCGTCGTCCGATCGAAGTCGTGTTCAGCGGAGTCAACCGTTTCTAGAACAGAGTTCGGAATCAGGTCGGCCATTTTTTTAGAAAGACGGTAGGGAACGTCAGGGTCGCCGGTGCTGGCTGCTAGAAAGGCAGGAGGCAGATTCTTCAAATCATGATTGGAGAGAGAATAATCAGCCGCTTTATCGCCCGCTCTCAGAATTTCTTTTGTCCAGTCGCCTGTTTGTCGGTAGTAGATATAAATGCTGAACCGCTTTTCTTTTATCCCATTCACAATCGGATCTGGACTCAGCATGCCTTTAACAACCTGAGGACTGATCTTTGGCAGCGTGAGATAGTGCCGGCTCGGTACTTGGAAAGTTGCTTCTTGTAGCGTGTGATAACCGTAGAAGAGCAACAAAGCCTGTGGTTTTTGCTCCAGACGGTGTGCTAGTTGAAGTGCCAGATAGGCTCCAGCCGAACGACCAAATAAAAGATAATCATTCGATTCAAGAGCAAGTTCATCTTGATAATGCTGATGGAACCACGTCACTCCTTCTGTTGCTTTTTGAAGGATGACATCCAGTGTGGCTTCTGGTGCCAAAGGGTATTCTAACGTAATAAAATCATATCCAGCTGCTACGATTTGTGATTGATATTCGTCAGGCAAGTCATCTGCTGTCCCATACACGAATCCACCGCCATGAAGATAGATAATCGTTTTATTCTGTCTTTTCCCTTCAGCGGGAGAATAAGTAAGATGAATCGGAGTCGTTCCGATTGTGCTGAAGCGATGTGTTTGGCTATTTTTCATGATGGGTTCCTCCAATCGGTTTGGTTGTTTGTTTCGAAAAAGCGGGTAATAAATGAAGTAGGCGTAATCCAATGCTCAACCGCAGCATTTCTTCTGGATCATCGAAGTGGATGTTGTAATTCTCGCGTAACCCTGTGATGCGGTAGCGAACTGTTTTAGGATGAACGAAGAGCCGTTGCGCGGTTTCTGAATAGTTTTGGTTCACATCAATGAACGTACGCAATGTTTCCAATAACTCTGGACTTTCATTCTTTAGAATCCAGAGATGATCAGGAATGAATCGGTTTAGATCATCGAGATTGTCTGTCTCCACAAAAATTTGATAGATTCCTATGTCTTTATAAGAAGCAATGGCAGGGGCATTTTGAGTAAGCTGTAGAATTTTCTGGGTATCGGTCGCTTGACGATATCCCTCCGCAAGGTCATGCACGCTGACTTCATTACTAAAGGTTGTATGATGAATAAAATGTTGATAAAGAACATTTTTCATCATTCGATCCAGTATCAGTTGTACTTTCTTCTTCGAATCACTGAGTGAAAAGTTATCGGTTGGCGCAATCAGGATTACCTTTTGTTGACGAGTCACGTATACACGTTCAGGAAACTCAGTCCTCGATAAGTTGATTAACGTATCAGTAAAACGGTTCAACAAGAGAGAGGAATCCTTTTGGTCTTCATCTGTTGTATGGAAATGAAAAAGGATGATGCGGTACCTTCTATTGGGATCAAGATTGACCCGATGAATGGTATCATCAATATCCTCTTGATGGTTCAATCGCCCATGCAATAAGTCAGATACCATTTCATTTTGCCGAGACCGATTGCTCTGGCGAATGGCGTACCGTTTCACCAGCTCAATTTGAAGAGCAGCTACCGTATTCTCAATCGCCATAAAATCTAAATCATCAACTTCTCCGCCTAACTTATGAATAATCAGCTCATACTCTTCGTAGCCTAAGTTCGGCACTGCAATCGACAATTGGGCAAATGATTCCTCTGGATGATAATGCAGGTAAGTAACGGCATTTTCTTGAAACTGTAGGTTGAGCTGTTGTCTTTTATCTAAATAAGTCTGCTTATGAACTTGAAACGGATGGAGTTGTGGATCTGTTCCTACCATGCGTTCTTTAATCTTCTCCTGCAAGGTGATTGGTTTATGAATTAAACTTTTTAGTGTTTCTAAGATTTTAGGAATATCAGGTTGCTCCATCATCAGTTGACTGAAACGTTTATGGATATCGTAATAATTTTGTAAGAGGTAAGCATTACGATTAATCATCGTTTCCAAAATTTCCGAGATGATTTTCTCATAAGGAGTTTTTTTGTCAATCTGAATGAGGGGGATTTGATATTTTTCACAGGAAGCTACGAATATAGGAGGGATGACTTGCACGAGTCGATCCACCTTAACCACAAAACCGCCAATTCCTAACCGTTTCGCATGTCGGAAGAACAAGTCGATTTTTTCTAGAGAAACATTCTCCATGGCAAAATAACTCGTGAGAATCAGCAGACCTTTTCGCCCCCACGATTCAATGTCGGCAGCTTCCATAACCATTACACCGTTCACTTCATTCTCTAATCCGCCTTCACCGGTTACTAAAGTGGCATCCTTAAAACTGCGATAGTTTAATACTTGTTTGACGGTTATCATGGGTTCTCCTCTTTTCTAAAAAATACTCGAACCTATCTTGCCTCAAAAAATTCAATTTGTCCACTTTGGACAAAAAAAGGGTTTATATTTGGAGGTAATTGCAATGTATGCGGAACCATTTCTTTACTATAATAGAAGTATCATTAAAGGGGGTACTAGAATGCTTTATACAGTAATCAAACAAAACAGTTACCAAGATTCGATTAACTTAATGTTACTAACGAATGAAGTCAGTACATTAGATGGGGTTAAACAAAGCCAAATCATGATGGGAACCGATGCGAATAAAGATATTTTCCGTACAGCTGGACTATACACGGACGAAGTGGGAGCTGCAACACCAAATGATATGGTCATTGTAGTTGAGACAGATGATGAGTCTGTCGTTGACCAAGTAGTGAAGAAGTCAGAACAATTCTTAAGTGATTTATCAGTTAAGAAAGATAGCGGACAAGTCAAAAATGTAAGAAATTGGAATGATGCCTTGGAGCAATTACCAGATGCGAATATGGCTCTATTCTCTATTCCTGGCATTTATGCAGCTGATGAAATTGAAAAGGCTTTAGACAAAGGGCTCCATGTCTTTTCATTTAGTGATAACGTTTCTTTGGAAGATGAAGTTCGTTTGAAGAAAAAAGCCCATGAAAAAGGCTTGCTCCTAATGGGACCAGACTGTGGTACTGGTATTGTTTCCAGTATTCCAATGGCATTTACGAACGTAGTAAATCCAGGGAATATCGGGATTGTTGGAGCTTCTGGTACAGGTATCCAAGAAGTTTCGACGATTATCGAACGATTAGGCGGAGGGATCGTTCACGCAATTGGAACAGGTGGACGTGACTTGCATGAAGATGTAGGCGGAATTACGATGAAGGATGCGATTATTGGTTTAGAACACCACGATCCAACCGATGTCATCGTAGTCATTTCGAAGCCACCTGCAAAAAAAGTGCGTGATGAAGTAATGGAATTACTTCAAGCTGTTACGAAACCAGTCGTAGCGATATTCCTTGGTGAGAAACCAGAACAACACGTAGGAAACGTATACCTTGCTCATACATTAGAAGAAACGGCATTGATTGCGGTTGATCTAGCGAATGGGAATGAAGTAAAAGAAAGCTACGCTACAGAAGTTGAAAATAAAGTAACGGCTACTCTGCCAGAAGGAAAAACAGTAAAAGGTTTGTATTCGGGTGGAACGTTAGCCAATGAAGCAGGCACACTGATTACAGAAGCTCTTCAATTAGGGAAAACAACCAAGGCAGAAGGTTATATTCTACGTACGAACGGATTCGAAGTGATGGACTTGGGAGACGATATGTATACGCAAGGGAAACCACATCCAATGATTGACCCTGAAGTTCGGATTAAGAAAATAAAAGAAGCGGTTGAAGATGAAACAACCGGCATCATCTTGTTAGACGTTGTGTTAGGCTACGGTGCTCATCCAGATATGGCCAATGCCCTAAAACCAGCAATCGAAGAAGCGTTGCAAACTGCCAAAGAATCAGGCCGCGACTTGCATATTATTGGGACGGTTGTTGGAACAAAATACGCTCCACAAGACTACGACAAGTCCGTACGTACATTGAAAGAAATGGGTGTCTTGGTTGAATCCAGCAATGCGCGTGCTGTACATCTAGCATTGCAATTAATGGGACATGATCTAGTCGATGCACCAAAACAAAAAGTTCCTTATGAAAATAGAAAAATGACGCTACCAGAAGTAAGTCCGAAAGTGGATCAACTATTAAATTCCATTCCACAAGTTGTCAACGTGGGAATTGAAAGTTTTACAGAGTCCATTGATACTTATGGCGGTAAGGCTATTCAATACGATTGGCGTCCATTAGCAGGCGGAAATCGTAAACTGATTAAGGTCTTGAACGGGTTGAACCGCCACGCTGAAGAAATTGACGCAGCGAATCAAAAAGTAATTGGCCGTTTAAGAGAATCTCAACCGTTCTTAACGGACATCGTGCCTGCTATTTCCGTTATTCCAGAACTAGACGGCAAGGTATTGCTTCATGCAGGTCCTCCAATTAAGTATGAGAACATGACAGGTCCGATGCAAGGATCTTGTATTGGAGCAAGTTTATTCGAAGGATGGGCAGACAACGAAGAAGAAGCACGCCGTCAACTTGAAGAGGGCGAAGTAACCTTCATCCCGTGTCACCACGTGAATGCAGTAGGACCAATGGGCGGAATTACCTCCGCAAACATGCCGGTTTTAGTAGTAGAGAACAAGCAAGACGGCACAACTGCATACTGTCAGATGAACGAAGGAATTGGGAAAGTTTTGCGTTTCGGTGCATACTCGAAAGAAGTCGTTGATCGCTTAACATGGATGAAAGATGTTTTAGGTCCTGTTTTAGGGAAAGCACTTCGTACAGTAGAAGGCGGGCTGAACTTGAACGTAATGATTGCTAGAGCCATTACGATGGGGGATGAGTTCCATCAACGGAACATCGCTGCGTCCCTCATCTTCCTGAAAGAAATGGCACCAATCATTGTTGAACTAGACATCGCTCAAGTAGAAAAAAGAGAAGTAATTGATTTCTTGGCGAAGACCGATCAATTCTTCTTGAATATCATGATGGCAACAGGGAAAGCGATGGTCGATTACGCTCGTAAGATTCAAGAAGGAACGGTTGTAACAACGATGAGCCGAAATGGTGAAAACTTTGGAGTTCGCATTGCCGGTATGGGAGACGAATGGTTTACTGCTCCAGTTAATACGCCAAATGGATTGTACTTTACTGGATATTCAGAAGAAGACGCAAACCCAGATATTGGTGATAGTGCCATCACCGAGACCATTGGGGTAGGTGGTATGGCGATGATTGCTGCTCCAGGCGTTACTCGCTTTGTTGGAGCTGGCGGATTCCAAGATGCCCTGAATGTTTCGAATGAAATGGCAGAAATTTCAATTGAACATAATCCAAACTGGACGATTCCAACATGGGATTTCCAAGGATCGGTTCTAGGGATTGATGTACGCAAGGTAGTTGAAACGGGAATCACTCCTTTGATTAACACTGGAATTGCGCATAAGGTTGCCGGACTAGGCCAAGTAGGAGCCGGGACTGTCCGTGCACCGCTCGCATGTTTCGAAAAAGCGTTAATCGCCTATGCGGAATCGCTGGGCGTTCGAGTGGAAGATTAAATGACAAAAGAAATCGAACATGGGATAAAAAGTAACTTTTTATCCCATGTTCTTTCTACAGAGGGGATGGGCTCCATCCACTCTGTATTTAAGAGCAGTTTTAATGTCAACTTCAATGGGGAGCTGATTCATTTTGGGCAAAAGGGAAGTGGCCTTTCTTCTTTCGGAATGAATATTTCGAATGAAGAAATGGCTGACCTTCTAACCAAAGTACGAATCGATGACCGGGTGAAGAATCGAAATGGAAAGGTAACAATCTATTCAAGAGGGGAAATTTGGAATCTTTCTCACTCCAATTTCGAAACCTATGACTGTTCTGTTCCGATAATAAATGGAATAAGCGCAGATTTTCTAACTGATTTATTACAGCACTTCGAGTCCTTACAAATAGAAAAAGAAACCCAGTTAATGGATAGCGAACAAAATCAAATCTTACTAACGAAATTCTTGGATGCTGAATGGAAGGATGAGACCTTCCAGCGAATGTTTATCACTCATTTTATCGGCAGGGGCATTGGGCTGACTCCGAGCGGTGATGACATGCTGATGGGAATCATGATGGCATACCAATCTTTTTGGCCAGAAGGAAGATGGGTGAACACCCTCGCTAAACAACTGGAAGTGAGCCGTACCACTGATGTAAGTACTGCCTATTATCGTACGCTGGCGGAAGGATATACGAGTTCCTATTTTGTAGAATTTATGCAGGACCTAAAAGGCCAAGACTTGAAAAAGTGGAGAGAACGAATCCGTCGTATTTCTCAGTATGGCCATACTTCGGGGTGGGATACCTTGTATGGCATTTATTTATTTTTCAAAAAGTTAGAGAAGTCGATGAATAGTGAAAGAGGAGAATGATGAATGTCTAAAAAAGTTGTAATTGCCTTGGGTGGAAATGCGATTTTGACCGATGTACCCACGGCAGATGCCCAGAAGGAATCTTTACGTGAAACGAGTCAGCACTTAGTGAACTTCGTAAAAGAAGGGCACCAGCTGATTATTACACATGGAAACGGCCCCCAAGTAGGGAACCTATTGTTGCAACAAAAAGCTGCAGATTCAGAGAAGAATCCAGCCTTACCAGTGGATAGCTGTGTCGCCATGACACAAGGAAGCATTGGCTTCTGGTTGCAGAATGCGATGCGTCAAGCTCTCAACGAGCAACATATCGAAAAACAAGTCGTTTCCTTGGTGACACAAGTAGTCGTAGACGGAAATGATCCAGCATTCAAGAAGCCAACAAAGCCGATTGGACCATTTTTATCAGAAGAAGAAGCAAAGGAAGAAATGGAAAAAGGCAATGGCGTCTTCATGGAAGATGCAGGAAGGGGCTGGCGGAAAGTTGTTCCATCACCTAAACCACAAAGCATTGTTGAGTATCCAGTAGTCGAATCATTGACGAATGCAGACGTCGTAACCATTTCAGCAGGTGGCGGGGGGATTCCGGTTGTTGCCTCTGAAGGGGGTTATCAAGGGGTCGAAGCGGTTATCGATAAAGACTTCGCTGCTGCTAAATTAGCAGAACTGGTGGATGCTGATTACCTTATCATCCTGACTGGAGTAAACAATGTATTTATTAACTGGAATAAACCAGACCAGAAGAAACTAGAGGAAGTGACAGTAGCAGAATTAAAGCAGTACATTGCCGAAGAACAATTTGCTCCAGGAAGCATGTTGCCGAAGGTTGAAGCGGCGATTAATTTTGTAGAAAATTCGAAGAACGGGAAGGCGATTATTACGTCTCTTGAGAATGCAGATAAGCTGTTTATCGGTACAGGCGAAGTAACGACCGTTGTAAAATAAGCAGATCCTCCTCTCTTAAGGGGAGGAGGATTGTTTCTTTTTATAGAATGATTTTTTGCTATTTTAATACCGTTACAATGTATGCGTTACCATTTTGTCTTATAAGGGTGGATAGCCGAAATGGAGGGGAAAATGATGAAACGGATGAATTTGTTAACCCAGATTGTGATTGCTACAATTCTAGGAGTTCTCGTAGGTATCTTTTTAGGTGAAAGTGTTGGTTTTCTAAGTATTATTGGCACCATCTTTCTTCGTTTAATCCAGATGTCTATTGTGCTATTGGTGATGGGACAAATTATTGAGGCAGTAGGGGAATTAAATCCGAGGACCTTGGGAAGTGTTGGCGTCAAGACGTTTGTTATTTTCTTTGTTTCCTCTGTTTCGGCTGCAGCTCTAGGCGTAGTCATGGGATTGTTATTCAGACCAGGAACCGGGATTGACAGCACCGCCATTTCTCCAGAGGGAGTAGATATTGCAGAAGGAGTAGGCGGATCAATTGGAGATACGATTCTAAGTTTCTTCCCGAGTAACGTGATGCAAGCTTTATCAGAAGGGAATATCGTCCATGTCATTGTTTTTTCGGTCTTGTTTGGTTTAGCGATGAGTTATGTCAGAACCGACAGTGGTGATAATACCGTTTTAGATTTTGTGAAGCGATTCAATGTGATTATTTTGAGATTGATTGGCATGATTATGGTAATCGCTCCAATCGGTATTTTCGCGTTGATTGCCTCAACAATTTCTAACATGGGTGTCCAAGTTGTGCTGCCATTACTGAAATACTTAGGGGTTTATGCATTAGCAACGTTGATTTACTTGGTACTATGGTTCGTAGGCTCAGCCGTTTACACGCGTGTCAGCGTGTTCCAATTGACCAAAAATATGACTCAGATGGCCATTATGGCTCTTGTAACAACTTCATCAGCAGTAACCTTACCAACAGCACTGAAAGATGCGAAAGAAAAGCTTGGTATTCATGACCGGATCGCCAAGTTGGTTTTACCTTTAGGAATGACATTAAATAGCAATGGTTCTGCGATGCATATGGCTATTACGATTGTAACCATTGCCCAAATTTATGGCGTTCAATATGGAACGGGCGACTATGTTTATATCGCGTTTTTGGCAGCACTTGCTTCGTTAGCGAATGCGGTTGTTCCAGGTGCGGGTCTTGTTTCCTTAGCGATTGTAGTACCGCAAATGAACTTGCCGATTGAGAGCATTGCATTATTTGCGGGAGTGGAGTGGTTCGTTGGAATGCTACGAACAGTATTGAATGTGTCGGCCGATGCTACGACGGCTTTCATCGTCGCAAAATCGGAAGATGCGGTTGATTTAGAAGTTTTCAATAGAAGGTAAACGAATAGCCGATTCATATGCCGAGTCAATCGCATGTGAGTCGGCTTTTAATAAAAAAATGTAAAACGCTTGCATTTTAGAAAGGTACCGTTTACAATGTAATAGAAACGTTTCGATAGTCTCTCTATTATTTTTTGATTCTTTTCGAAACGTTTCGACAAACGCTTTTACTACGTTATATTAGGAGGATTAGGATGAAGAAATTCAGAAAAGCACTAGTCGGTTCACTATCCCTTGCGACCATTGGATTGCTTGCAGCTTGCGGAAACAATGAGGAAACGGAAACAACTTCAAGTGGCGGAACAGAGTCATCTGGTGAGGTAACATTTTGGTTTATGGGTGATGGGAATGAGCAGATTCAGCCTATTTTAGATGATTTCACCGAAGAAACAGGAATTGCTGTAAACGTGCAGAGTATTCCTTGGTCAGCAGCGCATGATCGTCTGTTAACTTCTGTTGCCTCTGGAGAAGGTCCTGATGTGGTCCAAATGGGAACAACTTGGATGTCTGAATTTGTAGATGCTGGAGCCTTAATGGATATATCTGAATATGTTGAATCATCTGAAGACTTGAATCCAGAGAACTTTTATGAAGGAAACGTTGCTACAACAGAATTTGATGGTGCGTATTATGGAATTCCTTGGTATACCGAAACAAGAGCACTTTATTATCGGACAGATTTATTAGAAGAAGCAGGATTTTCAGAAGCACCTGCAGACTGGGATGAATTAAAAGAAGCGGCATTAGCATTGTCAAAACGCGGAGACAATATGTATGGATTTAACGTAGATAACTTCGACCAAACGTTTGCCTTCATGTTTGCACGTCAGAACGGTGCTGAATTATTAAACGAAAACAATGAACCGCAATTCACACAACCAGAATTTATTGAAACGATTGAATACTTGAATAGTATTGTCCAAGAAGGCGGATCGCCAGCTCAAGATTTAGGTTTAGACATTTCGCAAACATTCGGTGGTGAAGGAATCGTACCAATGTTCATTAGTGGACCTTGGATGATTTCAGTCATCAATGAAAATGCACCCGATATCGAAGGGAAATGGGCAACAGCCGTACTTCCTGAAGGGCCAGTAAATAACTTGTCCAACACAGGAGGAGCGAACCTCTCCATTTGGAATAATACAGAAAATGTAGATAATGCCGTATTGTTATTAGAGTTTCTTGCTAGACCAGAAAATCAATTAGCATTCTTGGAAACCTCGAGTTCCTTGCCAGCAAATATGGAAGCTTGGGAAGATGAGCAATTGCAAAATGAATTCATCACACCATTTGGCGAACAATTGGAAAACTCAGAGCATATGCCATTATTGCCTGAATGGGAAGAAATCGCTCAAACCTACATCAACCACTGGGAGCAAATTCGCTTAGGTGGAGCAGATGTGACAGAGCAGATGGAAATTTTCAATGAGGAAGCAGCTGGTATTTTAGACTAGTCAGACGGTTAAGAACTAACCGAAAAGCCCAGAAAAGCGTATGGATTCGTTTGATTCCTTTTTCTGGGCTTTTCCTATTTGATGACCTGTAAAGAATTGGTGCGATGAAAGGACTGAACATCATGAAATCAAGAAATAAAGTGGCACCATGGGTATTTATCTCGCCAGCGATGATTTTGCTCATTATTTTTTCAATTTTACCGATTTTTATTGCGTTATTTATTAGTTTTACGGATTTGAGTTTATCTGGTTTAGCGGACTATTCTCGAATTGAATTTGTGGGAATAGAGAATTATGTGGACGTAACTTCCGACCGTGTCTTTATGCAATCCATCGGAAATACGCTCTACTATGTCATAGTGGGTGTCCCATTGGTGGTCATTCTATCGCTGACGATCGCTCTTTTCATTCAAATCGGAAATAATAAGTTTTTTGGAACGATGCGGCTATTTTTCTACTCACCTTCGATCACAAATATCGTCGCGATAGCGATTGTATGGTCGTTTCTTTTTAACCCGAACGAAAGTATTGGACTGATCAACAAAGTACTCGCCCCGATTGGGATTGGACCCATTGGATGGTTGCAAGATCCGAACATTGCAAAAATATCACTGGTAATTTTAGCAGTTTGGCGCGCGATCGGAATTAACATGTTAATTTTCTCAGCGGCCTTGCAAAATATTCCCGCTAACCTTTATGAAGCAGCGGAATTGGATGGAGCAAGTCGTTGGCAACAAATCTGGCATGTAACGATTCCTCAATTGAAGTTCTCTACATTCTTTGTTGTAGTAACAACCGTTATCGGCTGGCTTCAATTCTTTGAAGAACCATTCGTTATGACGGATGGGGGTCCTTTGAATAGTACGATGAGTATTGCCTTGTTTATCTATAAAAATGGATTTCAATTCAATAACTTTGGTTATGCAGCCGCTGGATCAATGATTTTATTTGTCATCATTATTGTGGCGACCATTTTCCAACTGCGGATTCAGAGAAAAAGAGATGAAAATTCCGTTTGAGAAAGAGGGAGTAAAGAATGTTATCAGTAAATAGAAGTACAAAAATAATTTTTGGAATCATACTGGCAATTTGGGGACTGATTACGATTATTCCATTTGCTTGGATGATTCTATCCTCCTTTAAAACGAACCCGGAGATTGTGTCACTGACACCAACCATTTTTCCAGAAGAATGGACGCTGAATAATTTTCGTGAATTGTTCGAACGATTGAACTTTGATGTTTATCTAAAAAATACGTTAATTATTACGGTATTTGGCTTTTTCGGACTGTTGATTAATGCGATGGCTGGATTTGGTTTTGCTAAGTATGACTTTAAGGGGAAGAATTTTCTATTTTTACTCGTCTTAGCAACGATGATGATTCCTGGTCAAGTAACGATGATTCCAGTGTACTTGATTCTGAATCAGATGGGCTTGACCAACACGTACGCAGGAATTATTCTGCCAGGGCTTGCCGGTGCATTCGGAATTTTCTTGTTCCGTCAGTTCTTTTCCAATATTTCAGATGAAATGCTGAAAGCTGCTCGTCTGGATGGAGCGAGTGAATATTTTATTTTTTGGAGAGTGGCTCTCCCCTTGTCGAGGCCGATTCTGGCTGTTCAAGGAATCCTGACGTTCATCGGGGGCTGGAATTCGTTCCTATGGCCGTTAATCATTGCCAACGATCAAAAGTATTATACCTTGTCTGTTGGGTTACAACTCTTGCAAGGTCAACACGGAGCAAACTATGCCTTGCAAATGGCTGGTGCAGCCTTCATGGTTGTTCCGATTCTCCTTATCTTTCTTATTTTCCAAAAATATATTTTACAAGGATTCGATATTTCAGGCGGTAAATAATCCGTTAGTTTTGAGGGAGTGTTCAGGTTGGAACGAAAACAATTACAAGCATTATTTGATGAAATGACCTTAGAAGAAAAAGTTGGACAAACGATGCAGTTGACCGGGAATTTCTTTGATCAATCCGATTCGGCTATTACTGGACCTATGGAAGAATTGAATGTATCAAGAGAAGACTTATCAAGAATCGGCTCTATTTTAGGTGGGACGGGCGCGGCAGATATTCGTAGAATCCAAACCGAATACTTAAAAAAGAACCGTTTAGGAATTCCCTTGCTGTTTATGGCGGATGTCATTCATGGCTATCGCACCATTTATCCTATTCCATTAGGCTTAGCAAGTTCTTGGAACCCCGCATTGGTTGAACAAACAGCGGAAGTAGCAGCGAAGGAATCTGCGGCTGCAGGGGTGCATGTTACCTTTTCGCCGATGGTTGATTTGGTTCGTGATGCTAGATGGGGACGAGTAATGGAAACAACAGGAGAAGACCCATACCTGAATGAAGAATTGGCAAGAGCTCTTGTTCGTGGATACCAGGGAACCGATTTGCAAATGGATGATACACGGCTCGCAGCTTGTGTGAAGCATTTCGCTGGATACGGAGCACCAAACGCGGGATTGGATTACAATACGGTTGACCTTTCAGAGCAAGTGTTGCGTGAGCAGTATTTATCCGGCTACCAGGCAGCGATTGATGAAGGAGCGAAGATGGTGATGGCTTCCTTTAATACAATCAAAGGAATTCCAGCTACAGGAAATAAATGGTTATTGAAGGAAGTATTAAGAAAAGAAATGAAATTCGACGGCGTACTGATTTCTGACTGGGCAGCAATCAATGAATTAATTGCCCATGGATTAGCAAGCAATCAAAAAGAAGCAGCTATTCAAGCACTTCAAGCCGGAGTCGATATCGATATGATGAGTGGCGCCTACTTGCACTATTTAGAAGAAATTGTTGAAGAAGACGAGTCCATGAGAAAATTGCTGGATGAAGCGGTATGGCGCATCTTACAGTTGAAGAATGATTTAGGTTTATTTGAAAATCCATTCCGCGGGGCAGACGAAGAGAGGGAACAGGCTGAACTGTTCAGTCCTCAAAATCGTGATATTGCAAGGAAAGCAGTGGAAGAATCCATTGTACTTCTTAAAAACAATCAAGTTTTACCACTAGAAGAAAATCAAAAAGTAGTGCTAATTGGATCGAAGAAAAACTCCAGAGACTTATTGGGAAGCTGGTCATTGAATGGACAGGAAGCGGAAACTCAGTTGTTAGCAGAAGCTCTCCAAGCAGAATTAGCTCCAGGGCAGTTGAAGATTGTGGAAGAAAAAACAGTATTCAATGGTTTGTATAGTTATCAAGCTGCTGATTTATATCAAGCTGATGTAATTGTGGCAGCACTTGGAGAAGAATCCTTTATGAGTGGTGAGGCAGCGAGCAAGAGCCAAATTACTCTGCCGGCCGATCAACTCTTGCTGCTTCAAGAGCTGAAGAAATTAGGAAAACCGCTCGTTGCGGTCCTATTTAATGGAAGACCTTTAGATTTATCGGATGTTTCTTTGTTAGCGGATGGAATCGTAGAAGCATGGTTTCCTGGGACGGAAGGGGCACAAGTGGTAGCCCAAGTTTTGACTGGAAGAGTGAACCCAAGTGGGAAATTATCAATGTCGTTCCCACGTCATGTAGGTCAAGTACCGATTTACTATAACCACCACTCAACCGGAAGACCTTTTACCCGCGACAAACAAGATGAAAAATATCTTTCAAGATATCTGGATGTGGACAACAGTCCGTTGTATCCATTTGGCTTCGGATTAAGTTATAGCTCCTTCTCTTATTCACAACCTACTGTGAATCAAAGTACCTTTACGAAAGAAGACGAAGTAGTTGTTCGAGTAGCTGTGACGAATACAAGCGAACGGAAAGGAACAGAAGTTGTTCAATTGTATGTGCATGACAAGATCGCTCAAGTTGTTCGACCCATAAAAGAATTGAAACGATTCGCTCGGATTACATTAGAACCAAATGAAGTACAAGAAGTGACGTTCCGGTTGCAAGAAGATGATTTCACGTACCTTCATCCAGACGGAACCTGGTCAAGTGACGCAGGCGAGTTCGAGATAATGGTTGGATCAAACAGTGAAGAAACAGAAAGTGTGACCATCCAACTGACAAATAGTAATTAAAGTAAGGAGTTTTTAGATATGCGAGCGATTAATCAAACAACCATACCAAAAATAACGTTGCAAGTGGGGGAAGTAAAAGCCGAATTTTTGAAGACGGGTGACTTGTACCGATTAGGAACAGAATCAGTCATGGTGAACCAAATAGTAGGAAATCCGCTTGACGGAGCACTAAACAATTTGTATCTTCGAATTTTCCAGCAGGATGGCTCTATTTCCTTTACCCCCTTGCTGGGTGTACACTCATCAAGTACCTTCTATAAAGGTGAAGACTATGTAAAATGGACAGGGAATTTTGAAGGAGTGGACTATGCGGTAACATTCCAATTAGCTGAAAATGGGGTATGGTTTTGGGAAGTCAGCTTGGAAGGAAAGAAAGAGAAAGTTGATCTCATTTATGGACAAGACATTGGTTTAGCAGATGAGAGTGCGGTTCAAACGAATGAGGCGTACACCGCACAGTACGTGGACCATCAAGTGTTCAAGGATTCTGAAAAAGGATATGTAGTGTGTTCCCGACAAAATATGCCCCAATCGAAGGACCGTCATCCTTATCTTCAACAAGGTTCATTTTCTCCAATTGCCAATTTTGGGACAGATGGTTTTCAGTTTTTTGGGACTTCATACAAAGAAACGAATATCCCTGCCGGACTAAGGAAAGAAAATTTGCCATCTGAAAGGTTGCAGTACGAGTTTGCCTACACGACTCTACAAGTAACACCGTTTGAACTGGATGGAAAGGAAGAAATCGTCTTCTACGGAATCTTCCAAGAACATCATCCGCTAGCGGTTGAAGAGGTAGAATTCAGCGAATGGATTCATGCGGCTTTTGAACAGCGAAAAGACAAAGGTGAGTCAGAAGAAGTTCAACAATGGAAGAAAACCGCACGAGTAGGGGAACCATTACAAGTCGAGCACCTTTCACAAGAAGTCATGGAACAGTTGTATCCGGTTCGGCTCCAGGAAGAAAAGGACGAAGAGAAATGGATGTCTTTCTTCACTCCGGAGTATACGCATGTCGTTTCAAAGGAAAAGGAAAGAAGGATGGAGCGGGCACATGGCCATATCCTCTTTACAGGAGGACACTGGCGACCAGACGAATCCATCATGACGACTACCTCCTGGATGTACGGAGTTTTCAATGCACAAACACTGGTTGGCAATACCGATATGAACAAATGGCTATCGAATACGCGAAACCCTTTGAACATTCTGAAAGTCTCTGGACAACGAATCTACGTAAAAACGGATGACCAATATCATCTATTAGCAATGCCATCTGCCTTCGAAATGGGCATGAACGTTGCGAAGTGGTTCTACCAAACAAACGAAGAAACGTTTATCGTGACGGTATTTTCTTCCGTGAAGCGAAGCGAAATTCGCTTGCAACTAGAAACAAAAAGTGGAAAAGCCTATCCGTATCTGATCACCAATCAAGTCGTGATGAATCAAAAAGAGTATCAATTACCTGTCTATATGGAACAAGAAGGACAGAAATGGGAATTCTCTGCGGATAAGAAAGCCTTGAATGCAGAAATGTATCCGGACTTGACGTATGTTCTGGAAGTGAAAGGGACAACAGGAACGTTAAGAGAGGAAGATTTATTTGTAGAGGGTGCAACTGCTGGGTCAGCTTCCTTGGCGATTCTCGAATTGGAACAAACCAATGCATTTGAATTAACCATGCAAGGGTCTGTAGAAGGAGAGATACTGGAAGAAACGCATACAACGGCTGCGGAGGAAACAGAGAAGTTCCGTTCGTACTTCCTTGAGTTAACGAATGGTTTCGAGCTAAGAACAGACGCATCTCTTCCTATTGAATTGGAGAAGCTAAATGTTTTGAATGGGTGGTACACGCATAATATGTTGGTACATTATTTAGTTCCCCATGGTCTTGAGCAATATGGTGGTGCCGCTTGGGGTACGAGAGATGTCAGCCAAGGCCCGGCAGAATACTTCTTAGCGATGCAGCATTTTGATGTCGTAAAAGAGATCATTAAAACGATCTTCTCCCATCAGTTTATTGAAGATGGCAATTGGCCGCAATGGTTCATGTTTGACCGTTATCGTCATATTTTTGCTGATGAGAGTCATGGAGACATTACTGTATGGCCATTGAAGTTGGTTGCAGACTACTTAGAAGCTACAGGAGACCACCAGATTCTAGAGGAAGAAATTCCTTATATGAGTAAGGACTCCAGGCAATTCACTGAACAAAAAGACTCTTTATTGAATCATTTGCAGAAAGAAATTACATACATCAGAGAACATTTTCTGTGGGATACACACTTATCTGCGTATGGGGACGGTGATTGGGACGACACGCTCCAGCCTCATGACCAAGGACTGAAAGTAAATATGGCGAGCAGTTGGACGGTTGCATTGACGTACCAAGCCTTGACAACTTTTTGCCGTTCCTTAAAAGAGGTGAGTGAAGAATCTGCCCAAGAATTGCAAGTTTTGGCTGAGGAAATCAGAGCAGATTATAACAAATATATTTTATCGGATGAAGTGATTCCTGGCTTTGTGTATCTACCGGAAGCGGATCAAGTGGAATTCATCATCCATCCGACTGACACCCGGACAGGCATCCATTACCGACTGCTGCCGATGATTAGAGGAATCATCAGTGGAATCTTTACAGAAGAACAGGCGGACCGACACTACCGACTGATCAAGGAACATTTGGAGTGTCAAGACGGTGTCCGGCTAATGAATCAACCGGCAGCCTACCAAGGTGGGGTTAGCACCTACTTTAAGCGTGCCGAACAAGCGGCAAACTTTGGTAGAGAAATCGGCCTCTTATACGTACATGCCCATATCCGCTTCATTGAGGCGATGGCGAAGCTTGGGAAGACGGAGGATGTGTGGCGAGGTTTGGAAGTCATCAATCCAGTGAAGATTCAAGACGTTGTACCCAACGCCGAGATTCGTCAGAGCAATGCATACTTCAGTAGTTCGGATGGAAACTTCAAGAATCGTTATGAAGCAAAAGAAAACTTCCATCAGCTGCGGACAGGAGCAGTGAGCGTGAAAGGCGGTTGGCGTATCTATTCAAGTGGTCCAGGAATTTATCTGAACCAATTGATTACGAATGTTTTAGGGATTTCAACCTTGGAGGAAGACTTAGTTCTGGATCCTGTTTTACCAGCGTCTTACAGTGGCTTAAAACTAGACTTTACATATTTGAAGAAAACAGTTACATTTAAATATACGTTTGTAGAAGAAGGACAGCCGATGGTGAAAGTAAACGGGCAAACACTGAGTGGTACTCCGCTTGAGAATCCGTATCGAACGGGCGGAACCCGATTTGCTCGTTCGGAGATTGAGCCGCTTCTACAAGATGAAACCATCATTGAAGTATTTTATCAGGAAAGTTAGAGGGTGTATGTGTGGTAGGGATTAAAGACATTGCAAGGAAGGCTGGTGTATCCATCTCGACTGTCTCTTATGCGTTGAACGGCAGCAGCCGGGTCAGCGACCAGACGCGAGATTGCATTCTAGCAATTGCAAATGAAATGAATTATATTCCTAATCGAGCAGGTCAGAATTTGAGAGGGAAAAGTACCGAAATAATCGGTGTATATTTGACCAGTTATAAGGGAACTTTTTATGCTGATTTACTTGAAGCTATGCTCGAAAAGGCCAAGGAAAGAGGATATGACTTGATTACTTGTTCAGGGAATCGTTCTCGTCTTTTCTTGCCACAAGGAATGGTTGACGGCGCTCTAATTTTAGATTTCTTCTTTCCAGATGAAGAGATTTTGAATTACGCCGATAGAGGGAAACAAATGGTCATAATGGATCGGAAAATAAAACATCCGAATGTCCGGCAAGTATTATTGGATAACCGAGGAGGTTCCTTGCAGGCGATAGAATCGCTATGTCAGCAGCCAATCAGCAAAGTGTACCTCCTTACCGGTCCAGCTGCCAACTTTGACTCGGTTGAGCGTTATGCAGGGGCGGTAGAATTATTAGAAGAAAAAAAGATGCCTTATGAAACAATCGATGGAGACTTTCTCTACGACACAGGTTACGAAGCAGCCAAACAGATTCACGCGCAACTGGATGGAACTCCTGTAGGTGTCTTTGCTTTCAATGACGAAATGGCTTTGGGAATGATTCGCTATTTTCAACAAAAAGAGGTGGAAATCGGGAAAGATATATACCTCGTTGGTTTTGATAACATTGAGATTGGCGAATATGTGACTCCGTCCCTGTCTTCCATTAGTTACTCCGAACAAGAATGGGGGAGTAAGGCAGTGGAAACGTTAATTGAAATGATTGAAGGCAAGAAACCGAAGAATCGGCAAATTCCCACTACTCTGAAGAAGAGAAATTCCTTGTGAAATCGTTTGAATCTTAAAATTTCAAAGGAAAACCTTTCCAATTCATAATAAATTGAACTTTGGTAAATTGTATATTACAATAAGATTGTGTCAATATGGAGAAGAGATTTAAAATGAGAGTAGATTTAACAGCAAAGCCTTATAACCTCGATGCAAATGGCGTAAAGTGGGTTGAAGAAACCATCGCAAAAATGACAGATGAAGAAAAAATTGGTCAGTTATTTATCAACATGGGTTCTGAACGTACCGAAGAGTATTTAACAGGTGTTTTGAACAATTACCACATCGGTGGGGTTCGTTACAATCCTGGTAAAGCAGACGAAGTGTACGAACAAAACAAAATTCTTCAAGAGAACAGTAAGATTCCAATGCTAATCGCTGCGAACACAGAGATGGGCGGTAACGGTGCTTGTACAGATGGTACATATATCGGAAACGAAATCAAAGTCGCTGCTACAAATGATCCGAAGTATGCATATGAATTAGGTCGGGTTTCTGGTGTTGAAGCTGCTGCAATTGGTTGTAACTGGAGTTTTGCTCCAATCGTTGACTTATTACGCAACTGGCGTAACCCAATCATCTCTACTCGTACATGGAGTGCAGATGTGGACCAAACGATTGAACTGTCTTTAGAATACATGCGCGGTATCCAAGAAAGTGGAATCGCACCAGCTGCAAAACACTTCCCTGGAGACGGAATTGACGAGCGTGATCAACATTTATCAGCTGCTCCAAACCACTATAGTGTAGAAGAGTGGGATGAGTCTTTTGGTAAAGTATACGGAGCATTGTTCGATGCCGGTCTACCATCGATTATGGCTGGACACATCGAATTGCCTTCTTACGTACGCAAGTTCAATCCAGAAGCAACCCTTCAAGAAGCAAACATGCCAGCTACTTTGAGCAAAGAAATCCTAACTGATTTATTGCGCGAACAAATGGGCTTTAACGGTGTGGTTGTAACCGACGCGAGCCACATGGTTGCTTTGACTTCCGTTATGAAACGTAAAGACATGCTGCCAGCAGCAATCGCAGCGGGTTCTGACTTGTTCTTGTTCTTCAACGATCCAGACGAAGATTTCCAATGGATGATGGAAGGCTACAAGAACGGCGTCATCACTGAAGAGCGCTTGACTGAAGCGTTGACTCGTATCTTGGGTATGAAAGCTATGCTCGGTTTGCATACAAAAGAAAAAACTGAAATTCTTCCTGCAAAAGAAGAAGCAATGGCAAAAATTGGTTTGCCAGAAAACTTGAAGATTGCAGAAGAAGTTGCTGACAAGGCAATCACTTTGGTGAAAAACAACGAAAACATCTTCCCAATCTCTCCTGAAACCAAAAAACGTGTGCTATTAGTAGACGTAGCTGGAACAAAAGGTGGATTCGGAGCGATGATCGGTGAAAATACAAAACCATCCGCTAAATTCAAGGAATTGCTTGAAGCAGAAGGATTTGAAGTTTCTATCTGGGAATCTGCCGAAGAGCGCATCAACAAGATGCCAGCAGAAGAGCGTCAAGCAGCCCTTCGTAACGTGTATGCACAAAAACGTCCGATTGCTGAATTGACAGACAACTATGATTTAATCATCAACTTGGCTGTTGTGAATCCGAACACGGATCAACGAATCCAATGGCCAGCTTAAAAAGGTACGCCAGATATTCCATTCTACGTACATGAAGTGCCAACGATTTTCGTATCCTTACAAGCACCGTTCCACTTGGCTGACGTTCCGCAAGTACAAACGTACATCAACGCCTACGACAGCAAAGAGATTACGATGAAAGCATTGATTGAGAAAATGTTGGGTCGTTCCGAATTCACAGGCGTATCTCCAGTAGATGCATTCTGCGGATTCGAAGACACACGCTTCTAATCAGCACCTCCCCTATTTCGGTAGGGGAGTTTTTTTGCGGCTAAAAGTAGGGGGTTTTTGAAAAATGGACAAGTGGGCAGGAAATTATTAGCTCACTTGTCCATTAATCGTATTTTTTGGACAAGTGAGTGTGCGTAAAATCGCTGACTTGTCCGAATTTTGAAAAAGTGGACAAGTAGGGCTCCAAACAAAGCTTCACTTGTCCATTTTTGCTTTTTATCATCCCAACGCACTCTACTTTAAGCAAACTTAACGCTTGGTCCATTGCTTCCTTTCACAACGGGTGCTAAAATGAGAGATAATTTAGTTTTCAAATGCGTGTTAGAAAGGAAAACAAAAGATGAGCAGAGAAATCAGAGAAAAAATCTTAAAAATGATTGAAAAAAATAGTAAACGTACTCACGAAGAAATTGCCGTAATGTTGGGTCTGGAACTAGAAGTTGTAACAGAGACCATTGAGCAGTTGGAAGCAGAAAAAGTAATTTGCGGCTACCATACCTTGGTGAACTGGGATAAAGCAGAAGATGACGAGGTATCGGCTGTTATTGAATTGAAAGTGAATCCGCAGCGCGGCTCTGGGTTTGACAAAATTGCCGAGCGTGTATATCAATACCCAGAAGTGGATGCTGTTTATTTGATGTCAGGAGCGTATGACTTACTAGTTGAAATGCGCAAGGCTCCGATGAAAGAAATTGCCGCATTTGTTGCGAATCGTTTGTCTACGATTGATGAAGTACAGTCTACTGCCACTCACTTTATATTGAAACGGTATAAGGATCATGGAACCTTATTTGTTGAAGAAAATAAAGACCAACGTATGGTGGTTTCCCCATGAGAAATCCACTAAATCAAAAAGTCCAAGAGATTAAACCTTCCGGCATTCGGCGTTTTTTTGAAATCGCTAATGAAATTCCTGGTGTGATTTCATTAGGAGTGGGGGAGCCAGATTTTGCTACTCCGTGGATTGTAAGGGACGAGGCAATGTATACCTTACAAAAAGGGAACACCTTCTATACGGCTAATGCTGGGCTTATGGAATTGCGGCAAGAGATTAGTAATTATTTGTATCGTCGCTATGATCTGTCTTATGGTGCGAAAAATGAAATCCTTGTGACGGTTGGCGGCAGTGAGGCGATTGATCTTGCTTTGCGTGCGATGCTTGATCCAGGCGATGAAGTGATTATCCCTGAGCCTTGCTACGTATCGTATGTGCCTTGTGTAGCGTTGGCAGATGGTGTGCCGGTGACGATTAACTTACAAGAGAAGCATCAGTTCCGTCTACAAGCGGACGAATTGGAAGCAGCGATTACTCCGAAAACAAAAATTCTGATGCTGTCCTATCCAAACAACCCGACCGGCGCGATTATGGAGCAGGCGGACTTGGAAGCAATCGCTGAAGTTGTGAAAAAGCATGACTTATATGTCATTAGCGATGAGATTTACAGCGAACTTTCATATGGTGAGGATCATATTAGTATTGCTTCTCTACCGGGTATGAAAGAGCGAACCATTCTCATTAATGGTTTTTCGAAGAGTTTTGCTATGACCGGTTGGCGGTTAGGCTATGCGGCTGGTCCAAAGGTAATCATGCAACAGATGGTGAAAATCCACCAATTTGCGATTATGGCAGCTCCAACTGCGAGCCAATATGCAGGAATTGTCGCGATTCGTGATTGTGACCGCGAGGTAAGCGAGATGCGTGAGAGCTATAACCAACGTCGCCGTTATTTAATGAATGCGTTAAGTGAATTAGGATTGCCTTGCTTTGAACCATACGGTGCCTTTTATATTTTCCCCAATATATCTGAATTCGGTCTGACTTCAGAAGAATTTGCTACTCAATTAGTACAAGAGGAAAAGGTAGCAGTGGTTCCAGGGAGTGCATTTGGCGAATCAGGAGAGGGCTTTATCCGTATTTCCTACGCGTATTCGATTGAAGAATTAAAGGAAGCCTTTATTCGTGTTGGTCGTTTTATTGAACGTCTTCGTAGCAAATAAAGAAACTCTATGATGAAAAAGTTCTCATCTTTCATCATAGGGTCTTTTGTTTAGCTAAAGAAAACGCTAGAATGAAAAGTGACGGATAAAAACACAAGATACAGATGTCTTGAAAATTATGGGAGGTTCGTTGTGGATATTCAAAAAATGCTTTTCGAGTTTTTTGGTGGTTTGGGAATTTTCCTGTTCGGGTTAAAATTTATGGGAGATGGGTTGCAGAAGTCAGCTGGAGATAACTTACGTTCAATTTTAAACAAGTTTACTTCTACTCCATTCCGTGCCATTTTAGCCGGGATAGTTGTAACAGTCCTTATTCAGAGTAGCTCCGCTACCACGGTATTGGCAGTGGGATTAGTAAGTGCTGGGTTTATGACGTTAAAACAAGCAATTGGAGTCGTAATGGGTGCTAATGTCGGTACAACCATCACTGCATTTATTATTGGGATTGATATTGGGGCTTATGCCTTGCCAATCATGGCTCTTGGCTCGTTCATGTTATTTTTCTCTAAGAAACACTTCGTAAATAGTATTGGTGAAATTGTTTTTGGTTTTGGAGCTTTATTCTTTGGCTTGGAACTGATGGGAAATGGAATGTCTCCATTGGAAAATCTGCCTCAATTCCGTGAACTAATGCTCGATTTGTCATTTAGTCCAATTCTTGGTGTCACAGTTGGAACTCTATTAACATTGATTGTTCAAAGTTCTAGTGCAACGATTGGGATTGTCCAAGAATTATATTCACACGGATCTGTTACTTTAGAAGCCGCACTTCCTTTGTTATTCGGTAGTAACATCGGAACGACCATTACAGCAATTTTAGCAGCGATTGGAGCAAGTTTGGCAGCGAGACGTACTTCTGCTTCCCACGTATTCTTCAATCTAACCGGAACGATTTTAGTAATGTTACTTTTGAATCCCTTTACCGCAATGGTAAGAACTTTATCTGATTATTTCCAACTGAATCCAGCGATGCAGCTTGCCTTCGCTCATGGATTGTTTAATGTGGTTAATGTATTAATTCAAATGTGGTTTATTAATCAAATTGCTACTCTTGTTACAAAACTAATTCCAGGCGAAGAGACCACAATTGGCTACGATGCTTCTCGCTTAGATGTTTCCTTGGTACATACTTCACCGATTATGGCCTTGAACCAAGCAAAGGTAGAAATTGGTGAAATGGGAGAAGTAGTTTTAGAAGAATACCAATCTGTATTTGAATATTTCAAGAATCAAGATGTAAAAGAAATGGAAAAATCACTTCAGCTTGAAGAAGTAATTAATGATATCGACATGAAATTGACTCAATACTTGATGCTGATTAGTAGCGAGGAATTAGCCTTGTCCAGTTCTAATGAACATACCATCATGATGGACGTTACAAAGTATCTGGAACGAATCGGTGATCATGCAGAGAGTATTTTGAAAAACATTGAAGAAGGAAACCAGATTGCGAAGCGCCAACAAAAAGTGACTGGTAAGAATGCGGAGACACAAGAAATTTTCTACGATGAAGATTTGGTGCGGATGTTCCAGTTAGTTGGTAAAAATATTGAAGAAGCAGTTAAGTCCTTTACAACGAACAGCTATCAGTTAGCAGGCAGCGTTATGAAGCGCGAAAAGGAAATCAATTCTCTAGAAATGCATCTGCGGGCAAAGTATATTGAACGCTTGAACCAAGGACTTGGACAGCCATCTGATGGAATTATGTTTGTTGACATTGTTTCCAACTTGGAACGGATGAGTGACCATGCCGTTAAAATCGCCAAACATGCTTTGGGATTCCGCTATCCATTCTTAAATCCAAAACTATCTCAGGCAAACTAATTGTAGAATAAAAGTGAACCGCCTTCCTTTTTTGAAGAGAAGGCGGTTCTTCATTTTTATTTTTTAGAACATACGTTCTTGTTTTTAGTGAAAAATATCAAATGTGTGTTAAAATAAAAATACAGAAAAGAATGGGCGGTGACTGAGTACCGGGGAGGGAGTGGTGCAGATGTTACGAGTCTGGCTACTGGAAAGAGGAAACGATGTCTGTCTTTGAAGCCTTAACCTTAATGATTACCTTCGCTTCACTAGTTCTCGTCATTCGTGATGGAAAAAATAAAAAATGACCGCTTAGTGCCACTGGAATGTAGACTAAGCGGTCAGTAAACTGCCAGTCACCGCCTTAGAACGGTTCTGTACAGAAGGGGATATGTTGGGCATATCCTCTTTTGCTTATTTTAGCATGAAGAACACATTGGATTCAATCTAATCAGGTTCAAAAGGTTTTCTTATCCCCATGCTCGTCGTATAATAGGAGGGCAGAAAGGAAGACGCAGATGAAAAAAGTATTAATCAAAGGGGTAAAAGGTTATCAACGACATATTTCCCCTTTATTTCCGCCAAGTTGTCGCTATTACCCAACGTGTTCCCATTATATGGTCGAAGCGCTAGAAAAGCACGGTGCCGTAAAAGGATCCATCATGGGAACTGCCCGCATATTGCGTTGCCAACCGTTCATTCAAGGTGGTTATGACCCTGTACCCAAACATTTTACCCTGCGTCGCAATCAAGATGCCGACGAGCAGCTGCATGCGATGCGTGAAGCATTAGAAAAACGAGTTCAAAATGACTTAGAGAACAATCAGAATTAGCTCCCATGCGTTCTTTTTACGCGAACTCTGAAGATGAGAAGTCAGTTGTTTGCTGGTCTTCAGACTTTTCGTTCAAACTCTGAAGACCAGGGTTGTTTCTATCTTCATCTTCAGAATTATCAGGAAAATTAAAAAAAGGAGCTGGGAATTTTCCAGCTCCTTTTTAATATGTTTAGTTATTTTGGCTTGCGCGGCGTTCGTTTCTTACATTCCGCCAAGAAGTACGAATCATTTTGCCCATTGTTGCGTCGGAATAGATTAAGACGTTTGAACGATACAACATCAACGAAAGGAGCGTGATCAGTACAGTAAAGGCAAGCATGACAACCATTGAGATTCCAATTTCTGTGGTGCTCGCAGTTTCTGCAGCAATACGGAACGGCATGATAAATGGCGTAAAGAATGGCACATGAGATCCGATTTTAATAATCGGATGCGTAGTCGAAGCTAATGCAAACATTCCACCGTAAAAGCCCATCAAAGCAATAAAGACAATGGGCGAAACTGCCTTCGATACATCCTCACTCTTCGTTACCAATGAACCTAGGAATGCGGCGACTACGGCATATAGGAAGATCCCCATAATAAAGTAGTACAAGGAAGAGCCAACAATTCCGCGCAAAGTCGCAACAAGGTCGAGACCTTCAGGAAGTAAGTTTTGAACGAAATCCAACTGAAGGGCAATCGCAATGATAACCGCGTAGAAACCAATTTGAGTTAAACAGATGAAGAAAATAGCGACTAGTTTACCGAAGAAATGAGTAGTGGCTGACACACTGGAAAGAACCACTTCCATAATGCGTGTGCCTTTTTCAGAAGCAATTTCTTCAGCGATAATACTAGAATAGGTCATGATGAACATGAAAATCGCAATACAAATCGCATATGCAGCGGCAAGTTTCAAACCTTGATCAGCACTATCGCCTTCTACAACTTCCCCTTCGTCAATCGAAACCGTACGTGTTTCGATGACGGGAGGAGTTAATAGGGTCTGCGCTGTTTCAGGAGAGAGACCAAGTTCACTTGACTGTAGGTTCAGCTGCAGCCCTGATAACTGATTGGTCAAGTAAGCCATGTCCAAGGTCTCGCTATCTGGAAGGGAAACATAGGAAGCAGTTAGTGCACCATTTTGATTCGCAACAGTTAAATAGCCATCTAAGCCGCCAGCTTCCATTGCGGACTCGGCTGCTTCTTGCGTCTCAATTGTAGAGTCAACGTTGTAATATTCATTTTCTGCCTGTAACAATTCGACTACCTCAGATGATTCAGAAAGAACGGCAATTTGTGGAATCTCTTGTTCCATATTATCAATGAAAAAGATAATCGCCGCTACAATCCCAATCAAGATCAGCGGGCTCAACATCATGGTAATGAAACCGACTGACTTTACGTTTTTCTTATAAACTTGTCCAACAATTACCCAAAATTTATTCATTCTTTTCACCAGCTTTCAAACGGAAGATTTCATCAAGAGAAGGAGGTTGTTGGCTGAAGGTTGCAATGTACCCGCCTTGCGTCACCGCAGCAAAAATTTCCTTACCATGAGAGGGGTCCGAAAGGTCAAGAACCTTGAATCCATCTGAGTTCTCGGTAATCGTTTTGACACCAGGTAAGGCAGCCAATTGTTCGTTTGACCAATCAGTCTCCAAGAAGAGCTTGGTTCGACCGAATTGTTCCCGGACTTCTTTTACTGTTCCTGATAAAACCATTTCTCCGTTGCGCAACATCAATAAGTGGTCGCAGATTTCTTCTACGTTATTCATGTTGTGGCTGGAAAAGATTACGCAAGAACCTTGCGTTCGTAACTCCTTGATACCGGCTTCTAATAGGCTTGCGTTTACAGGATCGAGCCCACTGAATGGTTCATCTAAGATAACTAGTTTTGGTTCGTGTAAAAGGGTCGCAATGAGCTGCACCTTTTGCTGATTTCCTTTGGAGAGCGTTTTTACTTTGTCAGTCTTTTTTCCTTTTACTTGGAACTTTTCCATCCAATAATCGATTTTCGGCTTTACTTCTTTTTTTGATTTTCCTCTTAGCTGAGCGAAATAAATAAGTTGCTCTTCGATTGAAACCTTCGGATAGAGCCCTCTTTCTTCTGGTAAATAGCCAATAATATCATATTCGTCCTTCGTTAACGGTTTTCCATCCCACAAAACTTGTCCTTGATCAGCAGTTAAAAAATCAAGAATCAAACGGAAGGTAGTTGTTTTTCCTGCCCCGTTTTGCCCAATCATCCCCATGATTTCGCCGTCTTGTATAGTAAAGGATACACCCTCGACAGCTTGCAGCGAACCAAAGGACTTGTGTAAATCAATCACTTCTAACATCTTTTCTCCTCCTTGCAATCAACACTTACTGTAATAAGTGTATCATAACTGGTGAATACATCGAAAAGATTTCTCTAATTTTCCTATAAGGAAGTTAGTTACTTTTATTAAAAATTTTCTATAGAGATACAAGAAATATCAGTGGTTCTCTGAAAAAATATGTCATAGTTGAACTTCAATCTTTTTCTATATGTCCTTTTCTTATTTTTACTGTATAGTTATTATTTGTAAGAAAGGAGACATATTTGCTACTGTGTCTATACACTCGCTATGAGCATCCAAATGATATGATTATTATTAATAATGTAATGAACTAAAGGAGGTACTCATGACTCATATTCGTGTAGAACTAACAGCATTACAGAAACAACGAATCGAAGACACGAAACATACGGGCAGTCAGTTAGAGAAGGTACATCAAATTGTCCAACAATTTTTGGACCACCAAAAGGAAGGCGCTTGGGAGGGACGTGCGGTTTTCGTTCCATTCCAAGCACAATATACCAATGTGGATAAGCGTGCTCGCATTTTATACGTATTGGTAAACGATACAGACCAAACGATTCATGGAGTGTCCGGCTCCTTATTGCTGAAACTTCCCGTGAAAGAGGCACAAGTAGCTGCTTCCAAGTTATCTTTCACAGAAGAGTTTATGGGAAGAGTTGCTCCCCAGACTGCAATGATGTTCTTCATTGATGCACCGGTAAAGGGACTCTATCAAGATCAAACCTTCCATTTACAGACGTTGCAACTCTACATTAAAGATATCGAGTTTCAATCTGTCCAATAATTTTGATTAGAAAGAAGTTGATTGTTTGTCCGATTCAGAAGTTATGGATCTCGTTGCCTTGATCCTTGTTATCGTGGGTGTGCTCTTTATCATAGCGGGATTTGTCTTAAACGCCCGTGGAAAAAGGAAAGCCGAACGCTGCACAAGTCGTACGACTGGCGAGGTGTTTGGTTATGACGCAAGAGGGAATGGTGTCTTTTTCCCTCGTGTTGCTTTTAAGGTGCGCAACAAAGAATATCAAACGCGCCTCCATTATCGAAACCAAGTGGTGAAATCGACTCCTGCTCAAGGGGAAGCGATGATAGAAGGAGATCCACTCTCCACCACAATACGCATTAAACGGAACAGCATGGTTTCTGGTAATCCACTGGAGAACGTTTTTCCTCGTGGAACTGAAATGAAGGTTTACTATAATCCGAATGATCCGACCGAAAACTATGTGGAGCGCTATGCCGGCTCCCTCATGCCATTTTTACTTATTTTGAGCGGATTTATGGATTTCGGAATCGCTGCACTCTTTTATTTTCTTTTTTAAGGAAAAATTTATTTGGATTTTTCTGATCCATGATAGAATGAGAGTAGCAGATGAATTGAAGGAGAGGATGTGCGTAGCATGAAGAAACAGCTACCTAATCTTTTAACGATTTTACGGTTATTATTAATTCCTTTTTATTTTATTGTGTTTTATTCGGGCAGCGAAAATGCTACGTTTCAAGCACTTTTGGTATTCATAGCGGCGAGTATTACAGATGTGCTGGATGGTTATTTGGCAAGAAAGTATGAAGTCGTTTCGAAGTTTGGTACGGTAGCCGACCCGTTTGCAGATAAGTTAATGCAAATTTCTGTACTTTATACATTGTCCGATGCCGATTATTTAGAGAATTGGTTTTTCTGGATTATCTTGGTAAAGGAATTTTCGCAGATTGCATTGGGAGCAGTTATGGTTTCCATGAAACCAAGAATTATTATTGCAGCAAATGTTTTTGGAAAAGCTACAACGGTTTTGGTTTTTCTGACCATTATTTTGGCAGTATTCGAAGTTCCTGGCATAAACATTTTGCAAATCATTGTCACAACACTTGCTATTATCACCTTTAGCCAGTATGCACTTCGGTTCAGTCAAAAACTACAAAAAAGGAAAGCGGATGAGAAAAGGTAACTTTTCCATCTGTTTTTTTTATGTGCCTACTACATGTTGTGTTTTCTTTTTATTTAAGGGATAATCAAACTATTGTTTTAAAAATGGAGACGAGAAAAGAAGGGATATGATGAGTGTGATTGTCTTAGCGGGCATGATTGGCGCTGGGAAAACCAGCTATACGAGTTTAATAGCAGAGAGAATGGGGACCCAGGCGTTTTACGAGAGCGTGGACTATAATCCAGTATTAGATAAATTTTATGAGGAGCCAAAAAAGTGGGCGTTTAGTTTACAAATTTATTTTCTGAATTCGCGTTTTCGCAGCATCAAAGATGCCTTGGTTCATGACAACAATGTGTTGGATCGCTCAATCTATGAAGATGCTCTATTTACTCGGATCAATCATTTACAAGGAAATATTTCCGCGATCGATATGGATATTTATGAAGATTTGCTCGCAAACATGATGGAAGAGTTAGAGGGAATGCCTAAAAAAGGGCCAGACTTGTTGATTTATCTGCACGGATCCTTTGAAACTATTTTGGAAAGAATTCAACAACGCGGACGTGAATTCGAACAAGTAGAAGTGGGCGACGAACGCTACCAATACTTCAAATTACTCTGGGAAAAGTATCAAGGTTGGTACGATGCCTATGACGCGTCACCAAAAATATCTCTTTCCATTGATGAATTCGACATTAAACACAGTCTAGAAGATCAAAATCGCGTAATGGCTATTATTGAAGAAAAATTAGCAGAAATTAGAGAAGTGGTACCCTGCTAAAAATACGAAAAATGGGTAGCTCAGGAATAAATTTCCGCTGAACTACCCATTTTCACGCAGAAGTGGGTAGCTCAGGAAATATTTTTCGCTAAACTACCCATTTTCGTACAAAAATGGGTAGCTCAGGAATTTCTTTCCATTGAACTACCCACATTCATGTATACGAATGTCTGCCCCGTAAATGTGCTCCAAAAGGAAGCTCCGACGTCACTTTGTCATGATTGTTGCTGCTTTAGCAGCTTACAAGCATGATACACTTGGGCGTCAGCCCACAGTGCTCCCGAAATCATGCTCAGATGGTCTATGACCATCCTGCGCTTATCGATCCAGTGATTCGGTGCTTAACGCCTTTTGCAGCACTCTCTTTTTATTTTACATCGGGATAAGCGCGGCGAACGTATGCTTCAATCCGGTCCATCGCTTCAGAGAGAGCCTCTTCAGACTGGGCAAACGAAATGCGCAGATACCCTTCACCCATGGAACCAAATGCTGAACCAGGCGTCATTGCTACATGAGTTTCTGTTAATAATTCGAGCGCAAAGTCTTGTGAGCTTTTGCCAAACGCTTGTATGTTAGGGAAAGCATAAAAGGCGCCTTCCGTTTTTAGGCAATGAAACCCTGGAATCTGATTCAAACGGTCGACCACAATGTGCCGGCGACGGTCGTAAGCAGTAAGGTATTCTTGGACAATGGATTGATCGGACTGTAGCGCTTCGACCGCTGCATCTTGAATAAAAGGAGGCACACAGAAGCCGATTCCTTCTCTAAACTCAGCCATCCGCTCAATGGATGCTGTGTTTCCTACCACATATCCCACGCGCCAACCTGTCATCGCATAAGTTTTTGAAAAACTATTCACGACAAAGTGCCGCTCGTTCGTTCCTGGAATTTGGAATAAACTGAAATGTTTCTTGCCGTCATAAAGGATGCTCTCATACACTTCATCCGACAAAATGGTAATTTGATGCTTATCTGCCAACGCCACAATTTCTTCCATTTCTTCTTTTTCTAAAATAGAACCGAGAGGATTGTTTGGTGAATTAATAATGAGCAATTTCGTACGTTCGGTAATGGCTGCCTCAATATCTTTTGGCTGAATCTTAAATTGATACTCTTCGTATACAGGAACCTCTACAACGTTTGCTTTTAGTGCCATGATTTGGCCTAAGTAATTAGGATAGTGGGGATTCGCGATGAGGACTTCATCTCCCTGATCCAGAATGGTCATCATAACCAGCAGGATCCCTTCTGTAGCTCCAAAACTAGCCATCACTTCATCAGGATGAAATGGAAAGCCAGTCATCGCTTGGTACTTCTCAGCTACTGCTGCTTGAAAAGTGGATTCCCCCACGTTAGGCCCGTAATGCGTACGGTTTTCTTCGATGGCTTTGGTGCCTGCATACTTAATTAAATCAGGTGTTTCAAAATGAGGCTCGCCCATTGTTAACATAATTGTGTCTTCAAATTGTCCCGCAAGCTTTGCCATTTTACGGATACTGGAGGCGGGATAGTGTTTCGATAAAGATGACCAATGATACATGAAAGTAGCTCCTTAAGTTTTCTAATGATTTTAACAGAATTTTCTATTTTTTTATAGCTTTGTTCAAAAAACTTTCAAGATAATCAACATTATACTTGTTCATTGAGGAGAAAAGAATTAAAATACAAATAGAATAAAGAGAGGAGGAGTTACGATGAACGTAACAATTAATGTTTTTCAACGAAGTGAATACAATACAACCTCCCTCCATAAGATTATGTAATGGTTATTTTTGGTAAACCAAACCAGGCGTATTCTCCTTTAGGGCGGAATATGCCTTTTTTGTGTTTATGAAAGAAACCGTTTCAAAACTGGGAGGCAGAAAAGAGGGAAGCAATTTATATGTTTGATGTGATGTTTAAGTTGAAAGGATTTTTCAAGGAAAATCGCAAAAATTATTTTATTTCATTGGTCACCATGATCGGCAGTAACTTATTCAGTGTGTTCATTCCTTTTTTAGTCGGAAGAATCATTGATGCCATTGTACGGCAGGAATTAACTGGACGCGGATTAACTACCCTAGCTGGCTTATTCTTGTTCAGTTTGATTGCTGCTTACTTTTTAGAATTTACGTGGTCTTATTATTTATTTACCGGAGCAGCAAAATTACAGCGGAACATGCGCAGTAAAATGATGGATCATTTTCTGCATATGCGCGCAACCTTTTATGAAAAATTCCGCGTAGGGGACTTGATGGCGCGTGCCACCCAGGACATCCGTTCGATTTCAGATACGGCTGGATACGGAATGATGGTTTTGATGAACGCCACACTATTCCTGACCGTCATTGTTTTCATGATGGGCGGAACCGTTGCTTGGTCTTTGACTTTATTCAGTTTACTGCCACTCCTGTTCCTAGCTTATGCATTCGGTAAATTAGGCAACATGGTGGAAACTCGTTATACCATTGCTCAAGACTCATTCTCTGCCTTGAATAACGATGTACTGGAAGTAGTAGACGGTATTCGTGTGGTGCGGGCATATGTAAAAGAGGAAGATTATATTCAAAAGTTCCGCAGCCAAACCGAAAGCATGTTAAAGAAAAACAACCGGGTTGCCGACGTAAATGCCTTGTTCTCGCCAATGGTAAAACTTTCTATTACTGCGAGCAATGTCATTGCATTTGGGTACGGAGCGAACTTGGTTCTCGATGGACAGCTTTCTGTTGGGGACATGGTTGCCTTCCAAATGTACTTGGGAATGATTGTCTGGCCCATTATCTCAATCGGCGAACTGACAAACGTTCTCCGTCAAGGCAGTGCCTCCATGATTCGGGTGGAGAAGGTGCTGGCAACTGGCGACGAGATGGAAGAAACAGGGATCAAAGTAATCGAAACAGCGGATGACATTGTTATGCATGGATTAACTTTCCAATATCCAAGCAGCCAACAAAAAAATCTGGAGCGCATCGATATTACGATTCCAAAAGGGAAAACATTAGGGATTGTTGGGAAAACAGGTGCTGGGAAAACAACCTTCTTACGCCAACTATTGCGCCAATATCCACTTGGAACAGGGGACTTCCGTTACGGCAGTGAACCGGTGCAAAACTATCACCGGCCTTCCTTGCAGAACCTGATCGGCTATGTACCGCAAGACCACATTCTCTTTTCCCGAAGTGTGAGAGAAAATATAGCCTTCGGAAAAGCCGGAGCAACGGACGAAGAAATTATGGACAGCGTTCGGATTGCTGCCTTTGAAGAAGATTTGATGCGTATGGATCAAGGCTTGGATACCATGATTGGTGAAAAAGGGGTATCCATTTCTGGCGGACAGAAGCAACGGATCTCCATTGCCCGCGCCTTAATCAAGAATCCAGAAATTTTGATTTTAGACGATTCACTATCCGCAGTAGACGCAAAAACCGAGCAAAAAATTATTGAAAATATTAAACGTGTCCGGGCGGGTAAAACAACCATTATCTCGACCCACCGCTTGTCTGCAGTACAACAGGCTGATGAGATTATCGTCATGGAAGATGGACGAATTGTGGAACGAGGAACGCATGAAGCATTGATTCGCCGCCAAGGATGGTACTACACGCAGTACCTCCGACAAGAATTGAAAGAAGGTGGCGAATAATGAGAACGACCAAACGGTTATTATCTTATATGAAGCATTATAAAGGGCGGTTTGTCATTGGTTTCATCTTGCTCCTCGTGGCAGTTACCACCGACCTTTCTGCTCCGCTAGTAGCGCAAAGACTGATTGATGAAGTGATTACACCTGCTGCAGCAGAAGGGGAGTTTTTCGCTGAAGTACTAATCAGGCTGCTCCTGTTTTACGCATTCCTGATGCTCACAACCGCTGTCCTTCGCTACGCAAGCTTTTTGGTTTTAACAAAAGCTGCAAATGGAATTGTCAAAGTGATTCGGGACCAGGCTTATGAACATTTACAACGGTTGCCTATTCGCTACTTTGACAACCTGCCTGCAGGGAAGGTAGTCTCTCAAATTACGAACGATACGGAAGTATTGCGTCAGCAATTCTATGTAGCAGCCATCAGTAATGTGATGCTAAACGTTGTGTACGTAATCGGAACCTACATTGCCATTGCGCGGCTCCATCAAGGATTAGGAATTGCACTGCTTATCTTGTTGCCGTTGATGTATCTCTGGCACCGATTCTATTCCAAACGGGCAGGAGCATTAAGTCGGAAAGAAAGAGAATTGAATGGGGAAATTAATGGGAAGATTAATGAGTCTGTCCAAGGGATGCCGATTATTCAAGCCTTCCAACAAGAAGAACAAGTTGCTGAAGAATTCCAAACTATTAATGATGAGTGGTTTGAAGTAGAACGGAAATATGTACTGCTGGATTCAGCTGCGCAATTTACCTTAGGAGGACTGTTGCGTCACGTTACCTTGTTGTTGGTGATGGTTTACTTCGGTACGCAGTACTTAAACGGTGTATTAGGAATTTCGATTGGGACTTTGTATGTATTTGGAGACTATGTGACGCGTTTGTACGATCCAATCCAAGGAATTATCCAGCAAATGGCGTTTGTTCAACAAGCTATTGCAGCTGGAGAACGGGTTTTCAAACTAATTGATGAACCAGAGGAAGAAGAGGAAACTGGTGTATTCGAAATTGGCGAGGGAAAAGTGGAATTCCAGCACGTTACCTTTGGCTATCAAGAAGAGTCACCTGTTTTGAATGACATCCATTTTACCGCAATGCCGGGTGAAACGGTTGCGTTGGTAGGGCACACAGGTTCAGGAAAGAGCTCTATCATGAACTTGCTGTTTCGTTTCTATGATCCACAAGAAGGAAAGATTCTGATTGATGGACAAGATACAAAAGCCAGCTCACGCCAAAGTATCCGGGAAGCGATGGGAATCGTCTTACAAGATCCATTCTTATTCACTGGAACAATTGAGTCGAATATTACACTCGATAACCCAGCCATCACTACGGAAATGGCCGCGAAGGCTCTGACCGAAGTAGGCGGCGATTCGATGCTGACTCATTTTGAAAAAGGCTTAGGAGAACCGGTAGTTGAAAAGGGCGGTACCCTAAGTTCTGGACAACGACAGTTAATTTCTTTCGCACGGGCGCTTGCTTATGATCCGAAAATTTTGATTTTGGACGAAGCAACTTCCAGTATCGACACAGAGACAGAAGAAATTATTCAGCACGCGATGGATGTCTTAAAAGAAGGTCGCACGACGTTTATTATCGCGCACCGTCTCTCCACCATCCAGCACGCGGATCAAATTCTGGTCCTAGACGCTGGGAAGATTGTGGAACGCGGCAGCCATGATTCCTTGTTGCTGGAAAATGGAAAGTATGCTGAAATGTACCGGATGCAAAAGAAAGGCATGGAAGAAGCAAGTTAAAAACAGTGTGGGCAAGAGGAGAAAGATTTCTCCTTTAGCCACACTATTTTTTGTTGAATGGAGTACACGTGAGATACTGGTACTACAGTGGCTTCTCGTTTTTTTTTGTTTTTATGTAATCGGTATCATCGAAGTTTTTCTACCTGTCCAGAAATCTCACATGCTAAAAAAATGACACCAACCACTTTGCAAATCCTGTTTTAAAGAGACACGCAGTTTTTGATTTCCATGAATCTTAAGCTTGTAGGCAAGGGAAATAGAGGGATCCATTCGGGAAAAGTTGCTTTGTTTAAATAAAGATTCTATACTTAACATGGATTGTAAATAGTAGGAATACCATTTCCATAGGAGAAGAGAAGTTCATGGCAACAAGAGAAGAACAAGGAGTAACCTCCAAAGTTCAATCAATTGATCGTGCAGTATCAATCATCGAAACTCTATCAGATTACCCGAGTTTGAGTCTCAATGATTTGAGTGACAAGGTTCAGTTGCATAAAGCAACAACACACCGCCTAGTCCACTCATTGATCGAAAACGGCTTGATTGAACAAATTGAAGACACCAAACAATACCGTATTTCATTACGGATGTTTGAATTGGGCAATAAACGTGTCCAGAATATTGATTTCCTTAATGTCGCAAAAAGTAATATTCGTCAATTGTCACAAGAGATTGGACAAACCGTCCACCTAGTCATCGAAGATCGAGATGAAGTTTTATATGTTGATAAGTATGGAGACTATCAAGAATCCAAGATGCGTTCGAAAATCGGGTTGAAAGCGCCTTTATACTGTACGGCGGTTGGGAAAGCAATTCTGGCCACTCGCGAACAGAGTGAAGTGGATTCTTATTGGGGACGTATTACTGCGGAAAAGAAAACCGAATATACCATTACCGAACTCAATCATTTTCACGAAGAACTGCAACACATTCGTGAAGTAGGGTATGCGTTAGATGATGAAGAGTTTGAGTACGGTGTTTTTTGTGTGGGTTGCGTATTTTCTAGTTACAAAGAAGAAGCAGCAGGCGCAGTGAGCATTTCTTTACCGATCAGTGAAAAAGAAAGAAAAAGCTACTATATTCAAAAAGCATTAGAATGTGCCGAGAAAATTACACAATTATTAGGTGGAAAGTGGAAATAGCTGAGTAGAAGGCATTGACATAAATTTCATAAAATTTTATAATTGATTCGGTATGTGATATTGCGTTTCATAATGTGAGACGCAAACTATGAATGGAGGAACATTAATGAGCTTAAAAAGAGATATCTTAGACCAAATGCAAAAGAACTTCCTTTTCGCAGTCGTTCGTGGCTCTACACAAGAAGAAGGCTATGAAATTTCGAAAGCTGTTTACCAAGGCGGAATCAAAAACGTCGAAGTAACTTTTTCTACACCAAACGCTGAACAAGTAATGCGTCGTCTTGCTGACGAATTTGCAGATACAGATATGGTTGTTGGAGCTGGAACGGTTTTAGATGAAGTGTCTGCAAGACTTGCAATTTTGAATGGCGCGAAATTCATCGTTAGCCCAAACTTCAATGAAAGAATTGCAAAAATGTGTAACCTCTACACCATCCCTTACCTACCAGGTTGTGGTTCCATTACGGAAGTTGCAACTGCACTAGAAGCTGGTTGCGAAGTTGTTAAATTGTTCCCAGGTGGACTATTAGGTCCTGGATTCATTAAAGACTTGCACGGTCCAATTCCTTGGGTAGAAGCAATGCCTTCAGGCGGCGTTTCCTTGGACAACATGGAAAAATGGATTGCAAACGGCGCTTGGGCTGTAGGTGTAGGTAGTGCTTTAACGAAAGGTCTAAAAGAAGGCGGCTCTGCACAAGTAGAAGCAAACGCAAAAGAATTTGCTGATAAATTAATAGAAATTTTAGCAAAATAGATCTTTTTGGCAATAAAAGAAGGAGAGACTGAAGTAATGTCTTTTATTCACGATGATTTCATGCTCCAAACAGAGACAGCGAAACATCTCTATCACGATTTTTCAAAAAATATGCCGATTTTTGACTATCATTGTCATCTATCTCCACAGCAAATTGCGGAAGATCATGAGTTTGAGAATGTTACCGAACTATGGTTAGGCGGCGACCATTACAAATGGCGTGCAATGCGTGCAATGGGAATTCCAGAAGTGAAAATCACTGGAAATGCTACACCAGAAGAAAAGTTCGAAGCTTGGGCATACGCTTGTGAGAACGCAGTAGGGAATCCTTTGTTCCACTGGTCTGCTTTGGAATTAAAACGCTACTTCCATGTGGATGAATTGTTAAATTCCAAAAACTGGAAAGAAATCTATGACCACTGTAACCAAGTGATCAAAGATGAAAAATTGACTGCACGCACACTTATCAAGAACTCTAATGTTACCTTCGTATGTACAACAGATAATCCAACCGATGACTTAGCTTGGCACAAACAAATTGCAGAAGATGACTCTTTTGATGTAACGGTAGCCCCTGGTTTCCGTCCTGATGAAGCTTTTGCCGTTCAAGATGCAGCGAAGTTTACTGGTTTCCTTGATAAAATGAAAGAGGGAACGGGACGTGAAATGGACAGCTTCCAAGACCTGCTAGCAGGAATGGAAGAACGCATCCAATATTTCGCTGACCACGGTTCCAACGTTTCAGATCACGGCTTGTCGACCATTTACTATGTAGAAGCAAGCGACGAAGAAATTGAAGCGATTTTCCAAAAGGCTGCAAAAGGCGAGGCTGTAAGTGATGAAGAATACGCCAAATTCCAAACAAAATTGTTTGTAGAACTTGGGAAAATTTATCACGATAAAAACTTCGTGATGCAGTTGCATTTTGGTGCCATTCGCAACAACAACTCTCGTATTTTCAATAGCGTAGGCGCTGATGCGGGTGTGGATGCGATTCAAGATCAACCAAACGTCAGCTATGCCCTAAACAAGTTGATGGACGGCATGGATAAAGAAAACAAACTGCCTAAATTCATTATGTATCCTTTAGACCCAACCTACTTTGATTTGGCTGGAACCGCAGCAGCGAACTTCCAGATGAATGATCAAGGAATAAAGAGCAAAGTTCAACTTGGTTCTGGATGGTGGTTTAACGATACGAAGTATGGCATGTTGAAGCAGTTGAAAGCTTTATCTGAGGCAGGGTTGTTAATGAACTTTGTCGGTATGCTGACTGATTCAAGAAGCTTCATTTCTTATACACGTCATGAGTATTTCCGTAGAATCCTGTGTGACTTCATCGGAGACCTCGTTGAACGTGGTGAGATTCCAAATGACGACGCGTTATTGGAAAAACTAATTACCAATATTAGCTATAACAATGCAGTAGAATACTTCGAGTTTAATAAATAAAAAATTATAAATAAGGAAGTGTTTTGAAAATGGAAATGTCATTCAGATGGTACGGTCACGATGATCCTGTTACATTGAAAAATATTCGTCAAATCCCAGGTATGAAAGGGATTGTTACAGCAATTTACGATATTCCAGTTGGACAAGCATGGCCAATGGAACGCATCGAAAAGTTGAAAGCAGACGTAGAAGCAGAAGGCCTATACATTTCTGTTATCGAATCTGTACCGGTTCACGAATCCATTAAATTGGGTCGTCCAGACCGTGATCAATACATTAGTGCATACAAAGAAACCTTGCGCAACTTAGGTAAAGCAGGAATTCCTGTTGTATGTTACAACTTCATGCCAATCTTTGACTGGACTCGTTCCAACTTGGCTTATGATTTACCAGATGGTTCCAACGCGTTAATCTTCGATGAAGAAGAAGTAAACAAAATGGACCCACGTACGCTTTCACTTCCAGGTTGGGACGAAAGCTACAGTTCTGAAGAAATGAATGCCTTAATGGATGAGTACAAAGAAGTTGACGAAGAAAAACTATGGGCTAACCTAGAATACTTCATCAAAGAAATTATCCCAGTTGCAGAAGAAGCTGGCGTCAAGATGGCGATTCACCCAGATGATCCTCCATACAGCATCTTCGGCTTGCCTCGTATCATCACAGGCGGCGAAGCGTTGAACCGTTTCATCAAGCTATATGACAGCGAATATAATGGAGTAACACTATGTGTTGGTTCATTCGCATCTGATCCAAAGAACGATGCAGTAGAAATCTTGAAAGACATGTTAGCTAAAAAACGCGTAAACTTCGTGCATGCACGTAACGTGAAATTAGTTGGCGGACGTTCATTCGAAGAATCTGCTCACTTGTCCGAAATGGGATCCATCGACATGTATGAAGTCGTAAAAGCATGTGTAGAAGGCGGCTTTGAAGGCGCAATCCGTCCAGACCACGGCCGTATGATTTGGGGCGAAACTGGTAAACCAGGATACGGTTTATACGACCGCGCATTGGGTGCAACATACCTAAATGGTCTAGAAGAAGCAGTTAAAAAGAACTTAAAAGCTCAACAATAAAAAGAAAGTAGGTTTTTTAACCATGACAAATCCATTTGTACATGATTTTACTGACAAAGTAGTTGTCGTTACAGGTGCTGGTGGCGTATTGTGTTCTGACTTTGCAAAAGCATTCGCAAAAGCAGGCGCAAAGGTTGCTCTGCTTGACTTGAATGAGGAAGCAGCACAAAAATATGCGGACGAAATCGTTGCAGATGGCGGCGTAGCGAAAGCTTACAAATGTAACGTATTAGAAAAAGATTCTATTGAAGCAGCAAAAGCAGGCGTAGTAGCTGACCTAGGTGCAGTTGACGTATTGGTTAACGGTGCTGGCGGGAACAACCCTCGTGCAACGACAGATAATGAATTCCATGAAGCAGACATGCCTGAAGGAACAAAAACATTCTTTGATCTAGATCAAAGCGGTGTAGAATTCGTCTTCAACTTAAACTTCTTGGGAACATTGTTGCCAACACAAGTTTTTGCAAAAGACATGGTTGGACGTGAAGGTGCAAACATCATCAACATCTCTAGTATGAATGCATTCACACCACTAACTAAGATTCCTGCATATTCAGGAGCTAAATCAGCTATCTCCAACTTCACACAATGGTTGGCAGTGCATTTCTCCAAAGCAGGAATTCGTTGTAACGCAATCGCACCAGGTTTCTTGGTATCAAACCAAAACCGCGACTTGTTATTCGAATCAGACCACGAAACATTAAAACCGCGTGGCCAAAAAATCATCAACAACACGCCAATGGGCCGCTTCGGTGAGTCTGAAGAGCTGTTGGGTGGATTGATGTTCTTGGCTGACGAAAAAGCATCCAGCTTCGTAAACGGAGTTGTATTGCCAATCGACGGTGGATTCAGTGCGTACTCTGGCGTTTAATTAAATAGATATTAAGTAGGAAAGGAGCCGATAGAAAAAACTTCAATATGAAGATTTCTATTAGGCTCCTTCACTTTTAGTGAAACTTTTTCTAAAATGTAGAAGAGATGCTAGACCAAGAAAAAATAGACGTTGTTCATATTTGTCTGCCACATCATTTGCATTATCCAGTCACGAAGATTTGTGCAGAAAAAGGCGTCCATGTTTTACAAGAAAAACCATTGTCGTTAGATTTTTGTGAAGGTCTTAAAACAGCAGAATTGGCTAAGAAAGTCTCAACCAAAATCGCAGTCTGTTTCCAGAACCGTTACAATACAACTTTTCAGAAGTTACTAGAGGTTTTGAGAACAGATGACCATGGTGAAATAAAAGCAATCAAGGGCTTGGTAGCATGGCATCGCCCGGATGAATATTACACAGAGAAACCTTGGCGAGGCAGATGGTCAACTGCTGGCGGCGGTACGATTATCAATCAAGCCATTCATACACTGGACTTGATGCAAGTGGTTGGCGGAGAACTCGTTGCTTGTAAGGCGAGTCTTTCCAACATTACGGATTATAATGTAGAAGTAGAAGACACCGCAGTGGCGAACTTTACTTTTGAAGGGAACCGGACCGGCTTTTACATGTCTACGAATGCTTATGCCACCAATTCCAGTGTAGAGTTGGAAGTCGTGACCGAAAAGGCGACCTATACTATTAAAAATTATCAACTGTACAAAATTGATTTTGATGGGAATGTAACGGTTCTTGCACAAGATGAACAAAAAGCAGGGACAAAGTCTTACTATGGACCGGGTCATGCAACGTTCATCCAACGGTTTTACCAAGCAATCGAAGAAGATACCGATGACTTTGTATCGGTAGAAGATGCGTTGCCTTCGATGTTGATGATTGATGCAATGAAGCAATCATCAACAGAAACGAGAACGATTTTAATGGAAGAACTAAAAAAAGTGCCAGTATGCAATGTGAAGCAACTGCATAAATGAACAGTATGGTTTTGAAAGGAGTTTTATCGTGTCAGCAAATGATGGAATGAATTACGCACCAAAAGGGAAAATCAATCGGGTGGTAGAGCCGGGAGAATTTGTAGTCGGCGTGACTGCACTCGACCACGGGCACATCAATGGAATGTCCAATGGATTATTGGAAGCAGGGGCAACGATTAAGTATGTCTACGATGCAGACCCTGAAAAGGTGAAGAATTATTTGGAGAGCTTCCCTGAAGTACAAGCGGCAGAATCTCTGGAGCAAATTTTGGAAGATCCAGAAATTAAGTTGGTTGCGGCTGCTGCTGTACCGAATTTGCGCAGCGAATTAGGGAACCGGGTGATGCGTGCTGGGAAAGATTACTTTACTGATAAAACTGGATTTACCACTACGGCTCAGTTAGAAGAAACGAAGCGCGTTGCAGCTGAAACAGGACGCAAATACTGGGTTTACTTTAGCGAACGACTCCATGTAGAAGGTGCCGTTCTAGCTGGCCAATTGATTAAAGAAGGCAAAATTGGACGTGTTCTTCAAGTTACTGGATTTGGACCACATCGCTTGGATAAGGAAAAACGTCCAGAATGGTTCTTCAAGAAGGAACAATATGGCGGGATTTTAGCAGATATTGGAAGCCATCAAATCGAACAATTCCTGTACTTTACAGGAAACGAAGATGCCAAAGTGATTCATAGTAAAGTGGCAAACTACAACAACCCTGAAACGCCTGAGCTAGAAGATTACGGTGATGCTACTTTAGTGGGAGAGAATGGCGCTACATTCTTCTTTAAAGTGGATTGGTTTACTCCAGATGGGCTAGGAACATGGGGAGACGGTCGAACGTTCATTACCGGAACCGAAGGAACGATTGAAATCCGTAAGTACATCAACGTAGCAACGGAAGAGACAGGAGACCATGTCTTCTTAGTTACGAAAGACAGTGAAGAACATCACTCCGTTACTGGAAAAGTAGGCTTCCCGTTCTTTGGAGAAATGATTTTGGACATCATCAACGGAACCGAGCATGCGATGACCCAAGAGCATATCTTTAAGGCACAAGAGCTTTGCTTACTTGCACAGGAACAAGCGATGCGTATTACAGACTGATGAATGAAGGAGGGGCCAAGCTTGCAGCTGGCCTCTTTTTTTATATCGAAGCTTTAGAGGAGGAAAAAAGCTGTAATCATTGAATTATTCTGTTTCAATTGCTATGATTTGAAGAGGACTAAAAAAGGACGGTCGATCATGAAAACACTGATTATCATTTCCCATCCCTATCTACAAGAATCACAGACGCAGCAGTTTTTGCGTGAAAGTTTACCTGATCATGACGTGACGTGGCATCACTTGGAAGAGTATTACCCAGATGGGAACATTGATCTTCAAAAAGAGCAGTCGCTCTTAAGCCAGCATGATCGCATCTTGTTTCAATTTCCACTCTACTGGTACAGTTCCCCGCCGATATTAAAGCATTGGCAGGATGTCGTATTGACAGAAGGATTTGCCTACGGGAAAAATGGGACAAGTTTGACGGGGAAAGAGTTCGGTATTGTAGTGGCAACGGGTGTTCATGAATATGAATATCAACCCGGTGCGCGAGAAAACTATACAATGGCAGAATTGATGCGGCCGTTTCAAGCTATGGCTCAGAAATGCCGGATGACCTATTTACCTCTTTTTGTCATTTCCCGTTTTGAATACATGAACGAGACGCAACGGAAAACGTTGCTGATTCAATATCGGCAGTATTTAACGAAAGAAAATCGCTCCTCTCTTGCTATACGAGAACAGTGGTTCAAGCAGGAACTGCTTCATCTAGGCAAGAAGGACTTAGCAGAAACGGATCAACAATTGGTGGATCTAATGATTCAGCAAATGGAAGAAAACCGAGAGCGTTTGGATGATTTACTTTGGACCTTGGAAGAGATGGAGGAATAAAGAAGTTGGCACAAGAAGAATGGATGTTAGAACAAATTTTCCAGTTACAAGAAAAAAGCAAAGACTATCGACAGATTGCTTTATTTCAAGAGTTTGCTGCTTTAATAAAGGAACAATACCAACGCATTTATCAAGCAGAAGGCGAAATTGATGGCCGGATGTGGAGCCCGAAAGAATGGGGATAAAATATTTGATTCGGTTGTGTCCGAAAAAAGGAGCGAAAAACATGGAAAAATTTACATTTCTTGAACCGAACAGTAATGAGCTTCAAGAAGGAATGATATGTGATCCCATTACCGGGATGTGCAGTCCTTTTGCACCACAGGAAGAATCTGATAAAGAAAAGGAAGAAGCAGATGAATAATCCCTTAAATGAAGCTCCTCAAATTGATTTGTACTATATTACTGACCCGCTCTGTTCTTTCTGTTGGGTATTTGAACCCACGCTACGGAAATTTCGTTATCAATATGCCAAATACATCCATAATGATACGACTGTCATGGGCGGAATGATTGAAAAATGGGAAAATTTTGGCGGTGATGGAGCAAATGGCATTACCAATGCGGTAGATGTAGCGAAACATTGGCGTGAGATTGGGGACTACACCCGAATGGTAATGGATGGCCGAATTTGGTTGGATGAACCAATTGATTCTTCTTTCCCAAGTTCGCAAGTTTATCAAGTAGTACGCCGTGATGATCCAGAAAAAGCTTCTGTATTTTTACGCAAGTTACGTGAAACAGTGATGATGTGGAACCAAGATATTTCAAAAGCAGAGGTTGTTACGGGTATTTTGGAAGAAATGGACTTGGATGCAGAAGAAATCTGGCAAGAAGCAAACTCCTTTGAAGGGAGAATGCTCTTGAATGGAGATCTTGGTTTAGCTCAAGCCCTGACAGTAAGTGGATTCCCTACAGTTGTGATGGTGAACGGAGATAATCAAGGAATCAAAGTAGTGGGCGCCCAATCCTATGAAGCACTTATCGAAGCACTCCAACAAATTCTCCCAACCGATACAGAATTACTGGCCGACCCGATCCCAAGCTTGGATGTAGTGATGGAAATGACGCCGATGTTGCTGAACCGGGAAATTGAAGTGCTCTACAACTTAGAAGAAGTAGAGGTGCAGCGTTTCGTTGATATGACTTTAGGGAAAGAAAATCATCAAAAAGGAGAGCTGTTAGGACAGAATTACTACAAAAAAATCCAACATGCTCCTGAAAAGGGTCAGCAATGAATCTAGCAAAAGATATCGAGAATGCTTTGCAGAGTGTATTTTTAATTATGATCGTCATGTTAAAACAATACGCTGGATCATCTCTAGGCGAATATGAAAATGTCATTTTTGTTTTTTCAGCAGTTACAGGTTCGTATCTCATCCACTTCCTTTTTGTGAAGTTGAGTAAAAACTATCCAAAGCGCGATGATTGGGAAGAAAAATTAAATCTTCTTACACTTTTGGCATATGGGTTTGGTTTGCTTGTCCTTCAACTTCTTGGAGTGAAAAGTATTTTTGTCTTAGGTGCAGTCGGTATCATTTTGATTGCGATGAACATCTTAATTAAAACGAAACGAAAGAGTATTAAGAAAAAGATGGAAGAATAAAAAATGAATGGCCACGAAAAGAGGCGGGAGCGATTTGATAAGCTCCGGCCTTTTCCATTTAACTAAATGTAAACGTTTTCGAATAATAAGTATTCTCATTATTAATAATTATTCACTTGTGATCCGTTAAACTATACTCATGAAAGCGTTTCAAATAATAAGTTTACTTAATAAAAATCGGAGGTTAATTAAATGGAAAACGTTAAAGTAGTAATTTGGGGATTAGGCGCCATGGGAAGCGGTATGGCTCGCATGTTGATGGAAAAAAAAGGGGTCGACATCGTTGGAGCTATTGATATTGGCGCAAAAGTTGGCAAACCAATTTTTGAAGTAATCGGCCAAGAATATGCTGAAAAAGAAAATATTACAGTCGGAACCGTAGAAGAATACATCAAACCTGAAATTGCCGACGTTGTTTTACTATGTACAGACTCTTTTGTAAAAACAGCATTTGATAAAATCAAACTCATTCTTGAGAATAAAATGAACGTAATCACCAGTGCAGAGGAAATGGCTTATCCTAAAGCACAACAGCCTGAGTTGGCTGAACAAATTGATCAACTTGCGAAAGAAAATGGCGTTTCTGTTCTAGGGACAGGGATCAATCCTGGTCATATCATGGATTTGTTGGTGCTTGTGATGACAGGAGCATGCGTAGATGTAAAACATATTACCTCCCGTCGAGTAAACTCTCTATCTCCATTCGGCGCAGCAGTAATGGAAGAACAAGGGATTGGAATCACAGTGGAAGAGTTCGAAGCTGGGAAAGCTTCGGGTGAATTAGCTGGACACGTAGGATTTGCAGAATCCGTAACAATGATGGCGGATGCATTAGGAGTGAAACTAGATAACATAAACCTTTCCATGGAGCCAATCGTAACCGATGTTGATCGGAAAGCTCCGCATGGCGAAGCAAAAGCTGGAGAAGTTGCCGGAGTATCGATGCAGGCAGCCGGTATCGTAAATGGTGAAGAATTCTTCACGATGGATCATCCTCAACAAATTGAACCAGAACAAGTCGGCATTCAAACAGGGGATTATGTAATCATCGACGGATCACCATCCATCAATTTAATGAACACACCAGAAGTTGAGGGCGGCTTAGGAACCATTGCGATGTGTGTCAACATGATTCCGAAGATTATTAATGCTCGTCCTGGTTTGAGAACCATGATTGACTTACCAGTACCGCATGCAATTCTTGGAGACTTCAGAGATCAAATCGAACCAGAATGCAAAATTGTGAAATAACAAGGAGGTAGAAAGGGAAATGGCGATTAAAGGTGAGTGGGTGCAAGTTCATTCGGTGATTCTAACCCCTGAACAACGAGCACCACAAGTTCCTGATGATACAAAACGCGTTCCATTAGAGATGTGGGTGAAGGGAACGTTGCTGGAAGATGCAGCGATTGGCGATCACGTAAGGATTAAAACGGTTACGGGGCGCATCGAAGAAGGAACCTTAGTAGTTGTACGTCCTAACTTTTCTCACAGCTTCGGAAATTTTATTCCTGAAATTGTTCAAATCCATGAGCAACTTACAGAAGAATTAGCAGGAGGTGATACGGTTGCTGAAGGATAACGAGTATACAGCGGTCATGAGTCGCAGGAATCAAATCATGAATGATTCCTTACAAGTAGATTATTCAAAGTTTGAATTAAGCGGAGTTGCTTTCGATTATGAAGGTATGATGCAAGAAGCTGCCTATGAGGTAGAAGAAATGATCGAGATTCAAAATCGCGTAGGTGTGGGCAATACCCCCATTGTCGAATTGAAAAATTTAACGAAACTCGCCCGCAAATGTGCGCCAGCAGGCAAAGGTGCTCGTATTTTTATTAAAGACGAAGCGACGAATGCGTCAGGAAGTTTCAAAGATCGACGTGCTGCAGTTTCTTGCTACCATGCGAAAAAGCTAGGCTACAGAGGCGTAGTCACTGCGACAAGTGGAAATTATGGAGCAGCTGTAGCTTCCCATGCAGCGAAACTTGGTTTGAAATGTATCGTCGTACAAGAATGCTTTGATTCTAAGGGTGTTGGTCAACCAGAAATCGTGGAAAAGGCTCGTAAATGTGAAGCTTTAGGTGCAGAGGTTATTCAATTAACTGTAGGGCCAGAATTATTCTATCAGTTCTTAAAAGTAATTGAAGAGACCGGCTACTTCAATGCTTCCCTCTATACACCCTTTGGCATTGCAGGGGTAGAAACATTAGGCTATGAGATTGTAAAACAGTTTGAACGAGAAATTGGGCAACAGCCAGACGTTGTGGTATGTACCAATGCCGGTGGTGGAAACTTAACCGGAACTGCTCGCGGTATACGCAAAGCCGGTAACAAGACAACAAAAATCGTTGCTGCAAGTGTAGATTTGGCTGGATTGCATATGGCTTCCGACACAGACTTCAATCGCAAGTCCTTTACAACTGGACATACCGGATTTGGAATTCCCTTTGTGACTAATCCAGACCGCTCGGATGTACCGCGTTCAGCAGCGCGTCCACTGCGGTATATGGATCGATATGTATTAATCCATCAAGGTGAAGTCTTCTATATAACTGAAGCACTCTCCTGGATTGAAGGGTTGGAAAAAGGTCCGGCAGGAAACACGTCCTTAGCGGCTGCGTTCTCCTTAGCTCAGGAAATGGATGAAGAACAAATTATACTTGTTCAAGAAACTGAGTATACCGGAGCAGGAAAGAGTGTGCAGGCACAATTATCCTTTGCACGAGACAACGGGGTAAACATCTACTTTGGAAACCCTGCTGATGAAATCCCAGGAGAATCGATTGTTCTGCCTTCCAACTTGTCACTAATCAAAGCTGTAGATGTGGACTTGGAAAAATTGAGACGCTCTGCTATTAGAAATGCTCTCAAAGAAGGAAACGGTGATTTTTGTGAAGTGGAATTACACTATTTAGCTGAGGAAATTAATGGAACTGTGGAAGATGTATTGAAATTTGTCGCAGAACTACAGAAAGAAGAGGGAAAATAATGGAACAATCAATCGAAACGAGCTTTGAAGAAAAAAGAAAACATCTCATTGACTTATCTGATGAACAATTGAAGGAACATTTCTGGAAATTAGCAGAAGAAATCGTTCAACCTCTATTGGATCTTGGTCATGAATATACATCGCCTTCCATCGAACGTTCTGTGTTGCTGCGGATGGGTTTTTCTTCCATTGAAGCAACAGAAATCGTGAACCGGGTCATCCAAAATGAATTAATGGGAAAAGGTGCCGGACACATTGTGTACCTGGTTGCTAAAAAGAATGGACTAAGTGTTCGCGAAGCTGGGTTGAAATTGGCAGAAGGCAGTTATTGGGATCAAATGGGACAATTATTTAACGGAGGTCACGAATAATGAATGAAGAAATCAAGTTGAATAAAGACGAGAAAATTAATATTCATGAAATATTGAATGATTTAGAAAATTATCGTCCGAAACGTCGTGGCTGGACATGGCGCACACCGAAACCTCGCTATCAAATGAATAAATTTGAATACAAAGACATGTCCGAATCGTTGAAAAACTTTGTGCCGCTTCCATCAGCGAAGTACTTTGATAACATTGACCCACAAGGAACGGCATCCATTACAACTGAAATTGCTTCTGGGCGTTTTGAAGATGATATTCGCCGGATGCGTATGGCTGCTTGGCATGGTGCAGATCATATCATGGTTATCCGAACTGCTGGACAATCCCACTTCGACGGCTTGATCGAAGGAACACCACAGGGGGTTGGCGGAATTCCGATTACTAGAAAACAAGTACGTGCTCAGCGGAAGGCATTGGATGCCATTGAAGAAGAAGTGGGACGTCCCATTAACTATCATAGTTATATTTCCGGGATTGCCGGTCCAGAAATTTCTGTTATGTTTGCGGAAGAGGGCGTAAATGGTGCCCACCAAGACCCTCAATACAATGTCCTTTATCGGAACATTAACATGGTTCGTTCGTTCGTAGATGCATGCGAGGCGAAAAAAGTAATGGCTTGGGCTGGGATTGCTCAAATTGACGGTGCACACAATGCGAATGCGACAGCAAGAGAAGCATGGAAGGTTATGCCTGAACTGATGGTCCAACATGCCATCAATACTGCATTTTCTTATAAGGTAGGAATTGATCCATCTAATATCTGTCTTTCAACTGTGCCACCAACCGCACCGCCTGCTCCATCGATGTACTTGGATTTACCTTATGCCGTAGCTTTACGTGAATTCTTCAGTGATTTCCGGATGCGGGCACAACAAAATACGAAGTATATGGAAGCTTCTACTAGAGAAGCAACCGTAACGCATACATTGAACCTACTGATTTCGAAGTTGACGAGTGCTGATATTCAATCCACTATTACACCAGATGAAGGCCGCAACGTGCCTTGGCATATTTACAATATGGAAGCAATTGATACAGCGAAGCAAGTGTTCCAAGGGTTAGATGGACTAGGAGACTTGGTTCAACTGAAAGAGGAGGGCCCATTAAGAGAAATGGCTCGTGAAATCAAAGAGCGTGCGGTTCTATTTATGGAACGGATTGTTGCAGAAGGCGGCTACTTCAATGCTGTAGAAGAAGGTATGTTTGTTGATTCAGGGAATTTCCCAGAACGTAATGAAGATGGAATCAAACGTGACATTCAAGGCGGAATTGGCGCAGGCTCCATTTATAAACGTGACGAAGATTACCTTGCACCTGTCAATGCACACTACGGATACAACAACGTGGCACAATATGATGAGACTGCAGTGGATCAACCAGGAAAACTAATTGGAAAAACAACGTTTGAAGATCCGGACATGATTGTCTACATTGATGAATTGGATGAAAATGACAATGTGAATCTTCGTTTAGAAGAAACGAAGGAATACCGGGATGGAGGACTTATCCACCCAGAAGCTGAATGGAAAGGCGACGGTATCATTCTCTTGACGTTCATGTTACCGGAATCCAAACGAGTTGCAGAATTTGCAGCGCTGGAAATGGGTAAAAAGCTTGGATTAGAGGAATGTGTCGTCATCAATACAGAAGTAATGCAGAATGCTGAAGGAACGCGTGTAGAGATGAAGGGGCGTTTACCATTCGCAGTTGAGAAAGATACACTCGTTATTCCAGAAGAACCTACTGTTCTATCAGAAGATGAAATCCGTGCAGAAATCAAACGCAAAAAAATGGTAGTCGTGGCAGGGACCGTTGGAGAAGACGAGCACTCAGTAGGTCTTCGTGAAATTATTGATATTAAGCATGGCGGGATTGAGAAATACGGTATTGAAGTACATTACTTAGGTACCAGTGTGCCAGTAGAAAAAATTGTGGACGCAGCAATTGAACTGAATGCTGATGGAATACTTGCTTCAACGATCATTTCCCATGACGAGATTCATTACAAGAATATGAAACGCATTAACGACTTGACGATTGAAAAAGGCGTACGTGAAAAATTGATTCTGCTAGCAGGAGGAACGCAAGTTATTCCAGAAATTGCAGTTAAGAATGGCATGGATGCAGCCTTTGGAAGAGGGACCAAAGGGATTGATGTGGCTACCGCACTTGTGGAGAACAGAAGGAGAATGGAGAGCGAATAAAGCATGAGAATAGATGTATTGGTTGCTGAGATTGGTTCTACAACAACGGTCGTAAATGCCTTTAACGGCATTTACGACAATCAAGACCCTGTTTTTGTGGGGCAAGGTCAAGCGACAACTACAGTCGAAGAAGGCGATGTTCGTATTGGATTAGAAAATAGCATTGATGACTTGCGCAAAAATCTCGGTGTAGACCAACTGACCTATCAAGAATTATTTGCCACTTCCAGCGCAGCGGGTGGCTTGAAAATGACGGTTCACGGCTTGGTATTCGATATGACCGCTCGTGCGGCAAAGGAAGCCGCTTTGGGTGCAGGCGCAGTAATCCGGATGGTAAGTGCAGGTAGATTACGCCGGACGGATTTGAAAAAAATAAAAGAAACCCACCCGAACCTAATTCTGATTGCAGGTGGTGTGGACTACGGTGAACGCGAAACGTCACTCTATAATGCAGAACAAATTGCGAACTTGCAGACAGAAATACCTGTTATTTATGCAGGTAACGTGGAGAATCAAGAGGAAATCCAGTTGATTTTTGAAGATTCGAATCAAGACTTATATATAGTAGAAAATGTTTACCCGCAAATCGACCAGCTTAATATTGAACCTACTCGTAAGGTGATTCAGAGTGCCTTTGAGAAACACATCGTGCACGCTCCAGGAATGGAGCATGTATACGATGTTGTCAATGGCACCATCACTCCGACGCCAGGAGCGGTGATGAATATTACGAAGTTAATTTATGAGCGCTTAGGTGATGTGTTAGTCGTTGATGTGGGAGGTGCTACAACCGATGTTCACTCCGTGACAGAAGGCTCTGCTGCTATTTCAGAAATCCTGGTTGCGCCAGAACCAAAAGCGAAGCGGACAGTGGAAGGCGACTTAGGCCTTTATGTGAATATGGAAAATGTAATGGAAACATATGGAATAGAGAAACTAGAAAAAGCGGGCTTTAATATAGATACCATTCGTAAAGAATACAACGGTATCCCACAAAATGAAACGGAAAGAGCTTTTGTTTCCCTCCTATGTGACGTTGCAACAAGAACAGCAGTCGATCGCCATGCAGGTGTGATTCGTTATGTGTATGGCCCTACTGGACGGGGAACATTGGCACAAGGGAAAGATTTAAGCAAAATCAAATATATTATTGGGACGGGAGGTGCACTTACTCGGCTGGCGAATGGAGAAGAAATCTTGAAGAAGCTCATTAAAGAAGATGAGAACACCATGACGCTGTTACCGACTGGAGAAGTGAAGGTTTTACTGGATCATGATTATATCATAGCTTCATTAGGAATTTTGGCAATGAAACACGAAGAAGCAGCAATCAAGCTACTAGAAAAATCACTCCACTATTCATTGCCAACCCCAGTAGTTGTTGAAACTGTCTAGATCGTAATCATCTCCCGCTAAATGGTTTGCGAGCCACCTCTCGCTAGTTCCTTTAGCGGAGAGTTGATTTTTTTCAAGAATGATGTAACCGTGTTCAAAAAATCGAACATATAAGGAGTAGAATAATGAACGATATTAAAAACACCCAGCACGAAACAAACGAAGAATCGAAATTCGGCTTAGGCGGGGCGATTCTCTACGGAGTCAACGTTGTATTGGGAACTGGGATTTTATTATTGCCACGTACCATCTTTCAAGACTTGGGTCCAGCCTCTTTATTAGCAATGGCATTATGTACGGGGCTAGTTTTCTTGTTAGCTCTTTGTTTTGCTGAGGTATCCGGCTATTTTACGAAGAACGGTGGAGCATATCAATATGCCCGCGCTACTTTTGGTGGATTAACTGCGTTTAATGTAGGAATTTTATCGTGGTTTACGGTAACTGCTGTCTGGTCAGCTTCTGCTAGTGGCTTGTCAGAACTATTAGCTATCACATTCCCATCGCTACGAGGATTTGAAGCTTTGATAGGGGCAGCAGTGATTATCGCACTCATGTTTATGAACCTAACTGGGATTAAGACAGTAAAAATTTTCACCATTACTGTTACCATCTCAAAAATGATTCCGATGTTTGCAGTAGGGATTATCGGACTCTTCTTTTTGAAAAACGGAATTGATGCAGGAAACTACTCACCATTCCTTCAATTGAGTCCAGACATGAGTGTTTCCAAAGCTTTTGCATCTACTGCTATGACCGTTTTCTATGCATTTGTAGGGTTTGAATCTCTACCAATCATTGCTGGTGAAATCCGGAATCCTAAGAAGAATGTTCCAATGGCTATTTTAATCTCTCTCATTTTAGTATCTGTTCTGTATGTATTAATTATTGCAGCTGCAATTTCTACCCTAGGAAGCGAATTGCTAACGAGTGATGCACCAATTCAAGATGCATTTGCCATCATGGTAGGAAGATGGGGATATTGGTTCATCTCTGTAGGAGCAATCGTTTCTTTGATTGGTTTGAACGTAGGAGACTCTACGCACAGCCCACGTATGTTAGAAGCTGTAGCAGAAGATGGCACATTACCAGCAATCGTTGCTTATAAAGACAAAAAAGGAACACCTGTCGTAGCCATCATCATTACCAGTTTGATTAGTTTATTACTAGTCATTAGTGGCTCATTTGAAGCTTTGGTTGAATTAAGTGTCGTATTCTACTTCTTTCAATACATCCCGACTGCCCTTTCTGTAATTGTACTAAGAAGACGTAAATACCGCGGCGAAGACGGGGATGTAAATACGGAAGAACAATTCAAAGTTCCCGGTGGCTTTATTATCCCCGTTTTAGCAGTAGCAGTTAGTTTATGGATGATTATTTCTGATAGTTGGACACATTTAATTACGGCGGCAGTAGGGATTGCAATTGCAACAGCCGTATACTATTTATTTAATAAAATCATTACGCCCAAAACAGATGACGCAGTCGCACCAACGGTAGATGAAAATTAATAAGAGGTGACGATCTATGCAACTCTATACACGTACCGGAGATAAAGGAAAAACACGCATCATTGGCAATAGCGTGGTATCAAAAAGTGATGTACGCGTAGAAGCTTATGGCACCATTGATGAGTTAAACAGTCTGATTGGAATCGTAGCAAGTCTTAGCTCGGTTTCAAATGAATTAACGGAGGAACTCCAATTAATCCAACAGTACTTATTTGACTGTGGAACCGATACATCGATGCCCCATGACGAAAGCAAGTATCGTACAAAAGCAACATATATTACCTGGTTGGAAAAGCGGATTGATTACTATTCAGACCTTCCTCCCAAAATTCAGTCGTTCATTCTTCCAGGAGGAAGTTACGCTGCCAGTCAGGTGCATTTTGCCCGTACTGTAGCTAGAAGGGCAGAGCGGCGTGTTGTTGCTTTTCAAGAAACAACGGAATCGAATATTTATGTGCTTCAATTTTTGAATCGCTTGTCTGATTACCTATTTGCTCTGGCTCGAGTGCTTAACTTTGAGGAGAAGCATGAAGAGACCTTCTATGAACGAAGCGGGAAAGTATTTCGATAGGAGTAGATTAAGAAACGCGCTTAACCCCAGAAAAAGGTTAAGCGCGTTTTTAATATTGGAATTAGATCCACTTTACCATGTGTTTATTGCGAGGGTGAGCAATTTCACAAACAATATCATAAAGAGCGGATATAGCTGCATTATTGCGATTTGCTTTATTTTTAATAATGTAAATCGGATCGTTTTTTATGAGACTCTCTACCACAATAATCTCCCCTGAATCAATATGAGACTGTAAGCGGCCAGTCCTTACAACCCCCACCATGTTATGTAATAAAATCGACTCTTGAACCACTTCATCGCTACTTGAGTCAATAATATTTAGGGGCAGAGCAATGTAAGGAAATATATTTTCTGTATTGTAGTATTCAGATTCATCAATGACAATTGGATACTGTGTAAGGTAATCTTCTGAAGTTTTATTAGATTTATAAATTTGTTTATTCACACAAAGTGCGACCTCTTCGTGTCCAATCACACAGGATTCAAACTCACTAGGCAAGACATTTCCAGAAATAATACCTAAATCAATTTCGTTCCTTAATAACTGGCTTACGGTAGTTTCGTTATTCGAACCCTCTATCTTGAAGGAAACGTTCGGATAAGCGAGGGCCATCTTCTTAATAGCTGGGATAAAGTACCGATAACAATAATAGTCGTGACCCTGCAATTTTAATGAAACCAAACTGCTTGCGTTCGATGAGAGATTACTGATCGCATTCATTTCTCTCAAGATGACGATGGAATGATTAAATAACTCATGACCTGCTCTCGTTAGGGCATATTTCCCATTATTGCGTTCTAGTAATACAACTCCTAACTCGTCTTCTAAATATTGAATATGTTTGGTAATGGTAGGTTGAGAATAATTAAGCTTGATGGCAGCACGCGAAAAGTTTAACTCTTCAGCCACGACCTGGAACGTCCGTAAGGCGTTCATTTTCAAAGAAACCGCTCCTTTCAAAATCTCTTTATAATAAAACGCTCTCAGATCCTAACTAGTTAATGAACAGATTAATTATACAAAAGAAAGATAGCGCATACATTAGAAAATAGAAAGAATTAAGTAAAGAAATTACAAGGATTTCCTACTCAAGTTAGGAATAGTAACTATTCCCAAAAATCATAAAAAATGACCCATCTACCTTTATAATAAAATAAATGAAAGCGTTTTAATAAACAGAAAGTGAGACATGTGAAATGCAGATGCCTAAAATCACGGTAAACTTATCAAAACTAGAACATAACGTAATGTATTTAACTTCCCATGTGCGAGCCCACGATATTGACGTTGCAGCAGTAACAAAAGTATTCAGTGCTCATCCAGAAATAGTGAAGGTTTATGAAGCAATTCCTGAAATTAAATATTTAGCCGATTCACGTCTGGACAACTTTAAGAACTATGCGTCCGATTCAGGAAAAGAACGCTTATTACTGAGAATCCCTCATCTAAGTGAAGTAGACCAAGTTGTAGAATGGACGGATATCAGTTTGAATTCAGAAATCCAAACAATTCGCGATTTAAATCAGGCGGCGCAAAAAAAGAATACCCTACACCGGGTTATTCTCATGATTGATTTAGGCGATTTACGCGAAGGTGTGTTTGAAGCAGAAGAAGTGGATGCTTATGTGAAGGAAATTCTTACTATGAATCACGTCGAGTTAGCTGGAATTGGGGTTAATTTAACTTGCTATGGAGCTATTATTCCTGATAGTACGATTCTTCGTAAACTAGTAAGCTATAAACACCATATTGAATCTACATATGAACTCACTTTAGATATTATTTCGGGTGGAAACTCCAGCTCCTTATATTTATTGGATAGTACAGAAGACTTCATGCCAGAAGAAATCAATCATCTGCGAATCGGTGAAGCCTATGTCTTAGGTGTGGAAACTGCATTCGGTTTGCCTATTCCCGAAATGCATCAAGATGTCTTTACTCTTTCAGCTGAAATTATTGAGTACCGTGATAAGCCATCGTTACCCATCGGGAATGTAGGGCAAGATGCATTTGGACAGAAGCCAGTTTTCGTTGACAAGGGCATCATGAAAAGGGGAATTCTAGCCTTAGGGCGCCAAGATGTAAATGTGCAAAATATTCAACCTCGTGATGAACGAATCGAAATTATTGGAGCAAGTTCGGATCATCTAATCATGGACTTTACCAAAGCGGCGAAGGATTACCAACTTGGTGATGAAGTGACTTTTGATGTATCGTATGGCTCATTATTAGACTGTTTTACTAGTAAATACGTCCATAAGGAGTTTATTACAGAATCGCATATAATAGAAAATTCTGATAACCAAGTGAGTGCCTCAGAACATTAAAAAGAGAACGTGCAAGCAGGAGTTATAAACTCCACTTGCACGTTCTTTTTCAAAACATCAAACTAGTTTTACTAAGAAGTACTTTTTCTTCCCGCGACGAACAATAATGAAACGTTCTTCGAAGGAGTTGTCCGCAGTGATAACAAAGTCTAGGTCTGTAACCTTGTCGCCATTAATGGTGATGGCCCCGTTTTGGATATCTTCACGTGATTGACGACGAGAAGGTTCAATGCCGATATCAACCAACCAAGAAACGAGTTCTTGTTCGGCTAAGTTTACTTCAAAGGTAGGCATATTCTTGAAACCTTGCGCAATTTCATCGGCTGTCAATTCTTTTACATTACCAGTGAAGAGGGCTTCTGTAATCTTCAGTGCATCGCGTAATGCTTGTTCACCATGCACGAATTTCGTCATTTCAGCTGCCAGTGTCTTTTGAGCTTCACGTTTATGTGGTTCAGATTCTACTTTTTCAGCCAACGCTTCAATTTCTTCGTGACTAAGGAAAGTAAAGTATTGTAAGTATTTAATCACATCACGGTCATCTTGATTAACCCAGAATTGGTAGAATTCATATGGTGTCGTTAGTTCAGGATCAAGCCAGACCGCTCCGCCAGCCGTTTTCCCAAACTTAGTTCCATCTGCCTTTAGCATCAATGGAATCGTCAGCCCAAATGCTTTTGCTGTAGAGCCTTCTTTCTTTCTAATAAGCTCTAGTCCAGCAGTAATATTTCCCCATTGATCTTGTCCTCCTACTTGCAGCTGCACGTCTTGGTGACGGTAGAGGTGCAAGAAGTCCATTGATTGAAGAATTTGGTAGGAGAATTCTGTAAAGGAAATTCCTGTTTCCAAACGGTTGGCTACGATGTCTTTTGCTAGCATGGTGTTTACGTTAAAGTTTTTGCCGTATTCACGCAGAAAGTCTAGCAAGTTCAAATCTTTGGTCCAATCCAGATTGTTCACCAGACGGATAGGGGAATCAGTTTCACCAGCAGCAAATAGTTTCCGCATCTGAGCGGTAATCTTTGCTGCATTTTCTAACACGTCTTCTTCTGATTGCAACACACGCTCTTCGGATTTACCACTTGGATCCCCAATCGATCCTGTAGCTCCACCAATTAAGATGACTGGTTTATGTCCTGCAAGCTGGAATCTCTTCAGTACCATAAATGGAATGAGATGGCCGACATGCATACTGGAACCCGTCGCATCGATTCCGCAGTACAGGCCGATCGACTTTTTGTCCACTAGTTCACGTAATCCTTCCTCATCTGTTTGTTGATTGATGGCACCGCGCCAAGCTAAATCATCTAAAATGTTCATTGTCTCAAACTCCTCTATATTCTATGTGATAATAAAAAAAATCCCTGACAGAGAATCATTCTCCATCAGGGACGATATGTTAACCGTGTTACCACCCAGTTTGTCTTGGCCATAAAATGCACACAAAACCACTCTGGCACGATAACGGGTGCAAACCGCTCTTCATAAGAAAGATAGCTCCGGAGTGTAATTCAAAACAAGGGTGTACCGCTTTCCACCAAGCGCGGCTCTCTATGATTCAATGCCTTATTTTTACTGGGTTCCTTCATCGCTTTTAACTGTTTTTCTATACCTTTTAGTATAGGCAAGCGACTAGAAAAAGTCAATTTCAAAAGTAAAGATAACGTTCTGTAACAATACAGCTTGTTCATTACAAACATGTTACAAACCGACTACAAGTTGTCGATAAGTGATTTTTCACAAACTAACTGTGCTATGATTCATTCGTGAAGAAAAACTTTAGAAATTATTTAACTAAACATAAGAACTTATAAATTTAACGGAGGAATCAAATTTGAAGAAGAAACTTGCCACTCTTATCCTAACGAGCTCTATCTTAGCTGCAAGCTTGACTGCACCGTTTACTGCTTCCGCCGACGAATTAACTGATAAAATTCAAGAAACTGAACAAAAAGTAAATGAACTTAATAACCGTGTTAATTCTGCAGAAGCCGTATTATCCCAAGTGCAAGCAGAAATTACAGCAACAGAAAACAGAGCAAATGATTTATTAGAACAACGTGTGGTAACACAAGAAGAGATCACAGTCTTGAATGAAGAAATTGCACGTTTACAAGAAGTGATTGAACAACGTGAAGAACAACTAAAAGAACAAGCTCGTTCCGTACAAGTAAACGGATCAAACAAAAATTACATCAACTTTGTTTTTGGATCAGAATCTCTTTCTGATTTAATTGGCCGTATTGATGTTGTTACTACTATGGTATCTGCTAATAAAGATTTAATGGAACAACAAATCAGAGACCAAGAAGCAGTAGCAACAAAGAAAAATGAAACAGAAGTTAAATTAGACGAAATCGTTTCGATGTCTGTTGAACTAGAACAATTAAAAGGTAATCTAGTTGTTAAACAAATCGAACAAGAAAGCGCGATTGCAGCTTTGAGTGCTGAAAAAGCTACAGCTGAAGAAGACCGTGCGAAATTCGTTGCTCAAAAAGAAGAAGCAGATCGTCTAGCAGCTGAAGAAGCAGCAAGACAAGCAGCAGCAGTAGAGGCAGCACGTGTAGCAGCTGAAGAAGAAGCTCGTTTAGCGTCTGAAGAAACAGCAAGACAAGTGGCAGCAGCACAAACTGCTCCACAAACAGAACAATCTACAAATCGCCCTGCAGAGCCTGTAGTGGAAGAGTCTCGTCAAGAGGAAGTAGCAACTACTCCAGTGACAGAAACAACGCCAGCTCCAGTTGTAAACCAACCGGCAGCAACACAGCCTGCACCAGCACCTGCTCCAACCCCAGCGCCAGCACCACAATTACCAGCCACAACAGGTGACGTAATTGGGATTGCTAAACAATACATCGGTGTACCTTATGTATGGGGCGGAAGAACACCAAGCGGCTTTGACTGCTCAGGATTCACTTCTTATGTATTCAATCAAGCATATGGAATGAATATTGGTGCAACCACTACATCACAAGAAAATGCAGGAACACAAATTCCTGTTTCTCAAGCACAACCAGGAGATTTACTATTCTGGGGCAGCCGTGGTGGAACGTATCACGTAGGAATTGCTTTAGGAGGATCTTCATATATTCATGCTCCTGAACCAGGTCAAGGCGTTAAAATCGCAGACTTCAACTACTTCTACCCAAGCTTCGCTGTACGTGTAGCGAGATAATCTAACCATAACAAGTCAACAGGTAGCTCTTAGGAGCTGCCTGTTTTTTTACAAATAAAACTTGACCTTGTCGTTACGGCAAGGTTTATGATCATTGGAGAGGGAGGGGAGCATATGGAATATACAATTAAGAAGCTCAGTGAATTGGCTGGTGTAACGAGCCGGACGTTACGCCACTATGACGCGATTGGTTTATTGAAGCCCAAACGAATCAACTCTTCTAACTACCGTATATACGGCAGTGAAGAAGTGGAGCGCCTGCAGCAAATTTTATTTTATCGTGAGTTCGATTTGCCACTAGAAGAAATCAAACGTATTTTGGATGATTCCCATTATGATACGGAAGGGTCTTTATTAGCACATCGCCAGGCCCTCCTTCAAAAAAGGCAGCGGTTGGATCTCTTGTTGCAAACGATTGATCGAACGCTAGCAGATCAAAGAGGAGAGAGAACGATGACAGACAAAGAAAAATTTGAAGGATTTAAGAAAAAGCAACTACAAGAAAACGAGAAAAACTACGGGGAAGAAATTCGTGAGCGCTACGGTGCTGATACGGTCGAGAAATCGAATCAAAAGTTTGCTTCTCTGACAGAAGAACAACATCAAAAACTTCAGTTGATGGCAAACCAAATTTTAGCGGATTTGAAGACTGAATTACAAACGGGAGACCCAACTAGTAAGGAAGCTCATGCGTTAGCAGCGCTCCATAAAGAATGGCTCACCTATACATGGCCAAGTTATACAGAAGAAGCACACCGTGGCTTAGCAGACATGTATGTAGCGGATGAACGGTTTACTTCTTACTATGATGAACCGGCAGGCATCGGCGCAGCACAGTTCTTAAGGGATGCCATTTATGCGTATACAACCGAATAATGGAAGAATGAGTAATGGAATTAATGCCATTACTCATTTTTTAACGTCAAGGAGAAGAAATCTGTGGTAGAATAGAACCTACTGATGCAAGGGAAACTTGCGAATTTCTAAGGAGGCACTCATTCGTGTTTAAAGAAAAAGAAACATTTTATATTACCACACCGATTTACTATCCAAGTGGACAATTACATATCGGCAATTCTTATACAACGATTGCTTGTGATGTATTGGCTCGTTATAAACGGATGCAAGGGTTCGACGTATTTTACTTAACAGGAACGGACGAACATGGGCAAAAAATTGAAATTAAAGCTGCTGAAATGGGGATCACTCCAAAAGAATATGTAGATGGAATGGCAGAAGATATTCAAGCGTTGTGGAAGAAATTACATATTTCACACGATTATTTCATTCGCACAACTGATGAGATGCATGTGCAAGCTGTTCAAATGATCTTTGAAAAGTTATTAGCGCAAGGTGATATTTACTTAGGAGAATACGAAGGTTGGTATTCTGTCTCTGATGAAGAATTTTTCACAGAAACACAATTGAGTGAAGTGTACCGAGACGAAAACGGCAAAGTAATTGGAGGTGTAGCTCCAAGTGGTCATGAAGTAGAGTTGGTCAAGGAAGAATCGTACTTCTTCCGGATGAATAAATACGCTGATCGTTTGCTGCAATATTATGAAGAGCATCCAGAATTCATTTTGCCTGAATCGCGGAAAAATGAAATGGTTAATAACTTCATCAAGCCTGGATTAGAAGATTTAGCTGTATCTCGGACAACGTTCTCGTGGGGAGTTCCAGTGAAGAGCGATCCGAAGCACGTCGTTTACGTCTGGATTGATGCATTGGCAAACTATATTACAGCGCTTGGTTATGGATCAGAGGATACAACCCTATTTGATAAATACTGGCCTGCTAATGTTCACATGGTAGGGAAAGAAATCGTTCGTTTCCATACGATTTACTGGCCGATTATGTTAATGGCCCTTGATTTGCCATTACCGAAACAAATTTTTGGTCACGGTTGGTTGCAAATGAAGGACGGAAAAATGTCCAAATCTAAGGGGAACGTCGTTTATCCAGAAATGCTAGTAGAACGCTATGGTCTAGATGCACTTCGTTACTACTTAATGCGCGAAGTAAGCTTTGGTAGTGACGGTGTTTTCACACCAGAAGACTACATTAACCGCATTAATTTTGATCTGGCGAATGACTTAGGAAACTTGCTCAATCGGACAATCGCGATGATTAACAAATACTTTGATGGAACCGTTCCTGCTTGGAAAGGCCAAGTAACTGTTTTTGATCAAGATTTGGAGAACACAGCTGCCGATGTATTGGAGAAATTTGGCAAAGAAATGGAACGCATGCAGTTCAGTGGCGCACTTGCTGAGATGTGGCGTTTGATTTCACGAGCAAATAAATACATCGATGAAACAGAGCCATGGGTATTGGCGAAAGACGAAGCACGTAAAGAGGAATTAGGCAGTGTCATGGTTCACTTAGCTGAAGTGCTGCGGATGACTGCGATTCTACTTAGCCCATTTATTACCGAGGCACCAGTGAAAATTTTTGAACAATTGGGTCTCAATCATGAAGCAGATGCGAAGTGGGAAAACCTTGTATTCGGTAAATTCCCTGAAGGTACAGTGGTTGTCAAAAAGGGAACACCAATCTTCCCGCGTTTGGATGCGGAAGAAGAGGTTGCTTTCTTGAAAGAGCAAATTGCTCCAAAAGCGGAAAATGAAGAGGCAGTAGAAGAAGCTGGTTTTGATCCGAATGCAACTGAATTAATCAGCGAGAAAGAAAAACAAATCAAATATGAAGACTTCGACAAAGTAGAATTGAAAGTGGCAGAAGTGATCGATTGCCAAAAAGTGGAGGGAGCAGATAAGCTCTTGAAATTCCGCCTGGACGCAGGAGATAAGGGTCATCGTCAAATTCTTTCTGGAATTGCGGAATGGTATCCAGATCCAAGCTTCTTTATCGGCAAAAAAGTAGTCATTGTAGCAAACTTGAAACCACGTAAAATGCGCGGTGAAGTGAGTCAAGGGATGATTCTTTCTGCAGAAAAAGACGGACAGCTGCAAGTGGTTTTTGCACCTGAAGATGCAGTGAATGGATCCGGCGTAGCTTAATAGAAATGAGGAGAGTGTAACGAAACGCTTCGGGTGTTTTGTTGCACTCTCATTTCTGATTAAAAATGAGCCATTTTAAGACAATTGAATGAAGAAAGAAGTATAATAGAGGGCAGAATGATGAAGAAGGGAAGATGAGACGTGCTTTTTGACACACATTGCCATTTGAACGTGGATGCTTTTGAAGAAGACGTAGAAGCCACCATCCAACGTGCCAAAGAGGCTGGAGTAGAACGCTTTGCGGTAGTTGGTTTTGATGCTCCAACAAACAAGAAATCCATTGCATTAAGTACGCAGTATCCTGAAATTTACAGCATTATCGGTTGGCATCCAACAGAAGCGGGAACATACACCCCTGCTGTTCAAGAGAGCTTGCTTTCCTTGCTGACGAATGAAAAAGTAGTGGCAATGGGCGAAATGGGCTTGGATTACCATTGGAATACAGCTCCACCAGCCGTCCAAGAGAAAATATTTCGGATTCAAATCCAAATAGCCAAAGACTTACAGTTGCCCATTTCCATCCATATGCGCGATGCGATTGAAGATACGTATCGGATTCTGCGCGAGGAAGATGTTTCTGAGATTGGCGGAATTATGCATAGTTACAGTGGTGATGTAGCCTATATGGAGAAATTTCTTGACCTAGGAATGCATATCTCTTTAAGCGGAGTGGTTACCTTTAAGAAGGCAAGTGAAGTCCATGAAGTAGCAAAAGCTGTGCCATTGGATCGGCTATTAATCGAAACCGATTCCCCCTATCTAGCTCCCGTCCCTTATCGCGGCAAACGGAACGAACCGGCTTATGTTCGGTATGTAGCAGAACGTGTTGCTGAACTGCGAGGGATGGATATAAACGAGATTGCCCAAATCACTACACAGAATGCAAATCAATTATTTAGATTGGAAGACAGATGAAAATAAAAGAAATTATTGTAGTAGAAGGAAGAGACGATACGAAGCGGATTAAAGAGGCTGTCGAAGCAGATACCATCGAAACGAACGGTTCTGCCATTGACGAAGCGGTGCTGCGCCGTATTGAAAAGGCCCAAGAAATCCGTGGTGTGATTGTCTTGACTGATCCCGACTATCCGGGCGGGAAAATACGGGAGACTGTGACGCAGCGCATTCCCCATGTAAAGCATGCCTTTATCAAAAAAAGCGATTGTCAATCGCCCAAAGGTGGGAGTCTTGGAGTGGAGCACGCTAGTGTCGAAGTGATTCGAGCAGCTTTGGAAAATGTGCATACGCCGGCTTCTGCAGAGGAAAGGGAAAACATGCAGAGCTTCTGCCGACAAGTGGGCTTGATTGGCAACGCTCATTCCGCTTCGTACCGTGAAGTGCTGGGAGATGCTCTCGGCATCGGCCATGCGAATGGAAAGCAATTTGTGAAGCGGATGGAAATGTTCCGTATCCCCAAAGAAGAGGTCGTTGCTGTAATGGAAGAAAAGGGACTACCGGTTCCTGAGGCAGTCAAAAGGAGTATGACAAATGACACAAAATAAGAAAGACATTGCAACCCCAACGAGAACGAATCAAATCTTGAAGAAATATGGACTCTCCATGAAGAAGAGCTTGGGACAAAACTTTTTAGTCGAACCCAATATTTTAACCAAGATGGTTGCGGCAGGAGAAATTGATTACGAAACGGCGGTTATTGAAATCGGCCCTGGAATCGGTGCCCTCACGGAGCGCTTGGCACGCGAAGCAAAGAAAGTCGTTGCTTTTGAAGTGGACGAACGCTTGCGTCCCATTTTAAAACATGAACTAGCGGATTACGATCAAGTTGAAATCATTTTCCAAGATATCCTACAAGCAAATATATCAGAAGTAATTGCGGAGCATTTTGAACCAGAGGATCGAATTGTAGTAGCAGCAAACCTGCCGTATTACATTACCACACCAATCATCATGAACTTTATCGAGAGCCAACTGCCAATTGATACCTATGTCATGATGATGCAAAAAGAAGTGGCAGAGCGGATGACCGCTCGTCCTGGTTCAAAGGAATATGGCTCGTTGACGATTGCGATTGATTACTATACGAAAGCCGAGATTGCCTTCATTGTGCCGAAAACGGTATTCGTTCCTCAACCAAAAGTTGATTCCGCAGTCTTGAAACTGACTCGCCGGGATGAGCCAAAAGTTCAAGTGGATAATGAGAAGTTATTCTTCAGCTTGACCCGTGCATCCTTCCAGCAACGTCGCAAGACATTCTGGAACAATTTGCAGAGTCACTTTGGGAAAGCAGAAGAAGTGAAAGAAGCACTTCGCACAGTCTTGGAAACAGTGGGAATCGACGGCAGTCGTCGTGCTGAAACCTTATCTATCGAAGAATTTGCTGCATTAGCAAATGAAATCAATCGTAATGAAGTATTGACTGGCACACACGAATAATTTTCGTGTGTGTTTTTTTGAGAAGTAGCTGAAATGGACAAGTAAAGGGGTAAATACATGCTCACTTGTCCAAAAAGAGCAAAAGTGGACAAGTGATAGAGTAAAAAAACAGCTACTTGTCCAAAATGAAGAAAAATGGACAAGTGACGATCATTTTGAGTCCTCACTTGTCCACTTAGCCAAATGACTGGCTATCTCGCCTATAATTTCGGCAATATTTTTTAATTTTATCGCGTTCTTTCTACTTGCACAACAGAAACTCCTATGGTACACTTGAAAATTTTACAACATTGTGTTATAATAGAAGCCAGTGAGGTGAAGGGCATGCCAGAAAGTTTGATGGAAATCAGGGAACAGCTGGAAAGTCGCTTAGGCAAAAAGGTATTGTTGACAGCTCAAGCAGGAAGAAAGCGTAAGACCGAACGCAAAGGAATTTTACGCGAGACCTATCATTCTGTTTTTGTTGTGGATTTAGATCAGGACGAAAATGCTTTTGAACGTGTTTCATATAGTTATGTGGATGTATTAACTTCATCTGTTGAAGTCTCTTTTTATGACGAAGAGACCGAGCAGTACGCTTAAAAACGTATAAGGATTTGTGAAATTATTAAGAAAGCCAGAGCACCCAATCGGATGCTCTGGCTTTCTTTTTTGATTAAAATTGCACTAAATCTTTGATTTGAACCGGCATACCGGAAGCAATCGATTTGTTTCCTGCGATTCCAGTCAAGATGGACATCGCTCCGTCAACGTGTGAAGCAGCACGGTTGAATGGATCGGGCACTGGTTCGCCAAAAAGATCATTCAAGAGAATCGGATCACCGCCACCATGTCCGCCTTCTAACTCCTCTAACTCTACTTCATAAGGCTCACCAAACATTGGGTAAACCATGATGCTTTTTCCTACGAGAGCGCCTTCGTTTTCCTTGTCGCCGCCCGCATTGATATAAGAGCTTTCTACTACTTTCATTTCAATTCGACCTTTGCTGCCGTTAAAGACCACATTGAATCCTTCCCACGGCATATAAGCGTTCAAAGAATAAGTTAAGATTGTACCGCGATCATATTTTACGATGGCACCTAATGTATCTTCTATGGAAATATCGTCCGAAAATACACTGCGGTCCCGAATATAACCACTATCTTCTTCAGCGTTTAAGTATAGTTCGCGCAACTCCTCCGTGCTCTCTAAATCAATCGCAAACGGGTCATTTTTCGCTGCTTCACTTCCGTGACAGCGATAATAAAAGTCTTTGACGCCGCGTTTTTCTGCATTTTTCATCCCATAGAAATTCAAGTCACCAAAAGCAAACACGGTCTTTGGATAACTATTGATCCAGAAGTTTACCAAATCAAAGTGATGCGTTGACTTGTGCACGAATAGGCCGCCGCTATTTAGTTTATTCCGATGCCATCTTCTGAAATAATCAGCGCCATGCACCGTATTCAGTAGCCATTCAAAATGAATGGAGAATACATCGCCAATGACACCATCTCGAATAAGTTCACGAATTTTTGTATTATGGGGAGCGTAACGATAGTTGAACGTTACCCGCAAAGACTTGCCGGTTCGCTTCTCCGCATCAATAATGGCTTGCGTTTTTTCCTCGTCAATCGTCATCGGTTTCTCGCTGATTACATCATATCCTTTTTCCATGGAACGAATAATATAGTCATGATGTGTGCGGTCTACTGTAGTGACGATTACATAATCTGGCTTCAAGTCATCCAGCATTTGATCAAATTCTGTATAGTGATAAGTAGGAACTTCCTTTTGGTTATACCGCTCCGAAATAATACGGTTTGCGTAATCCATTCTTGTTTGTGAAAGGTCACAAAAACCTACAATTTCACTCGTCTCATGATAGGTAGAGGCGATTGATTCATAAAAGAAGCGAGCTCTTCCGCCGGTACCAACTTGTACATATCTTTTCTTTGCCATGCCAACATTTCCTTTCCTGCAGTCTTTTATCATTATGTCATAATGTTAAAGCGGTTTCAATGAAAAAACAGTTTTTACTTAATTTTTAACTAAATGTTTGCAAATTCCGTTTGCTATTCCTTTCTCCGTATAGTAAGGTTTTACGTAAATACAGCAATGAAAGGGGTTTAATTATGACTGGGTTTTGTCTGAATTGGGGCACAGAAATCATATATGAAGGAAATATCCCTCCTTCCATAGCGTCCTTTGTACAAATTTTTCAGCGTGATCTTACGTGGGCTCTGACAGAAGGGGAGAACTTCATAGCTAATAAAATCATTCTAAGTCAAGCAAGCGGAACAGATGTAATGGTGGAACAATTTCAGCTCAACATTACGGAGGACCACATTCAAGTATTTGCAAAGGATGAACGAGGATTTATTTACGCCTTGCTCTACATCAGCGAAACGTATTTGGGAGTGGATCCTCTTTGGTTTTGGAATGATGTGTTACCAGCACCAAAAAATACCATTATCATTGAAACAGGAACCTATCTCTCACCTATTCCGAAAGTTCGTTATCGGGGATGGTTTATTAATGATGAGGTACTGCTGGCTAAGTGGCAGTATGGTTCAAATGAAGAAGAAAAATGGGAGCGAATATTTGAAACGCTCTTGCGCTGTAAGGGGAACATGGTTATTCCCGGCACAGACTTGAGTGATCCAATGCCGAAACAAGTGGCATCACGAATGGGGTTAATGCTGACCCATCATCACTCAGAGCCTCTAGGAGCAGAAATGTTTGCTCGGATATACCCTGATAAAAATCCCTCATACACAGAAAACAAAGAGTTTTTTATGGAGCTGTGGCGGAAGGCAATTATAGAACAACAGCATCAAGAAGTGATTTGGAACATTGGGTTTCGTGGACAAGGCGATCGCCCTTTTTGGGCGGATGACCCAACATTTGATACGGACAAAAAGCGAGGCGCATTGATTAGTGAAATTATTCAAGCACAATATGATTTGATTTCTCAATACCAACCGAATCCAATTTGTTGTGTGAATCTGTACGGCGAAGTAACGGATTTATACCAAAAAGGGCTCCTTTCGATACCGGATCAGATTATTAAGGTATGGGCAGATAGCGGATATGGAAAGATGGTTTCAAGAAGACAAGGCAACCACAACCCGCGCTCCTATTCCCAACCATCTGAAAATCATACCGGGTTGCATGGGATTTATTACCACATTACTTTTTATGACCTGCAAGCATCGAACCATTTGACGATATTTCCGAATACCCCAGCCTTTATCCAGCAGGAACTGACGCAGTCCTTTGATAAAAATATGGATGAGTATGTCATTGTTAATGTGGGAAATATACGCCCGCACTTATTGTATATTACCTTGATTCGTGAGATTTGGGAGAAAGCAGAAGTGGATGTTACGAAGCTGGAAGAAACCTATGTTAAGAGGAACTTTCCAGAAAAATATGAAGAAGCGCAACAAGCGTTTCATGACTATCAAGCAGCGATTTTGAATTATGGAGAGCACTTGGATGAGCGTGCGGGGGAACAGTTTTACTTCTATGCGATCCGATACCTTGCCCATGCATGGCTAAGTGGAAAGAAGGAAGGGACTGACCGTTTGCACTGGCTGACTGGCGAAAAAAGTCTTCTGCAACAAGTTGAACAGATTGAGCAGCTCCTACTCTCGAAGAAAGCACAATGGGAGGAACTCTCTCACCGCTTGCTTCCCATAACGAAGTTGGGAGAGGAAGGGAACCGGATTTATGACCAACTCTATCTGCCTACATCGATTCATAATCAGGGTCTACAAGCGCTATATTATCTATGCAGGGGCATGAAAGAATGGGAATCAAAGGATTCTCTGGCAACCTTTATGCACCTCTTGGTAGCTCAAGAACAGGTAACAGACTTGGTGCAGAAAATGGCATTCAGCACACAGCTGAAGTGGCAAGATTTTTATGCCAATGACTGCTTGACGAATGTTTCCTTAGCAGTTGAGATTCTGGAGACACTCTCCAAGTACGTACGTCTCGTAGGGGACGGACCAAACTTCTATAGCTGGGAAAAAGCGTACCTAACGGATAAAGGGGAAAGTGCGGTTATGTTGCTCACGAACAAGTCCAAACAGTTATCCAGTACTGAACTATATCAGAGATTGAAAGAGAAGAAATCGATGTAGCGCCTTGCCGTTACTATATAAAAGAGGTGGAATATGAATCCTTATTTCAAACCATTTACAGAGCCATCGAGCGAATATACCCAATTTCCCTTTTGGTTTTGGAACGATGCTCTAAATTTTGAACAAATCGAAGAAAGCATGGAAGACTTCAAGGCTAAAGGAGTCGATGGCGTAATCATCCATCCACGAATAGGTTTAAGCGAAGAAATCGGGTATCTAACGGAAACGTATTTTGAATATGTTTCTTGTGCGGTTGAGAAAGCTGCACAGTTAGAGATGAAAGTTGTTTTATACGATGAAGGGATGTATCCTTCAGGTTCGGCTCATGGAGAAATCGTGAGAAACCATCCAGAGTTAGCTTCAAAAGGGTGTGTTACGTTAAAAAAATCCACAATGAACCAGTATCCATATGAACCAATTCGGATTATTGAAACATACTCTGAGGAAGAAGAGACCGTCCTTTTATATGGTCCCTCAGGTGGAACGATTCGCGGCGTTCATGTAGGTGAAGATGACTCCCAACATCCACCAGCGTCTGCAGATTTGTTGCACCCGGAGACGGCTCTGCTCTTCATCGCGTATACGCATGAGAAGTACTATGAGAAATTATCCCCTTATTTTGGTAATACGATTATTGGGTTCTTTACGGATGAGCCGGATATATTGGGCAGGAATGCTTTTCCTGGAATGATTCCTTGGACAGCAGAGATGGTAGAGAAATTAGCGGAAGCGGGGATTGGTCCAGAAGCATTACCGCAATTATTCCAGCCGGATACACCCGAGAAACAAATTTATGACGATATCATAGCGCAATTATTGTCCCAGAATTACTATGCCGTACTATCAAAATGGTGTGAAGACCATGACATTTCCTTGATGGGGCACCCTCACGGGAGTATGGACATTGGGTACTTGGAACATTTTCAAATTCCTGGGCAAGATATGGTATGGCGCTGGGTTGGACCAGGCGAAAGGGGTGGGATAACCGGGAAAGATAGTACTGCGGCGAAATGTTCTGCTGACGCTGCACGACATTTGGGAAGAAGACGGAACTCGAATGAAATATTCGGCTGTTGTGGACCAGATGGCAAACAATGGGCGTTTACGCTCAGTGACATGAAATGGTATCTTGATTGGCTGTTTATCCGTGGTGTCAATCTCATCATCCCACATGCATTTTTCTACTCCCTGCGTGGAATTCGCGGGGAAGACCGTCCACCTGATGTAGGACCGCATAACATTTGGTGGCCTCATTACCGCATCATGGCGCAATACAGCAAAAGAATGAGTTGGTTGATGACTGATGCGATCAACCAAACAAATATTGCCGTATTATGCAAAAAGGATGATCTGCCATGGGAAGAAGTGATTCCTTTTTGGGAAGAGCAGATGGAGTTTAATTACGTAGAGGAAAAATATCTCGACCAGCTGCCGGTAAAAAATGGTTGGATTGAAATAGGTGCACAACGCTATAATGTACTAGCCGTAGCAGAGGGCTTTTCATCCCTGACAAAGCAGAAAATTATGGCACTGGAGAAAAAGGGATTAACCATCCTTCCAATCAGCGAAGTAGCGGAGATGAAGCGGAATGCCTTGTACCGTCCAACCTTATCAATAAGGGTTCCACAGATTCGTTATAGCCAGATTGTCAAAGACGGGCGAACTTTTTATTTGTTCAGTAATGAAGGGGAAGCGTTGTGTGAGTTTGAATGGCTGGCTCCTGATTGCTTGCTAGAGCTGCAACCAATGACTGGTGAAATTTATACATCTCCCACCCAGGATGGAAACAAGCAAGTGAAGCTATATCCCAGAGAATTAAAAATATTTACCGAAAAAAGAAACGATGAAGAGTACCCTCTGCTAGAAGTTAGTAAACTGAAGGAAATACAAGGAGATATTCAAGTAAAAACAGAACCTTTTTCCTTATCTGATTTTTCGGACTGGACAAACATCGATCCCGCTTATTCAGGTGAAGTGTGTTACCACATTACCGTAACCGTTCCTCCTGAAAATGAGAATCGTCATTTCGTGCTAGATTTGGGAGCAGTGAATGATATCGTAAGGTCCATTTCAGCAGATGGAACAGAAACAATCATTTTTACAGCTCCCTATCAGATTCCATTAGAGACTGCTGATGAAAATGGGGAAATCGAGATTGAAGTTTATGTGCAGAATAGTTTAACCAATCAGTATGAAGCCAATCCGAGAAGCTCAGGTATTTTAGGACCTGTGAACGTGTTAGAGAAAAGCTGAATCATTTTGATTGGAGGCAGGGAGGAAAAACCCTGCCTTTTTTACGTATTTCAATAAAATGAAAACGATTTCTTGGTGTGAGGTTTTGTTGCACTTTTTTGCAAAGAACTATTCTAAACGTTGGTATAATAACGTTTTACCGCAATCGGCAAAAAAAGACAATTGTAGGAAATCGCTTTCTTCGATATTTTTGATGTAGAACGTAGAGCAAGCAAGGAGGAGGGTAGATGAAAAAGAAATTAATCTATGAAAATCCATTGGTGAAGGAAGCAGATGTGACAGGTTGGATAAAAGAAGGAAATGTCTTGTATTCCTTTGAAGAAGGTCTTGTGTTAGAAAACGGAGACCCTGAATCACTGGGGGACAACGCACATTGGACGTATTGGTTGCCAGAAGAATTTCCAAGTGATATTGAAATCCATTGGGACTTTCTTCCGATAAGAGAACCGGGATTGTGCATGATTTTTTTTGGGGCTAAAGGAGCGTCAGGAGAATCAATCTTTGATGAGAAGTTAAAAAAGAGAAACGGCTATTATCCTCAATATCATTCAAGCGACATCAATACGTATCATCTTTCTTATTTTCGGCATAAATATGAATCTGAACGAGCGTTTCGAACGTGTAACTTGCGAAAGAGCAGCGGGTTCCACTTCGCTGCACAAGGAGCCGATCCGCTTCCACCAGTTGAAGATGCCAATAGGTACTATCATTTAAAAGTATGTAAGAAAGAAAATACGATCTCGTTTCAAATTGATGATCTGCCTATCTTTCAATGGAAAGACGATGGAGAGCAATTTGGACCAGCTTTAGAAAGTGGTCATATTGGCTTTCGCCAAATGGCCCCAATGAAAGCAAAGTACCACAATTTACAAGTTTATGAGTGGGTAACGGAGTAGGAGGAAACCTAGATGACCACTTCAAGTTCATTCTTTCAGAAGGTTTATAGTGGCTTAAACCATTTATATATTTGTGCCATCCTTCAGGCACTTTTTGTATTAGGGTTTGTATTGGGACTAGGCATATTTGGACTGGGTCCTAGTTTTGTAACAACCATGGAAGTAGCCAAGGAATACCACCAGCATAAATTAACCAAACCGCTGCGGGTATACCTGGAAAAATATAAAAAGAACTTTGTGCTTGCCAATAAAGTGTTCCTTCCGCAATGTATTGTATTTGCTTTTATCGAAGTAGATAAGCAAATTAATTTCGGATGGAGTGGAGAAGTACAAGGCATCTTTCTTTCTATCTTGGTAATAACTCAATTTTTACTCTTTATTTCAATGATGACTTCCGGTGCCTTGCTAACGAGTTATTGGTTAAGACCGTTGGAAGCGATCAAGAAGAGTATGCCCTTTATCTTTTATAACATAGGAGGAATGTTACTGATCATCCTATGGACAGGAATCTGTTATTACGGGTCTCTTTTACTGCCTGGTCTCATTCCTTTCTTTAGTTTTGGATTGTGGATTGTAGTGATCGAAGGGATGTATTTAAGACTCTTTGAAAATAATGAAGAAAGGATGATGGAAAGTCAAAAGGAACAAGCAATCGCAAAGTAGGAAGATTGGAGTGACAAAAGGTAAATGACAATGAAGTGGTTGGATCAAGCCGTTAGGGTGAAGAAGGGAATTTCTTGGGGAATTCCTTGGGACAAAGGAACCTTAACAAAGGATGAAGCAGTTCAACTGAATCAATTGGGTAACCGACCGGCTCAAACAAAAGTAATGGCGTATTGGCCGGATCAATCAGTTAAATGGACGGCTCATGCTGCTGTATTCGAAGAAAACGAAAAAATTACCAACGATTTATCAAGAAATGATCAAGAAAAAACGATCCCGGTAGCCTTAGAGAAGTATAATGGAGTGTATGTGGATAATGGAGCGCTGCAAGCCTTTTTCCCAAAACAAGGTGTTCTAGGAACCGTAATCGAATGGATCAAGGTAAACGGGAAAAGAAAGGCGGAGTCCTTGCGGCTCTTTGCCGAGTCTGATTCCAAACGACTTCTCGCTCTGATTGAAAAAATCGAAGTAGAAGAAAATGGCCCAGTAAAAGCAGTAATAAAAGTAACCGCAAAAATAATGAAGAACGAGAAATGTCTTCAAGAAGTAATTGTTCGTTTTCGCTTCTACCAAGGCGTTCCTCATATAGAAGTCGTACATACTGCTATTATTGCAAGTGCCGACTCTCTCGATGGGATTGGTTTAGAACTACGTACACAGCTAGAAGGAGAACCTTGGAACCGGCATGTTCGGCTGATGGGTGAAGAAGGAATCTACACAGAACCTGCCCAACTATTATTGAGCAGAAGACATGCCGTAGCTAATACGCATTATGAACGGCAACTTTCTGGCGAAATAGTAGAATTCGATCAAGAAGAGCCAGAACTATTGATTCACGCAAGAGAGAATGCGATATGGAATCAGTTTCACCTTACCCAGCTTCGGCCCAATCACTATGAAATAACGAAGAAAACGGGACAAGACTATACCAATTTGCAAATTGGTTGTGGAAATCGTTCCAAGGGAATGGTGTATGTCGGGGGGAGAAGTGGCGGAATCAGCTGTGCAATTGAAAAGTTTTGGGAAAAAGCTCCAAGAGAAATAGCAGTGACCGAACTTACCGGAACCTCCACGAAGATGACTATTTGGCTGTGGACACCAAAGGGAGGAACAATCGACTTTCGACATTATTCAGAACGCAATCACATGCTTAGCGCCTATGAAGGAATGGAAGAGAATCGCTCTACGCCAATTGGAATTGCCAATACGAATACAATGATGCTATCTGTATTTACGGCACCGCCTTCTAATGAAGAGTTGGTAGCGCTTGCGGAAGAAGCGAGTCAACCGGCTCGAATTGTTTCGCAGCCCGAAGATTATTATCGGACCAAGGCTCTGGGAGTGTGGAGCTTACCGAATCGATCCACTCCGATGAGCAGCTTTTTAGAAGAACAGATGTTATTTCTAAGAAAGTTTTATATCAAAGAAATCGATCAAAGAGATTGGTATGGCTTTTGGAATTATGGAGACGTCATGCATACGTATGATCCGTATCGTCATGTTTGGCGCTATGATATGGGCGGCTATGCATGGCAGAATACAGAACTCGTGCCCAACATGTGGTTATGGCAAGATTTCCTTCGTACAGGAGATGCAGAAGCCTTTTACTTAGCGGAAGCGATGACTCGCCACACATCAGAAGTTGATCAGTACCACCTCGGAGAGTATAAAGGATTGGGTTCGCGCCACAATGTTCTTCATTGGGGCTGCCAATGTAAGGAAGCCAGAATTTCGATGGCAGGGCTGCATCGATACTATTATTTCCTGACGGCTGACGAACGAGTAGGCGATCTATTAACCGAAGTGAAGGACAATGAACAGACTATTTTCGATGAACTAGCTCCATTAAGAGAGTTTTATCCAGAAAAAGTAGAAGAGAAATATCCCATTCGAGTAGGTCCAGACTGGGCTGCCCTTACTTCCAACTGGTTTACGGAGTGGGAAAGAACGGGAAATGGCAACTATCGAAATCATATTGAAACAGGAATTCATTCCATAAAAAACACAAAAAATAGATTGCTGACAGGTCCTACTTATTTGTTCGATAAAGGAACGAAGGAAATGCACGATTACGGTACTGGGAACGTTGGCGGATACCATATGATTATCTCCTTTGGTGCTCCTCAAGTATGGCTCGAATTAGCTCAGAGTTTAGGGGATGAGGAATGGAAGGACATGCTGGCTGAATTCGGAGCATTTTATGCCCTTCCGAATGAAGAAAAGAAAGCACGTACAGGAGGAGACTTGTATGATCAGCATTTCGCCTGGCCCGTTTTTGCCTCTGGTCTGATGGGTTATGCAGCTTCTCACTACAAGGATGAAGAACTTGCCCGTCATGCTTGGAACGTTTTGCTGAATGAATCGATATCGGGTGTACCGTTGCCGATGGAAGCTTCCCTGAAAAAAGTTACCAATTGGAAATCAATAGAAGAACTTCCTTGGATTTCTACGAATATTGCTTCTCAATGGTGTCTCAACATCATTCTATGTTTAGAATTTATTCAGGAATACTTACCAGAATCAATCAAACAAAAAATATTGGAGGAAGAAAAATGAATTTCAAAAAGATTGTTACAACCTGTGGAGCTGTTTTACTTTCAAGTTTAGTCTTGGGTGCTTGTGGAGAGGCCGCATCTTCAAGTGGGGAGACATCTGGCTCAACAACTGCTGCAGAATTTGATGCGAGTACAGTTACTTTGATGGTTCCCTTCATCGAAACCACACCGCCAGAAGAAGACAATGCGATACTAGAGAAAATGGAAGAATATACAGGAAAAGATATTCAAATTACTTGGGTACCTAATCCATCTTATGCAGATAAAATGAATATTACCTTGGCTTCTGACGATATTCCTCAAATTATGGTTATTCAAGGAAAAGACCCTGGATTCATTAAATCAGCCGAGAGTGGAACATTCTGGGAATTATCAGAATACTTAGATGATTATCCAAATCTTTCTCAAGCGAATCCTGAAGTCTTAGAGAGCTCGAGTGTGAACGGAGAAATTTATGGAATTTACCGTTCTAGAGATTTGATGCGATCAACAGCTATTTTCCGGAAAGATTGGCTCGAAAAATTAGGATTGGAAGCACCAAAGACAGTAGAGGAATTGTATAACGTAGCAAAAGCCTTCACAGAAGAAGACCCGGATGGAAACGGAGTAGATGATACAACCGGTATTATTATTCCTAACTTTGCTCAAGCATTCGACTTATTGAATATCTGGTTTGGAGCTGGCAATGGTTGGAAAGAAGTGGACGGCGAGTTGATTCCTTCCTTTATGACGGAGGAGTACCTTGAATCCATTCAATTTGCTAGAAAGATGGCAGAAGAAGGCCTGATTAACCGCGACTTTGCTACTCTATCATCTGATAAATGGAATGATCCATTCATTAATGGAACGGGAGGAATCATTTTAGATACTCATTCACGTGCTGCTACTATCACAAATACAATGAATACCGATGAAGTTGCCGGACAAGATTTCGTAACGATCACAGGAAACCTGGCTGGACCGGATGGAAATACATATGCACAGCCAACCGCTGGATATTCCGGTTTCCTCGCTATTCCAAAATCTTCTGTACAATCTGAGGAACATTTACGAGCCGTTCTTGATTTTATTGACAAGACGAATGATGCTGAAATGCAAGTGTTGATGAATAACGGGATTGAAGGAGTGAACTTTACAGTGGAAGATGAGTACTCGGTTGCTGTAACAGAAGTAACTCCTGAAATTGAAGAAATCAATACCGCAATCAAATCGTATTCACAAATGGGAACAAACGTAACCGAAGAAAGTCATATTTATACTGCCAAACCAGCTACAGAAAAGGCAGAAGCTGCATGGAAGCTACGTAAAGACTTAGAAGCGAGAGATTTAGAATTTGCTGTCTTTAACCCTGCTGCAGCTTACGTTACGGAAACCTATGCTACAAAAGGTGCACAACTTGACCAAATTATTACCGATGCTCGTGTACAATATATTGCCGGCCAAATCGATGAAAATGGTTGGAAAGATGCCATTGAACTATGGAAACAAAGCGGCGGGGAAGATTTGATTGCTGAAACAAATGAATTGCACCAAGCCAATAACTAAATGAATGGAAAAGAGGCAGGAACGTTTGTGCCTGCCTCTTTTTTACATTCGTACGTACAGAATGAAGGAAAAGGGGTTGAGAGGATTGAGCACCATAAAAACAGAAACAGCGTCTCAAAGGGAAATCGCATTAAAACCACCGGCAAAAAAACGGATGACTTCTTCTTTTATCCAACTCAAAGATTTTATTAAACATGTCAAAAATAACAAATGGTTGTACTTACTAGTTGTACCTGGACTTCTCTATTTTTTGATTTTTAAGTATGCACCTATGTACGGAATTATCATCGCTTTTAAAGATTATGTTCCGAACTTAGGGATTCATGGCAGTAAATGGGTAGGGTTAGAGAACTTTAGGGACTTTTTTATTAATCCTGATTTTATGCGGATTATGAGTAATACGCTTATCATTGCGTTCTTAAACATTCTAGTCGCTTTTCCAGCTCCGATTGTTTTGGCATTACTGTTGAATGAGGTCCGCCAAGCGATTTACAAACGGATTGTGCAAACCATGGTATATGTTCCGCACTTCTTATCTTGGACCATTGTCGCAAGTATCACGTTTATCTTATTCTCCATCGATGGAGGAATCGTTACCAAATTGGCTCAATCCATTACAGGGCAAGAAATCAGCTTTTTGACAGACCCGCAGTGGTTCCGTCCTTTGATTGTGCTACAGGTTATCTGGAAAGAGATGGGATGGGGAACCATTATCTACTTAGCCGCTCTTTCAGCAGTAGATCAGGAACAATATGAAGCTGCCATTATGGACGGGGCAGGTCGTTTCCGTAGAGTTTGGCACATTACCTTGCCTGCTATCCGTAGCACCATTGTCATTATGCTCATCATGCGAGTAGGTTCGATTCTTTCTACAGGTTTCGACCAGATTTATTTAATGACGAATGCTTTGAATCGATCGGTCGCAGATGTTTTTGATACCTATGTGTATATGATGGGGATTACAAGCGGGGCTTACAGTTATAGTACAGCTGTCGGATTATTCCGTTCTGTTATCGGAATTGTTTTAGTACTATCAACCAATAAACTAGCGAAAAAATTAGGTCAAAATGGCCTTTACTAGGAGAAGGAGGAACAAAGATGCACACCATGCACAATACGAAAGCAGGAAAAATTTTTGATTTCTTTAACATCATCTTCCTGTCCTTTTTGGCAATCATCATGCTGCTACCTTTTCTATATGTAATCGCAGCTTCCTTTGCCACAGAAGCAGAAATCGCCACTCGTCCATTCTTTTTGATTCCAGAGACGATTACCTTTGAAGCATATCGATATATTTTTACTACGCCAGCATTTATGAGAAGTTTGATGGTTACGATTGGCGTTACCATTGGTGGAACGCTAATTCAGTTATTCTTTACATTCTCATTTGCCTATCCTCTATCAAGAGCGAAGTTAAAAGGAAGAAATGTCCTGTTGAACATGGTTATTTTCGCTATGCTCTTCTCAGGAGGAATGATTCCTACCTTTTTAGTTGTAAAAAACTTAGGTTTGTTAGATACCTACTGGGCACTCATGCTCCCAGCTGCCATCAATCCCTTTAACTTAATGATCATCAAAAACTTCTTTCAAGAAATGCCGCTTGAACTAGAAGAGTCCGCACGTATGGACGGTGCTACAGAAATAACGATTTTAACGAAGATTTTCTTGCCTCTATCGAAACCAATTCTGGCTACTTTTACGCTTTTCTATGCAGTCGGAATTTGGAATGACTTCATGAGTGGATTATTGTATCTGAATGACAGTACCAAGTGGCCGATTCAACTCTTGCTGCGTCAAATAACGATGTCTTCCAGTGCGCTGAACAATACAGCGTTAATGGATCCAAACTATATTCCTCCAGAACAAGGGATGAAATTTGCGGTCATTATTGTTGCCACGTTACCAATCCTTATTGTATATCCCTTCTTGCAAAAGCACTTTGCAAAGGGAATGATGATTGGCTCAGTAAAAGGATAAAAATAAGAAAGGGAATGACAAGGATGAATCAATATGTCATTACATATCCAGAAGGAAAGTTTAAGGCTTTGACATTCAGCTATGATGATGGGAAAGTCGCGGATCGTCGGTTGATAGAAATATTTAATCGATATGGTTTGAAAGGCACATTCCATTTAAACGGAGGACTTTTTCATGATGAAGGAGAGTCCTCTTCTTCACGAATTGGAAAAGAAGAGGTGACGTCTCTCTATCAAGGGCATGAAGTGGCGTGTCATACGTATACACATCCGACGATTGCTCGATGCCCGCTTGAAAAGGTCACGGAAGAAGTATTGGAAGACCGAAAGGCTTTGGAGGAGTTCGTACCATATCCAGTTCAAGGTTTTTCATACCCGAACGGATCGTATACACAGAAAATTAAAGAGCTGTTACCGTTTCTCGGGATTGAGTATGCCAGAGTAGTAGGAAATAGCAATCAGTTTCAATTGCCGAATGACTGGTATGAGTGGATGCCAACGTGTCACCATAATCACCAGTTAATGGAATTGGGAAAACAATTTGTTTCTTTGGATAAAAGTCAGTACTTGTATCTCATGTATGTGTGGGGACATAGCTATGAGTTTGATGCAGACGGAAATTGGGACTTGATGGAAGAGTTCGCGCAACTCGTATCTTCACAGGAAGATATTTGGTTTGTCACAAATCTGGAGTTCAAACAATATATGGATGCAGCAAACCGATTAGTATTTACACGAAATGGAGACCGAGTGTGGAATCCAAATGCACAATCCATATGGATAAAAGTAAACCAACAAGTACATACGATTAAACCGGGGATGAATACCTTAACAACCTAAAAAACTCACACAAAACCAAGTAAGCAGAAATATATTTGTGGTTTTTTTAGAGAAAGTGTGGAAAAAGTATTGAGTTATCTTCCTTCCTTCGTTATAATGAAGTTTATAAATTTCTAAGTATCAACTAGGGAGGATCACCATGATTATCAATGAATTATTTGTAGAACGAAAAACGATTTTGAAAGCGATTGATTTGATGATGGACAATTTGACTCAAATCAAAGACGATAGCGGGGAATTTTTGTTAGACTTCGATGGCTTAAAAGTAGACGATAAAAGCTGGACTGTTTGGAACTGGCCGCAAGGTGTTGGCTTATACGGAATCTTTAAGTACTGGAAAACAACGAATGATGAAAAAGCATTAAAAATCGTTACCGATTGGTTCGAGCAACGCTTATTAGAAGGTGCACCACCAAAAAATGTCAATACAATGGCGCCACTACTAACAATGGCTTTCTTGTATGAAGAATTTGGCGATCAACGTTTTGTACCTTATTTAGAACAATGGGCAGACTGGGTTATGTACGATATGCCTCGCACGAATGACGATGGCTTACAACATATGACATATGGTCCTGAAAACAAGAATCAATTATGGGATGACACCTTAATGATGACGGTATTGCCGCTGGCTAAAATCGGGATGATGTTTAATCGACCAGAGTATATAGAAGAAGCGAAGAAACAGTTCTTGATTCATATCAAGTATCTAGCAGATAAGAAAACTGGTTTATGGTATCACGGCTGGACTTTTGAAGAAAATCATAACTATGCTGAAGCTCTTTGGGCTCGCGGAAACTGTTGGATTACGATTGCGATACCAGAAATCATTGAAATTTTGGAATTAAAAGAAGGCGATTTCTTTAGAGAATTCTTAGTGGATACATTAAATAGCCAAGTTCGTGCCTTAGCTTCTATGCAAGATGAAAGCGGTTTGTGGCATACGCTATTAGATGATCCAAATTCCTATCTGGAGTCCTCTGCTACAGCCGGATTTGCATACGGTATCTTGAAGTCTATTCATAAACGTTACATCGGAAAAGAATATGAAGAAGTAGCTGAAAAAGCCATTTTGGGCTTACTAAATGAAATTGACGAAACAGGTACCGTGCAAAAGGTTTCGATTGGAACGGGAATGGGAGATACGCTCGACTTTTACCGTGAAATCGGAATTACAGCGATGCCTTATGGACAATCCTTGACCGTGCTAGCATTTGCAGAGTTGTTGGTATCTTTTGTTTAAGATTCAGAAGGAAAAGATTTTCGATAAGCTAAGGAGAAATAGCAATGAGAAATTTCAATAAAAGAATGAAAGCAGTTTTACTAAGCGGAGCGGCGCTCCTATCTTTAACTGCTTGTGGTTCATCCGATCAGACAAGTGCTTCTGAAGATACGATAGTATTGAGATACTCCTATGCAAGTAATAGCCAACCGGTTATTGACTCCATGCAGTTGTTTGGAGACTTAGTAGAGGAAAAAACAAATGGGGAAGTAGTCATTGAATACTTTCCTGATGGACAGTTAGGTGCAGAGAGAGAACTAATTGAATTAACACAAACCGGTGCGATTGACTTCACCAAAGTCAGCGGATCAGCGTTAGAAAGTTTCTCTAAAGATTACTCCATCTTCTCCGTTCCATATTTGTTTGACAGTGAAGATCACTTCTTTCGTGTCATGGAAGATGAATCAATTATGGAGCCGTTATACCAATCAACAGCTGACTTAGGTTTTGTAGGGCTTACTTATTACGATTCTGGACAAAGAAGTTTCTATATGGTTGACGGACCAGTTAACCACCCGGATGATTTAAAAGGAAAGAAAATCCGGGTTCTTCAAAGTGAAACCGCTATTCGGATGGTAGAAATGCTAGGAGGATCCCCAACTCCGTTAGGTAGTGATGAAGTATATACTTCTATGCAGTCAAATTTAATTAACGGTGCTGAGAACAATGAATTTGTTTTAGTTACTGCTGGACATGGAGATATTGCGAAATATTATTCCTACGATGAACATACTCGTGTTCCGGATATTGTCATCATGAACCAAGCGTCTATGGAGCAATTGACAGCAGAACAACAGCAAGCGATTCATGAAGCAGCGGCGGAATCAACTGCATTTGAAAAAGAGGTCTTCAAGCAAGCAGTAGAGGAAGAAAAAGCTGCTGCAATCGAGCAATACGGTGTTCAATTCAATGAAGTTGATAAAGCTCCTTTTCAAGAAGCGGTCCAACCCTTACATGAAGAGTTCAAAAACAGTGAAGAGTTTGGAGAACTGTATGAAGAGATTCGCAACTTAGGCGATCAGGCCGAATAGGAGTGTAGGAGAAAATGGTTAATTTAAAGAAATATCTAGACAAGGCCCTTGAATTAGTCTGTGGAAGTATTCTGGTTATCATGGTGTTGGTAGTAATTTGGCAAGTAATTGCCAGAACAATTCTTAATAACCCAAGTACCTTAACGGAAGAATTTGTACGTTTTAGTTTAGTGTGGCTGGCGATGTTGGCTTCCGCTTATGTAGTAGGGAAGAAGAGTCACTTAGCCGTTACTTTGTTAAGTGACAATTTAAACGAAAAAAACCAACGTATTTTGGAGATGATCATTCAAGTTCTATTCGTTCTTTTTGCAGCGATTATCATGATTTACGGAGGCAGTAAAGCTGCATCCTTAACCATGAGTCAAATCTCGCCTTCATTAGGAATTCCAATGGGCTTCATTTATTTATCTGTACCGGTTTCTGGTGTACTGATGCTAGTTTACAGTTTGATGAACTTATTCAGTATTATCACGAATCGTCCGTTGGAGGAACCTACACGAGAAATAATCGAGACAGAAGAAGAAATTCTGAATAGAGGAAGGTGAGAATCGAATGGAATTACAAGCAGGTTTAATTTTATTAATTGTCTTTATCCTGAATAATTCATAGTTTTTCTAATATGCTCTCTAAACCTTGTCCCGTCCTTGTTTTTCATATTGTTATCCGACAC